>JAHZAU010000015.1:21245-59743 GCA_019423755.1 Oscillospiraceae bacterium
AAAAAGGAAACTGCGCGATTATGCCCGCGGGGGCTCCCCGCTTCTTTCGTTAGTTGCCGTCTTTGACTGCAACTAGACCCGAGGCGGGAGTCTTTTCGAGACACGCAGAAAAAAGAATGGCCTGTCACAAACGAAACCTTCTTCCCTTTTCACTTTTCACTCTTCATTTAACTGCCGGCGCGGCAGTTAAGCGCCACCCCAACCCTAGGCAGAGGATCAGCAGGGTGAAATTGCCCTGCCGCCAGAAAAGCACCAACGCCCCGGCGGTCATGGGGACCAGCGCCGCCAGTGCCAGCCAAAACCCCACCTGCCCCGCCGCCCGGGGGCCCATCCCCTGCCGCAGGGCGCAGCTCAGCGCCTGCCCGCCGTCCAAAGGCGGCACCGGCAGCAGGTTCACCGCCCCCATGACCAGGTTCACCGCTGCCAGCGGCAGCGCCCACCCGGGGCACACCTCCCGCAGCGACCACCCCAGCGCCGCCAGCAGAGCGTTGCACCCCGGCCCCGCCAGAAAGACCGCCGCCTCCTGCCGGTAGCTCAGGGTAGAGGGCGGGCGGCGGATGTTGACCCCAAAGGGTTGGAGCCGCAGCTGCTGCACCGGCACCCCCCAGCGGCGCAGCAGCGCCAGATGCCCCAGCTCGTGGCAGGCCACCGACCCCAGCAGCAGCCCTCCCCAGACGCTTTGGTCCAGAAGCAAAAACGCCCCCAGCACCACGAAAAATCCAAACTCCACCACTACCTGGGTCTTCCCCAGCCAGAATGTCACCGCCTCATCCCCTGTCCGTTCATCCCTTTTCCCTATTCACTCTTCATTCTTCCCTTTTCACTTAACGACCGCCGCGGGTTACACACTTTCCATCCGATAAAACTTTTAGCGCGAAACAGCCTGCGCAGGTTCTGCGCCGCGAAACAGCCAGCGCAGGCTCTGCGCCCAGAATGTCACTCTCCCGCCCCCTGTCTGTTCATGCCTTCTCGCTTCTTCCCTATTCACTCTTCATTCTTCACTTAATAGCTCCCCGCTAACTTGTATGATGGGGCAGGGCCGGGAGCGGGTCCTGACACTGGCCGTCCACCGAGGCTTCCAGGTGCAGGTGCGGGCCGGTGGACACCCCGGTGGAACCTACCAGGGCGATGCGGTCCCCCTGGGCTACCACCGTGCCCTCCCCGGCCAGCAGGCGGGAACAGTGGCAGTAAGCGGTGCGCAGGCCGCCTTCATGCTCCAAAACAATGCGGTTGCCGTAGCCGTCCGACCAGCCGGCTTCCACCACCCGCCCCGGCAGCACCGCCTGGATGGGCGTGCCCTCCGCCGCGGCAATGTCCACCCCGGTGTGGAAGTCCGCTTCCCCGGTGATGGGGTGTTCCCGGGCGCCGTAAAAGGAGGTGACCCACCCGGTCACCGGGGACCACAGCGGTTCTGGCCAGCGCAGTGCCTGGGAGGAAGCCGACGCGGGACGCACCGTCTGCCCGGATGGGCCGCCGCTGGGGCCGTCCGCTTCCTCCAGCTCCAGGCTCTCCCCCAAAAGGTCCCGCAGAGCGTCCACCAGGTCCTCCCCCAGCTGGTCCACCCGTTCCTCCCAGTCCTCGGCCCACTGGCGCAGGGGCAGCTGGGGCAGCGGCGCCGGTTCCTGGCCGCAAAGTACCCGGCACACCTGCCGGGACTGGTCCCCGGCTACCCCGCCCAGCGCCTGTCCCGCTGCCAGCACCGCCCCCACCAGCAGACAGGCCAGCATCTGCCGGCGCAGCAGCAGCCAGCCGCCGCCTTCCTTTGGTTGCCGCCGCCGCAGACGCACCGCCTGCGGGCGAACGCTTTGTTGTGAACGCATCGTCCTCCCCTGCCTTTCCCTTTTACCGAAAGTCTATTCCCCTCCCCCGCCAAAAAAGAACGCCCTTTACGGCAACGAGTGAAACCTTCTTCCCTTTTCCCTATTCCCTATTCCCTTTTCACTTTTCACTCTTCACTTTTCACTCTTCCCTTAACATCCTGCGGGGGCTTCCCCGCCCAAGAACGCAAAAAAGAAGCTCCCACTCGGGGGAGCTTCTTTCGTTCGTTGATACTTTGGCGCCAACTAGGCACGCAGCCAAGTCCCGACGCGGGCAGCCCAGCTTTCCTTTTGAAAAAGGGGAGCTGCGCGAAACTGCCAGCGCGGGCTCCGCGCCGCGATTATGCACGCGGGGGCTCCCCCGCGCTACTTCACCAGGAAGGAGAGGTAGCCTTCCTTCACCGGGCGGTAGTCCTTGGGGGTCTGGCTGTCGTAGCAGACGCTCATCTCACGGTCCAGCACCAGCAGGCGGCAGCCTTCCGGTACCTGCGGAAGCTCTGCAAGCTCGCTTTGGATGCGGTAGATGCTGTTGCGCTCGCCGTTGTAGCGGCCGTTTTCAAAGGTCTGACCCTCGTACACCGGCAGGGAGCTTTCCTCGCGGTAGGTGTAGGAAGCGGTGTCGCAGTATTCCACGCCGCCTTCGGTGTAGAACCACAGGTCCAGCAGGTCGCGGCTGCCGTTGGAAGGCGTCTGGAGGAAGCCGGTACCGGAATGGTCGTCCACCGGGGTGAAGCTGCCCTCAAACAGGCCGTACACGTCGCCGTCGGGGATGCCGGAGAAGGAAGCCACCAGCACGCCGGGGGTGTCGGGGAGTTTGGCCAGCTGGAAGGCGGTCATGATCTCGTTGCCCACCAGGTCGTTGACCGGGATGTCCACCGCCAGGTAGCGTTTGCCCACGCGGGCCTCCCACGCCGGGGAGACAGCCGGGTAACGGCGGGCCTTCATGGCGATGGGGGTGGGACAATGCTGGCGGGTGGCGAAGAAGTACTGGTCGTCGCCGTGGATGCGGAAGAAGAAACGGTTGCCCTCCTTGTCCACGAAGTCAGTGCCGTCGTAGACCAGGTTGGAGTACTGGGCTACATGATGGCCGCGGGTGTCGTCCTGGGTGATGGTCAGCCAGGGGCCGAAGAAGTGGGTGTTCCAGACGGAACCGGGCAGCAGGTAGGTGCCGCCGAAGGTCTCGGCCAGCTGTTTGGGAACCGGGGAGCCCTTGGTGAAGATGCAGCGGCCTTCCTTTTCCAGCATAGCCACAGCAAAGAGACGCAGGATGGCTTCGCCCACATCCAGACCGCAGTCGTGGGTCTCGGAGATGGCCAGCACGGCGTTATATTTGGGGATAACGTAGAACATGCTGGTAAACTGGAAGCTGTTGCCGCCTTTGACCTGCACCTGCTCGCCCAGGTCGTAGTCCGGGTGGTTGAGATGGACGTTGTCCCAGCCCAGGCCGAAGGAGGCGCTGCGGGCGTCGTCCGCCAGGAAGGTACGGCCCTGGGGGGTACGCATCTCGGCCTTGCTAGCCTCCGAGAGGATGGGGTTTTCCTCCAGGAACAGCTGGCCGAAGCGGCACAGGTCGGTCATAGTGGTGGTGAAGCCGCCGCAGCCCTGCAGGTAGAACATCTCCTCGGGTTTGGCGCCCTCGCTCACCAGCGGGAAGTCCGGGTTGTGGACGGTGGAGGGACGGGTGGAATGGGCACCGATGGGCTCGGTGATCTGTTCCTTGACAAACTGGCCGAAGGGCACGCCGGACATTTTAGCCACCACCATCTCCGCCAGGGTGAAGCCGTCGTTGCAGTAAACAGCGTAGGCGCCGGGGTCGGCCTTCAGGCGGCTTTTGGAAAGATGGCGGTACACTTCCTGGTAGTAGCCTTCGTTGTCCAGGCCGTCCACGTGGGTAGCGGAGAAGTGCTTCCACTGGGTACCGGGCAGACCGCTGGTGTGGCTCAGGCAGTGGCGGAGGGTGATCTGGGTGTAGCGGGGGTCCGCCATGGTAAACTGCGGCAGGTAGTGGACGATGGGCTCGTCCAGGCTGACCTTGCCCTGTTCCACCAGCTTCATGACGGCGGCGGTGCAGTAAACTTTGGAGATGGAGCAGACGTTGTAGGTATGTTGGGTAGTGGCCGGGCCGCGGTCCTTGCCGCCGGTGCCCAGGGAATCGGCCGCCCAAAGCTGGCCGTCCTTCATGATGGCGTAGGACACCGAGGTAAAGTCTTTTTTCAGGTCGAGGCCCAGGATGTGGGTGAGTTTTTGTGTCAGGTCCATGGTTTTGGTTCTCCTTTCTGTTTCCTCCCGTCCGGGGGGGCGGACCGGGCAGCGCCCGGTTCCGATGTTATCAACCTACCACACCCCCGCCCCCTTGTCAAGGCGGCGGGAGAGCCCCCGCGGGCTGTTTCGCGCTGAAAGCTTATCCGAATCGGAACCCTAGTAACCCGCGACTCGGTTGGGAGCGGACGAGAGGTTTTTCTTTTCTTCTCGGAAAATGTCCTCGAAATCAGAAAAAAGAACCTTCTTCCCTTTTCACTTTTCACTATTCACTCTTCACTTAATATCCCGCGGCGAAGGGCCTGTGCTCCCTATTTCGCGCAAAAAGTTTTTACGTGATGGAAACTGTGTAACCCGCGGCGGTACGATTTCCGGCGCGGGGAAGAACAATCCCTCAGTCACGGCTGCGCCGTGCCAGCTCCCTTTCACAAGGGAGCCTTTCCATCTCGGGGAAGTTTTCCAAAACGGAAAGCCCCTCATTTTTGCAAAACCGGGTCGCGGGTTACACATTTTCCGTTCCGGGGAAATTTTAAGCGCGAAACTGCCACCGCGGGCTGGCCGCGGCCCCCCTTGTGAAAGGGGGGAGGGCCGCTCTCGGCGGGGGGATTGCGGTAAGCAGAAAACTTCCCCAAAAGCAAAAAAGAACCTTCTTCCCTCTTCACTATTCCCTCTTCACTATTCCCTTAACATCCGACGCGGGCAGCCCAGCTTTCCTTTTGAAAAAGGGGAACTGCGCGAAAATTCCCGCGGAGGTCCTCCGCCGAAAGCAAAAAAAGAAGCTCCCCGAGGGGAACTTCTTTCGTTTAGCGGATATTTTCCATTTCCGAAGCATCTGCCTGGGTGGCTGCGGGCTCGGCTTCCGGCTGGGCAGCCTCGGCGGGTTCGGATTCCCGGCGGCTTTCCAGAGCCAGCAGGCGGCGCTGGCGCACGGTGATGTAGCGTTTGCGGCGGAAAGCCAACACCAAAACCGTCACGCTGGCCAGCACCGACAGCACCGAACCGGTGATCGCGGTCTCGATCATGGAGACGTCGATGGGGCTAAAGCTCAGGAGGATGAAGTTGAGGATGGTCACCACGTCGGCCAGGATGTGATACCCGGCCAGCTGCCAGATGCTCACCTCGTTCACCAGGCGCTTGACCACCACCGCTACGCCCAAAACGGCCACCAGCACCGACAGCGTCAGCACCAGCCACGGCAGGTGGATCTGATGCAGGGCGGTAAGCAGCACCAGGGCGGTGATGCGGCAGACGGCCCCGGCCAGGGCCATGTAGAAAAGGATCTGTTTATACAAATGGGTTCGCCACCTATCTTGCTTGATTTTCGCCGAAAAAGTGCCAACTTCCGGCGCAACGTGCGATTGCGCCCTCCATTATAACACGATTCTCCGGCAAAATCAAACCCCGGCGGTTTCCCCCTATTCCCCGGCCTCTGCGGAGACGTCCGGCTGCTCCTTCCGGCGGCCGAGACGCAGGTGGGTCACCATCGCCCACAGCAGCGGCGCCACCAGCAGCGACACCCCCACAAGCCCCAGCTGCTCGCCGGTCAGCGGCACGGTGCGGAAGATCACCCGCATGACCGGGTGGTACACCGCCGCCCACAGCACCGCCGCCGACACCGCTACCGCCCCGATAAGCTTCCAGTTGTTAAAGGGATGGATGTCAAACAGCCCGGCGTCCTCCGACTTGCACTCGAACACATGGATGAGCTGGGTCAGTACCAGCGTCACCAGCGCCGCCGTGCGGCAGAGGGCCAGGTCGGCCCCGGCGGTGAGGAAAAGCGAGAACACCCCCACGGTGGTCAGCCCGATGAGCATCCCCCGAAACCAGATCACCGTCAGCAGCCCGCCGGAAAAGACCGATTCCTCCGGGCGGCGGGGCCGCTGGGTCATCACGTCCCGGTCCGGCGGGTCCAGCCCCAGGGCGATGGCCGGCAGGCCGTCGGTCACCAGGTTCACAAGCAAAATCTGGATGGGCAGCAGCGGCACCGGCATCCCCATGAGCATGGCAAGGAACATGGTGACCACCTCGCCGATGTTGCAGGAAAGCAGATAGCGGATAAACTTGCGGATGTTTCGGTAGATGACCCGCCCTTCCTCCACCGCCGCCACCAGGGTGGCGAAATTGTCGTCCAAAAGGATGACCGAGGAGGCCTCCTTGGTGACGTCGGTGCCGGTCTGGCCCATGGAAACGCCGATGTTCGCCTCCTTGACGGCCGGGGCGTCGTTGACCCCGTCGCCGGTCATGGCCACCACGTTCCCCAGCTTTTTGAGCCCTTTTACGATGCGCAGCTTGTGCGCCGGGCTCACCCGGGCAAAGACGTTGACCCGCGGCAGCTGTTCCAGCAGCTCCCGCTCGCCCATGCGCTCCAGCTCCGGGCCGGTGAGCACCGGGTCCCCCTCGGCGCAGATGCGCAGCTGCCGGGCGATGGCGCTGGCGGTAAGCGGGTCGTCCCCGGTGATCATCACTGGCCGGATGTGCGCCCTGCGGCAGCGCAGCACCGCGTCCAGCGCCTCCTTGCGGGGCGGGTCCTGCATCCCAGCAAAGGCGCAGAAGATAAGCCCCTGCTCCTGCATCTCGTCTTTGGCGCCGAGCGGCCGCCAGCAAAGCCCCAGCACCCGCAGCGCCCCGGCGGCCATCTCCTGGATTTGTTCGGTCAGGCGGCGGCGCAGCGCCGGGGTCATAGGCACCACCCCGCCCTGGGTCAGGCAGCTGGTGCAGCGGGCCAGCACCACGTCGGCGCCGCCCTTGGTCAGCAGCACCCGACTGCCGTCGGGGCGCTGCACCGCTACCGACATCATCTTCCGCTCCGAGTCAAAGGGACGCTCCCGGATGAGGCGGCAGCCGCTTGTTTCCCGGGTGACGCCCAGCTTTGCCCCCAGTACCGCCAGGGCCGCCTCGGTGGGCTCGCCGTAGACCGAAAGCTTCTCCCCCTTCCCCCGCTCCCGGCCCTCCGGCGGGCGCAGCTGGGCGTTGCTGCACACCACCGCCGTTTCCAGCGCCTGGAGCACCGCCGGGCTTTGACGGGGGTCGGCGGGGCGGCCGTCCAGCAGCAGCTGGCCCCGGCCTTGGCTGCCGCTGCCGGTGACGTCGAAGCAGTGGTCGGCGGTAGCCAGCTTCACCACCGTCATGCGGTTTTCGGTGAGGGTGCCGGTCTTGTCGGAGCAGATGACGTTGGCGCAGCCGAGGGTCTCCACGGCGTGCAGGCGGCGCACCACAGCGTTTCGCTTGACCATGCGGTTGACCGAAAGGGCCAGGGCGATGGTGACGATGGCCGGCAGGCCCTCGGGGATGGCCGCCACCGCCAGGGAGATGCCGGTGAGCAGCATTTCAAACACCGGCTCCCCCCGCAGGATGCCCACCCCGGCCACCACCGCGCAGATGCCCACGCAACCCAGGGCGATGTACTTGCCCAGCTGGTCCAGCTTCTTCTGAAGGGGGGTGGGGTCCGGCTGGATGGCGTCCAGCATGCCGGCGATCTTGCCCATTTCGGTGTCCCGGCCGGTGGCGGTGACCACGCCTTTGGCGTTGCCCCGGGTGGCCAAGGTGCCCATATAGGCGGTGGCGCGCGGCGCGGCGGCGGGCGCTTCCCCCGTCTCCCGGCGGCCGGGCGCAAAGGGGCAGGCCTCCTTCTCCACCGGCACCGACTCGCCGCTGAGCAGCGATTCATCGCAGCAGAAGGCGCTTTGTTCCAGCAGGCGGCAGTCGGCGGGGATGCGGTCCCCGGCCCGCAGCAGCACCAGGTCCCCGGGCACCACCTGGGCGGTAGGCAGCTGGGCGATGCGTCCGTCCCGCACCACCGTGGCAGTGGGGGCCGAAAGGGCGCTGAGCTTCTCTAAGGAGCGCTCGGTGCGCCACTCCTGCAAAAAACCCAGGCAGCCGTTTAAAAAGACGATGGCCACAATGGCCAAAGCCTCCACCACCTCCCCCATGGCCATGGAGATGCCGGTGGAAAGCAGCAGGATAAGGGTCATGCCGTCCCGGAACTGGGCGGCGAACAGCCGCAGCGGGTGGGACTTTTTCCGGGAGCCCAGGACGTTTTCCCCCTGTTCCACCAGCCTTCGGGAGGCTTCCTTGGTCGTCAATCCCTGATATTGCGTCATGGTCGTTTCCTCCGTTTTCTGTTGGTTCTTCCTGCGGGGCCAGGCTTCCCGCAGCTCCTTTTATCCCTATGCGCCCGCCGGACAAATTATACAGCCTGACCCTTTTGCAAAAGCGGCAGTTTTGTTGTACAATAATAAGGAATATATCCTACCAGCAAAACGAGGTGGTTTTATGTCCTATAACGCGTTTGTGGGCGGCATCCAGCCCGGCGGCCTGACCAACGATTTCGAGGTAAAGATCCTGGTGTGTTACCTGATGGACAAGCTGGGGACGCCTATGTCCTTTGATCAGCTCAACGAGATCCTGCTGGGCACCGGCTTTGTCAACTATTTTGAGTTTGCCGAGGCGGTAAGCGAGCTGAGCCGCACCGGCCACCTGACCACCACCCAAAGCCCCGAGGGCGTCACCCTGTACCAGATCTCCGAGGTGGGCTGCGCCACCTCCCGCACCTTCAGCAAGACCCTTCCCCTGACGGTACGGGAAAAGACGCTGGACTGCGCCCGCCAGGTGATCCAGCTGCAAAAGCGCCTGGACGAGATCCAGGTCCGCTACCGCCCGGCGCCGGACGGGTACATCCTTTCCATAAAAATGAAAGATGTGGGCACCGACCTGCTCAACCTCAATATCTTCATCCCCACCGAGGAGGAGTGCCTTGCCATCCGGGAGCGCATCTACCAGGACCCGGCGCTGGTGTATCAGGTGGTGCTCACGACCCTGCTGGGCCAGTACGGTGACGGCGCGGCGCTGCTTTCCGGACGGTGCGCCGCCCCGGAGGAGAGCCATTGAGCCGCCTGGGGCGCGCCCTGCGCCGGGAGCGGGGGTTTTGCTTCTGGCTGCTGGGCGCCGGAGCGGTCATCGGGCTGTTCCTGCTGACCCGCTCGAGGCAAAATTGGATGGACTTTTGGGTGGAGCAGATTTCCTCCCCCTACAAGGAAGGGGTGGCGGCCCTTTGCGCCCGGGTGCCCTTTTCGGTGGCCGAGTGCCTGGTGGTGCTTTTTGCCATCAGTATGCTGGGGCTGCTGGGGTGGTTTTTGTGGTGCATCGCCCGGGGCCCGGAGCGCGGGCAATGGACGCTGCGGCTCCTCCTGTGCGCCGCCAGCATCGCCGCCACCGTCTACGCCGGGTTCTGCCTGCTGTGGGGCGCCAACTACTACGCCACCTCCTTTGAGGAAAAAAGCGGCATCACCGCCCGGCCGGTGTCGGTGGAGGAGCTGCGGGACACCACCGCTTACTTTGTGGAACAGGTGAACCGCACGGCGGAGCTTGTCCCCCGGGACGAGGCCGGGCTTTTTGCCCAGCCTATGGAGGAGACCTTCTCCGCCGCCGGCAGCGTCTACGACAACATCCAGCAGCAGTTCCCCTTCCTGGCCCGGGACAGCGCCGTGGTCAAGCCGGTGTACTTCTCCCGCCTCATGAGCTACACCGATTTCACCGGCGTCTACTTCCCCTTTACCGGGGAATCCAACGTGAACATCGACTACCCGCCCTGTCTGCTGCCCTCCACCATCGCCCACGAGATCGCCCACCAGCGCAACGTGGCCCCGGAGCAGGAGGCAAACTTTGTGGCAATCTTAGCCTGCTCCACCTGCGACGACCCCTGCTACCAGTATTCCGGCTACCTGCTGGGGTACATCCACCTATCGAACGCTCTGCGCGGCGTAGACCCGGAAGGCTGGGCCCAGCTGCGGGCGGGGCTTTCCCCCTGGGCGGCGGCGGATCTGTCGGCTTACAGCGCCTACTGGGCGCAGTTTGACACCCCGGTGCGCACCGCCACCACCACCATCTACGACTCCTTCCTGCAAAGCTACGGCCAGGAGCTGGGGATGCAAAGCTACGGCGCCGTGGTGGATCTGCTGGTTGCATACTATTGCCCGAATTAACGCCAAAGTGTTAATAAACGAAAGAAGCGGGGAGCCCCCGCTGGCAGTTTCGCGCAATCCGCTTTTTCCTAAATCAAAAAACAAATCGCCCGCGTCCAAAGCATCTGGATGCGGGCATTTTTTTGTGCTTTCGGGGAAGTTTTCTGCGTTCCGCAATCCCCCGCCACACAATGTTAAGTGAAGAGTGAAAAGAGAATAGTGAAGAAGGTTCTTTTCTGCACTTTTGGGAAAGTTTTCTGCGTTCCGCAATCCCCCCGCCGCAGGATGTTAAGTGAAAAGTGAAGAGTGAAGAGTGAAGAGTGAAGAGTGAAGAAGTTTTTTCCGCGCTTTGGGGAAAGTTTTCCGGGAGGAAGTGAAAAAACTTCTCGTCCGCTCCCAACCGAGTCGCGGGTTACTAGGGTTCCGATTCGGATAAGCTTTCAGCGCGAAAATGCCCGCGGAGGCTCCTCCGCCGCGATTATGCCCGCGCGGGCTCCGCGCCCGGCTACATTTTTTCCAGCTGGGAGAGGATCTGGCGGACCTTAAACTGGGGGATCATCCCCTGGGAATACTTGAGCAGCTCGCAGAGGGGGATGGAGTAGGACAGGGGCAGCATGGGGTGGTTTGCCAGCTTGGGGGCCTCCTTCTGCAGCAGGGCCCGGGCCTTGGGGTTTTGCAGGATCTCGCCGACGGTGATCTGGTTGTTTCTCAGGTTCATAAACAGCGCCTCCTTTGGGTTTTTCTATTAATCTATGCGCCGGGGGGCCGGGCGGTTCCTCCCCTGGGGGCAAAGCGGCCGCTTTTGGCGAGATTTTGCGCGGTTTCGGTTGTGTTTGGCGGCAAATGATGCTATAATTTTGCTTATGTGAACACCAATTCCGCCTCCCGCCCTGCGGGAATTTTCATAAAGATCAGGAGGGACCCCCATGAACGGAAACGGAAAACACTTTTACATCACAACCCCCATCTACTATCCTTCGGATAAGCTGCATATCGGCCACACCTACTGCACCGTGGCCACCGACGCCATGGCCCGCTACAAACGCCTGCAGGGCTATGAGGTCATGTTCCTGACCGGTACCGACGAGCACGGCCAGAAAATCGAGGACAAGGCTGCCGAAGCCGGCGTTTCCCCCAAGGAATTCGTAGACAACATCGTGGAAGGCCCCCGCGGCGTGCTGGACCTGTGGAAGCTGATGAACATCTCCAACGACCGCTTCATCCGCACCACCAACTCCTACCACGAGCACTCGGTGCAGAAGATCTTCAAGACCCTTTACGAAAAAGGCGATATCTACAAGGGCAAGTACAGCGGCAAGTACTGCAAACCCTGTGAGTCCTTCTGGACCGAGACCCAGCTGGTGGACGGCAAGTGCCCCGACTGCGGCCGTCCGGTGGTGGACGCCGAGGAGGAAGCTTACTTCTTCCGTCTTTCCAAATACGCCGACCGCATCCGCGACCTGCTGGAGAACACCGACTTCCTGGAGCCCCGCAGCCGCGTCAACGAGATGGTCAACAACTTCATCAAACCCGGCCTGGAAGACCTGTGCGTCTCCCGTACCTCCTTTAAGTGGGGCGTGCCGGTAGACTTCGACCCCAACCACGTGGTTTACGTCTGGATCGACGCCCTTTCCAACTACATCAACGCCCTGGGCTATGAAAACGACCAGTACCACGATTTCGAAAAATTCTGGCCCGCCGACGTCCACTTTGTGGGCAAGGAGATCGTCCGCTTCCACTCCATCATCTGGCCGGCCATCCTTATGGCGCTGGATCTGCCCCTGCCCAAGAAGGTCTACGGCCACGGCTGGCTGCTGCTGGACGGCGGCAAGATGAGCAAATCCAAGGGCAACGTGGTAGACCCCTATGTCCTGGCGGAGCGCTACGGCGTGGACGCCCTGCGCTACTTCCTGCTGCGGGAGTTCCCCTTCGGCTCCGACGGCAACTTCTCCAACGAAGCCCTCATCAACCGCATCAACGTGGACCTGGCCAACAACCTGGGCAACCTGCTGAGCCGCTCGGTGTCCATGGTGGAAAAATACTTCGGCGGCACCCTGCCCCAAGAGCGGGAAGCCGACGCCCTGGACGAGGAGCTGACCGGCATGGTGGCTTCCCTGCGCCAGCGCTACGAAGATAAGATGGAAAAATACGCCTTCCAGGACGCCCTGGTGGAGGTGTTCAAGGTCATCGACCGCACCAACAAATACATCGACGAGACCGCTCCCTGGGTGCTGGGCAAGGACGAAAGCAAGAAAGCCCGCCTGGCTTCGGTGCTGTACAACCTGCTGGAATCCCTGCGGGTCTGCGGCATCCTGCTGACCCCCTTCATGCCGGAAAGTGCCAAGAAGATTGCCAGCCAGATCGGCGCCACCGAGGAGCAGATGACCTACGAGTCTGCCGGGACCTTCGGCGTGCTGCCCGCTACCGTCACCGTACACAAGGGCGACACCCTCTTCCCCCGCATCGACGCAGCCAAGGAGCTGGAAGAGCTGGCTGCACAGCAGGCGGCCGCCCATCCCCAGCTGCCCAGCTATGAAGGCGTGGCTACCCTCATCGACATCGACCACTTTGCCGGCGTGGATCTGCGGGTCGCCCAGGTCAAGGAGTGCGTGCCGGTGAAGAAGGCCAAAAAGCTGCTGAAGCTGCAGCTGGACGACGGCTTTGCCGGCGGACGGCAGGTGGTTTCCGGTATCGCCCCCTGGTACAAGCCCGAGGACCTCATCGGCAAGAAGGTGGTGGTCGTGGCAAACCTCAAGCCCGCTAAGCTCTGCGGCGAGGAATCCTGCGGCATGATCCTGGCAGCCGACTGCCCGGAAAACACCGTCAAGGTCCTGTTTGTGGACGACAGCATCCCCAACGGCTCCAAGCTGAGATAACCGAAAAAGGAGGGGCGGCGCGCTCCTCCTTTTTTTACCCGAACCCCACACCCTGACCCCAAGGGAGGTTTTTATGCAGAATATCTTTGATTCCCACGCTCACTACGACGACCCCCGCTTCGACGAGGACCGGGACGCCCTGCTTTTGTCCCTGGCGGACCACGGGGTGCGCCGGGTGATGAACGTGGGCAACACCACCCAGGCAAACGAAGCGGGCCTGGCCCTGGCCGACCGCTACGACTTTGTGTACTGCTCCATCGGCATCCACCCGGACCAGTCGGCCCAGATCGCCGCCCAGCACTCCCGGGATTACCTGGATGTCATGGCCCGGCAGCTTGCTCACCCCAAGGCCCGCGCCCTGGGGGAGATCGGCCTGGACTATTACTACGACGACAACGCCCCGCGGGACATCCAGCGCCAGATCTTTGAGGAACAGCTGGCCCTGGCAAAGGACCTGGACGTGCCGGTGATCATCCACGACCGCGACGCCCACCAGGACACCCTGGACCTGCTGAAAAAATACCAGCCCCGGGGCATCATGCACTGCTTCTCCGGCTCGGCGGAGCTGGCGCGCGAGGTGGTGAAGCTGGGGATGTACGTGGGCTTCACCGGGGTCATCACCTTTAAGAACGCCCGCCGCGCCGTAGAGGCCGCCGCCCAGGTGCCTCTGGACCGCCTGCTGGTGGAGACCGACTGCCCCTACATGGCGCCGGAGCCCTACCGCGGCAAGCGCTGCGACTCCTCCATGCTGGACCGGATGGTCACCCGCCTGGCCGGCATCCACGGCATCGACCCCCAGGCCATGGCCGACCAGACCTTCGAAAACGCCTGCCGGGTATATGACATCTAATCCCCGACAAAAGTATCAACTAACGAAAGAAGCGGGGAGCCCCCGCTGGCAGTTTCGCGCAATCCGCTTTTTCCTAAATCAAAAAACAAATCGCCCGCGTCCAAAGCATCTGGATGCGGGCATTTTTTGTGCTTTCGGGGAGGTTTTGCGAGATGGAAAAGGCTCCCTTGTGAAAGGGAGCTGGCACGGCGCAGCCGTGACTGAGGGATTGGCGCAGGCCTTGCGCCACACAATGTTAAGTGAAGAGTGAAGAAGGTTCTTTTTTGTGCTTCCCGGGAACGATTGCGGAACAACAAGTTGCTGGAAAAGCTGGCAGCGGACAGGTGTTTCCCACGCCAGCTTCGGGAAGCGGTGGAAAAGCGGCGGTGTTTTGTGAAAATGTTGGGTTTTATTACGCAAGGTATTTGCTATTCGGGGAAAATCCAGGAAAATTCCTCCGTTTCCTGGCAGAATCCACCGGTTGAAACGGCGGCTCACGGCCCGTATAATGAGCCCAGAGCCCCGAAACCGGGGCCGCCACCCACCCCCTCAGACCATATCAGGAGGAATGAATATGAAAAAATTGCTTTCTGTATTTACCCTGCTGCTGGCGCTGTCCAGCCTGACCCTGCCGGCCCTGGCCGAGGAAGCGTCCGCCCCGGCGGTCCCCGGCCTTTCCCAGGAGACGGAGGTCTCCGCCCCGGACCTTCACCCGGCTGAGGACGCTGAGTACACCCTTTCCCTGGATGAAGGCGCCCTGGACGAGCTGCTGCTGCCGGGAGAGACCTACGAGTTCCCGCTTTTCCTTTCGGTGGACGGCCAGGAGCCGCAGCCGGTGCGGGAGCGCCACATTAAGGACTGGAAGTTCCGGGTGCAGGTGCTTTCCGGGCGGGAGGCGGTGTCCTCCTTCCGGGTGGAGGAGATCGACGGCATCTACCACCTGCGCATCAAGACCCAACCCGGCTGGCCCGCGGAGCAGACCAAGGTAACGGCGGCGATCCGCCTGGTGGAGAAGAACACCGGCCGGGTGCGCGCCGACCTGGACGCTGCCTTCCGGGTGGGGTACGCCCGCATCCCCAACGAAAGCCTGGAAGGGGTGCAGGACGGCGAGTACGTCTATGTGGAGAGCAGCGCCCCGGTGATCACCGCCGAGCAGTTTGACCGCCTGGACCGCTACGCCGAAGGCGGCAAGGTCACCTTCACCAACGGTACCTGGCGGTACGAAGTGCGGGTCACCCAGCAGGATTCCCGCAACCTTTTGTATAATTCCAGCGCCATTAAACCCATCGTAGCCATGTTTGAGGACCAGAACTTTAAGTTTGTCTCCTTCCCGGCGGGCCCGGTCTTTGACCTGAGCGGCACCATGACCATCGACGTGGCCGACGAAATGGAGCTGTTCGGCGGCAAGTTCTACGTTTACCGCTACTACAAAGGCGAGCTGACCCGCATCCCGGCGGTGCTGGACCCGGACGACCAGTCCCTGTCCTTTGACACCAAGGAGCTGGGCCGCTTCGTCATCACCGACCGGGAGATCCCCGACGGCACCATCGTCGAGGACGGTTTCAATGGCATTTACCGCGGCGCGGGACCCGCGCAGGAAATTTCGCGCTGAAAGTTTTGCCGGGCGGAAAGCGTGTAACCCGCGACTCAGTCTGATTGAAACGGGGATTTTTTTACCCTCCCTAAAAACTTCCCCAAGAAGCACGGAAAAGAACCTTATTCACTCTTCTCTTTTCACTCTTCACTTAACATCCTGCGGCGCAGGGCCTGCGCTCCCTATTTCGCGCACCTGGTTTTTCTGAAAGGGAAAGTGAGCGGCCCGCGGCGGTACTCTTATTGCACCAGGATACTTCCCTTTCCTCTCGCATAACTTCCCCGAAAACGCAAAAAAGAAGCTCCCCTCGGGGAGCTTCTTTCGTTGGTTTGGGAACATTTTCCGAGAAGTATTGGGAAGAAGCGCACGGGAGTGCGCTTCTTCCGTTAGTTCCCGCTTCAGCGGGAACTAGGTCGTTAGTTGGAGCTTCGCTCCAACTAGTCGTTCTGGATCATGCGGTAGATGTTCACATAGTCCTGGGCGGAGCGCTTCCAGCTGAAGTCGCTGGCCATAGCCTGAGCCTGGGCTTCCTTCCACAGGGGCTTGTTGCCGTAAAGGCCCTCCGCCCGCTGGATGGCGCCCAGCATATCGTGGGCGTTGTAGGTCTGGAAGGTGAAGCCGTTGCCGTCCGGGCCGCCCATGTCGTGGATGCTGTCCTTGAGGCCGCCGGTGGCGCGGACGATGGGCAGGGTGCCGTAGCGGGCTGCCACCATCTGAGCCAGGCCGCAGGGCTCGCTCTTGGAGGGCATGAGGAAGGCGTCGGCGCCGGCGTAGATGCGGCGGGCCAGAGACGGGATGAACCCGATGCGCACCGCTACCCGGCCGGGATAACGGGCCTGCATCTCCTGGAAGAACTGCTCGTAGGAAGCGTCACCGGAGCCCAGCATCACCACCGACACGTTGTCCTGCATGAGGATGTCGAAGATGTACTGCACCAGGTCCAGGCCCTTGTGGGAAACCAGACGTCCCACCATACCGATGAGCATCCGGCCGGGCACGTCCTCCAGGCCCATTTCGCGGAGCAGCTGGCGTTTGTTTTCTTTCTTCTTTTCCAGGGTGTCGGCGGTGTAGTTGGCCGCCAGGGTCTCGTCGGTAGCGGGATTGTAGTCGTCCACATCGATGCCGTTGAGGATGCCCACCACCCGGTTGCCGCGGGAGGTGAGGATCGGGTCCAGACCGTGGGAATACCAGGGGTCGTGGATCTCCATAGCGTAGCTGGGGCTGACGGTGTTGACGATGTTCACCTGGGTGATGGCCGCCTTCATCATGTTCAGGCAGTCGCCGTAACGCAGGATGTGGTGGAAGCTTTCCGGCACGCCCAGCACGTCCCAGGCGATCTCCATGCCGTACTGGCCTTGGTACTGGATGTTGTGGATGGTGAAGACGGTGCGGATGTTGGAGTACTTGGGGATATCCCGGTAGAAGATATTCAGGTACACCGGCACCATAGCGGTGTGCCAGTCGTTGGCGTGGATGATGTCGGGCTCGTAGTCGATGTAGTTGAGCAGCTCCACCGCCGCCTTGGAGAAGAAGGCGAAGCGCTCGGCGTCATCGTAGTAGCCGTAGAGGTTGTCGCGGTTGAAGTAGTATTCGTTATCCAGGAAGTAGTAGGCTACGCCCTGGTAGCGGGCCTTGAACACGCCGCAGTACTGGTTGCGCCAGGCCAGCGGAACGTTGAAGTTGCGCACGAACTCCATGCGCTCCCGCATTTCGGGCGGGATGCGCTTATACAGCGGGATGACCACCCGGCACTCGTTTCCGGACTCGCAAAGGGCCCGGGGCAGCGAGCCAGCCACATCCGCCAAACCGCCGGAGGCGATGAACGGGCGGGCCTCACTTGCTACAAACAGTATTTTCATAGGACATATCCCCTTTTTCTGCTAAAATCTTACTGCGCAGAGCCTGCGCGGCCGGTTTCACAAAACCGAGTCGCGGGTCACCTGTTTTCCGTTTTGACAAGACCCTGTGCGCGAAAATGCCACCGCGGGCCTAGTTGGCGCAAGCGCCAACTAACGAAAGAACCTTCCTGACGGAAGCTTCTTTCCAGCGCTTTCGGGAAAATAGGGTGCCCACACAACCGAGTCGCGGGTTAGACCGCGCTTCCCTTGGAGATGTACATGGGGTAGCTGGCGCAGCCCACCAGGGTGCGGGAGTCGCGGATGAGCACGTCTTTATCGGTAATGACGCTGTCCAGATGGGAGTTTTCGCCCACCACGGTGCCCTGCATGATGACGCAGTTGCGGACCACGGCGCCCTTGCCGATCTTGACGCCGCGGAAAATCAGGGAGTTTTCCACGGTGCCCTGGATGACGCAGCCGTCGGCGATCATGGAGTTTTTCACGTTGGCGCTGATGCCGTATTTCACCGGCACCTCGTCGCGGACCTTGGTGTAGACCGGACGGGCTGTGGGGAAGAGCGCGGAGCGGACCTCGGGGCGCAGCAGCTCCAGGTTGCACTCATAGAAGGAGCTCATGCCCTTGATGTCGGCCACATAGCCGGTGTGCTCGTAGCCATAGATGCGGTAGTCGTTGACGCCGCGCTGGAACACCGTCTTGAGCATGTTGTACTCGTTGTGGCTGGCGGCGTCGCGGATGATGCGCTCCAGCAGGTCCTTGCGGATGACCACCATGTTCAGGTTTACGTTGCCGGATTCCACCTCGGGGTTCACCAGGGTGTCCACCACGCGGTGATGTTCGTCCAGCTTCAGGACGCTGGTGTCCTGCACCTGGTTGGAGATGAGCTTCTTGTTCTGGTAAGCGACGGTAATGTCCGCCTCGCACTTTTTGTGGTAGCGGATCATGTCCTCAAAGTTGATGGAGGTGACCATATCGCAGTCGCTGAGCACCACGTAATCGGCGTGGAAGTTTTTGATGTAGTTGCGGATGCCGTAGAGAGCTTCCAGGCGGCCGCGGTAGTAACCGGCGTCCTCACGGCCGTAGGGCGGCAGGATGCACAGACCGCCTTTTTTGCGGCTCAGGTCCCACTCTTTTCCGCTGCCCACATGGTCCATGAGGGACTGGTAGTTGCTTTTGGTGATGATACCCACATCGCTGATGCCGGAGTTCACCATATTGGAAAGGGTGAAGTCGATGAGGCGATAGCGCCCGCCGAAGGGCACCGAGCCCATGGTGCGGTGCTCGGTCAGTTCACCCATTGCCGCGTCGTGCATATCCGAGAAAATGATACCCAGTACCTTACTCATCGTCGCCCACCTCCGGAACATTCTGTTCGATCATTGCTTTTGCAGGCACCTGCGCGCCCTTGCCTACCCGGATGTCCTTGGCGATGACGGTGACGCCCCAGTCGTCCAGATTTTCGGCGTTTTCCGGCCGGCAGCCCACGTGGGCGTTTTCCCCGATCTCGGCGTTTTCGGCGATGATGGAGTATTCCACCACCGAGCCCGCGCGCAGCACAGCGCCGGGCATAACGATGCTGTCGCGCACCACGGCTCCGGGCTCCACCACTACGCCGGGGTAGAGGATGGAGAAGTCAAGCTGTCCTTCCACCACGCAGCCTTCGCTGACCATGGCGTTTTGGATCTGAGCGGTATCGGAAACGTACTGCGGCGGCATCACCGGGTTTCGGGAGTAGATCTTCCAGCTGTCGTCGTAAAGATCCAGCGGGACGTTGGGGTCCAGCAGGTCCATGTTGGCCTCCCAGAGGCTGTCGATGGTGCCCACATCCTTCCAGTAGCCGTCAAAGGCGTAGGCGTAAAGCTTCTCGCCGTTTGCCAGCATGTTGGGGATGATGTTCTTGCCGAAGTCGTTGGCGGACTCGGGGTCGGCCTCGTCCTCGGTCAGGTATTTTTCCAGCTTATCCCAGGAGAAGATGTAGATACCCATGCTCGCCAGGTTGCTCTTGGGTACCTTGGGTTTTTCGGCAAACTCGAAGATCTTCTTCTCCTCGTCGCAGGCCATGATGCCGAAGCGGGAAGCCTCCTCCATGGGGACTTCGATAACGGCGATGGTGCAGTCGGCCTCCTTTTCCTTGTGGAACTGGAGCATCTTGGAGTAGTCCATCTTATAGATATGGTCGCCGGAGAGGATCACCACATACTCGGGGTCATAGCGCTTGATGAAGTTGATGTTCTGATAGATGGCGTTGGCGGTGCCGGTGTACCAGTCGGAGTTGGAGCTCTTCTGGTAAGGCGGCAGGATGAAGACGCCGCCGTGGACGCGGTCCAGGTCCCAGGGCTGTCCGTTGCCGATGTACTCATTGAGCTTGAGCGGCTGGTACTGGGTCAGCACGCCGACGGTGTCGATGCCGGAGTTGACGCAGTTGGACAGCGGGAAGTCGATGATGCGGTACTTTCCGCCAAACGGGACCGCCGGCTTTGCGATCTCGCGGGTCAGGGCGTAAAGACGGCTTCCCTGGCCTCCCGCAAGGAGCATGGCGATCCATTCTTTTTTACAAATCATGGTGTATCCCCCTCTTGTTGTTGTTCATTGGGCCCGGAAGAGTCCCCTCTTCCGGACGCGCCGCGGTGTAAAAAACATCTCTCAAAATTTATTCTGCGGGTTCTTCCGTTTTCTTTTTGGTACGGCGCGCTGGTTTTTTCTTGGGTTCCCCGTCGTCGGCTTTGGCGGGCGCAGCGGCTTTTTTCGCGGCGGTCTTGCCGGTCTTTTTGCTGCTGGCGGCGCTTGCGGCCTTGGAACGGGTGCGTTTGGGTTTTTCGGGAGCGGCTGGCTGGGGCTGGGCCTCTTCGGGGCGCAGCTCGTGCTCCTCCACGTCATGCACCGGGGCTTCGTCCACGGTACGCGGGGCCTTCGGGTCCACCGCTTTCAGGTAAAGCACCGAAAGGGGCGGCAGGTCCAGGACGATGGAGTTTGCCTTGCCGTGCATGGGTTCCGCCTCCAGCGGGATGAGGCCGTTTTCCGTGACGCCTTTGCCGCCGTATTTGGGGTCGTCGGAGTTGAGCACCACCTGGTAGTCGTTCTCCTCCGGCACGCCGATGCGGTAGCCGCTGCGGCGCTCGGGGGTGAAGTTGCAGGCGATGATCACGTCGTTGCCTTTTTCATCGGTGCGGCGGAAGGCCACCACGCTCTGGGTGTTGTCGTCGTGCACCAGCCACTGGAAACCGTCCCAGGAATCGTCGATCTCCCACAGGGGGGCGTTTTCCTGGTAGAAGTGGTTGAGGTCGCGGACGAAATTGCGCAGCTTGCGGTGGCTGTCGTAGCTCAGCAGCTGCCAATCCAGCTCTTTTTCGTGGTTCCACTCGATGAACTGGCCGAACTCCTGCCCCATAAAGAGCAGCTTTTTGCCCGGATGGGCCATCATATATCCATACAGCGTGCGCAGTCCGGCGAACTTCTGCTCGTACTCTCCCGGCATTTTGTTGATGAGGGAGCACTTGCCGTGCACCACCTCGTCGTGGGAGAGGGGCAGGATGTAGTTCTCCGAGAAGGCGTACATCATGCTGAAGGTGATCTTATCGTGATTGTAGGACCGGAAGTAGGGGTCCAGGGAGGTGTAGCTGAGGATGTCGTTCATCCAGCCCATGTTCCACTTGAAGTTGAAGCCCAGGCCGCCCACATAAGGCGGTTTGGTCACCAGCGGCCAGGCGGAGGACTCCTCGGCGATCATCATCACGTCGCTGTGGGTGGAGAGGATGGCGGTGTTGAGCTTCTTGAGGAAGTCCACTGCCTCCAGGTTCTCGTTGCCGCCGTTGACGTTGGGGGTCCACTCCCAAGGCTCCTTGCCGTAGTCCAGATAGAGGATGGAAGCCACGGCGTCCACCCGGATGCCGTCCATGTGGAACTTCTCCACCCAGAACATGGCGCTGGAAATAAGGAAGCTCTGTACCTCGGGACGGCCGAAGTCAAAGATGCGGGTGCCCCAGTGGGGATGCTCCCGCTTCTGGGGGTCCTGATATTCGTAGCACTGGGTACCGTCGAACTCGTAGAGGCCCTGCTCGTCCTTGGGGAAGTGGCCGGGCACCCAGTCCATGATGACGCCGATGCCGGCCTCATGGCACTTGTTGATGAGATACATCAGGTCTTTGGGGGTGCCGTAGCGGGAGGTGGCGGCAAAGTAGCCGGTCACCTGATAGCCCCAGGAGCCGTCGAAGGGATACTCGGTCACCGGCATCAGCTCCATGTGGGTGTAGCCCATCTCCTTGAGGTAAGGCACCACCTCGTCGGCAAACTTCCGGTAATCGAAGAAGTTGCCGTCCTCGTACCGCCGCCAGGAGCCCAGGTGTACCTCGTAGATATTCACCGGCTCGCTCAGGTGGTTGGTCATGCGGCGCTTCTCCATCCACTTGTCGTCCTTCCAGTTGTAGCGCCCCAGGTCGTAAAACAGGGAGGCGCTTTCCGGGCGGGTCTGCATATGGAAGGCGTACGGGTCCGCCTTCATCAGCTTGCGGCCGTCGGCGGTCTGGATGTGGTATTTATACATGGTATACTGCTTGACGCCGGGGACGAAGCCCTCCCAGACGCCATGCTCGCTGATCTTTTCCATGGGGTTTTGGGACGGGTCCCACTGGTTAAAGTCGCCCACCACCGACACACCGGCGGCGTGAGGCGCCCAAACGCGGAAGATGGCCCCGCTGACCCCTTGCCGTTTGGCGGGGTGGGAGCCCAAAAATTCGTAGGCTTTGTAGTTTGTCCCCTGGTGGAACAGGTACAGCGGTACCGAATCTTTTTTATTGACGGTCTTCATATCATACCATCCCCCTTACTTTACCTATATTTTAGCAGAAGGTCCCGGCTATTTCAAGTATGAATTGTGTAAAACTCTTAAAAGCCCCGGAATCCTGGCGCAAATATTTGTCTGTTATAGACAACATTTTTTTACTTTTCTCAAGCACCCGATTTTTCCCAAACATAATAAACAAAAAACCTCCCGCTTTCCCGGAACTTTGACGGGATAAATCGTCAAATTCCTGCTTTTTGCCAAAAAATCCGGCGTTTTTTTGTTTCATATTTTTGGAATGGCGAAAAAAACTGCCCTCGTCAAAATGGATAAAGTTTTTCCACCATCTTCCTTTTTCAGAATAGGTGGTCTGTTTTTGCATAAAAAAACATCCTGCCCTCCCCCGGGGGAAGACAGGATGTTGGTCGCTATTTTGGGGGTATCAAACAGCCGGACGGCTCGGATTACTGAGCGTCTACCTCAGCCATGTGTTTGATCAGGTCGAGGACCTTGTTGGAGTAACCCCACTCGTTGTCGTACCAGGAAACCAGCTTAACGAAGGTGTCGTTGAGCATGATGCCTGCTTTGGCGTCGAAGATGGAGGTTCTGGGATCGCCGGTGAAGTCGGAAGAAACGACAGCCTCGTCGGTGTAGCCCAGGATGCCCTTCATAGAGGTCTCGGAAGCTTCCTTAACGGTAGCGCAGATGTCCTCATAGGTGGTGGGGGTAGCCAGTTTGACGGTCAGGTCAACAACAGAAACGTCCAGGGTAGGAACGCGGAAGGACATACCGGTCAGTTTGCCCTTTACTTCGGGGATAACCAGAGCGCAGGCTTTGGCAGCGCCGGTGGAGGAGGGGATGATGTTGCCAGCTGCTGCACGGCCGCCTCTCCAGTCTTTGTTGGAAGGACCGTCAACGGTCTTCTGGGTAGCGGTGGTAGCATGTACGGTGGACATCAGGCCTTCGACCACGCCGTATTTGTCGTTGATGACCTTAACCAGCGGAGCCAGGCAGTTGGTGGTGCAGGAAGCGTTGGAAACAACCTTCATGTCCTTGGTGTATTTATCGGTGTTGACGCCAACCACGAAGGTGGGAGTCTCTTTATCCTTAGCGGGAGCGGAGATGACGACCTTCTTGGCGCCAGCCTCCAGATGGGCGGAAGCTTTCTCGGTGGTGGTGAACACGCCGGTGGACTCAACCACGTACTCGGCGCCGCACTCGCCCCACGGAATCTCTGCCGGGTTCTTGCAGCCGTAAACGTTGATCTCATGGCCGTTTACAACGAACTTGCCGTCTTTGGTGGAAAGCTCGCCGTCAAATTTACCGTGAACGGTATCGTATTTGGTCATGTATACCATGTAGTCCAGGTCGATGAAGGGGTCGTTGATGCCGACTACTTCGTACAGCTCCGGCTGGGACATTGCAGCGCGGAATACCAATCTACCGATACGGCCGAAACCGTTGATACCAATTTTAATTGCCATGGGGATCTACCTCCTAAATTCATGATACCTATATCTTATCCCAAAATCCGCAAAGATACAATCACCTTTGTCATTATTTTAACCATTTTTCGAAAATTGATTAGTTTTGTACAGTTTACTCACCAAATTTTGGCGTTATTGACCTGGGCTCCCCGGCGGCTTTTTACCCCCATCTTACTAATTTTTGCCATACCCCCGGCCCGCTCCTTTACTTCTCCCGCCCGATGGGTTATACTGAAGAAAACCGTGTCGAATTTTGTCGAAACCCTGGCAGAAAGTCCCGCCCGCCCGGCGGGTTATTTGCCCCCGGGGCGGCATACAGTAACCATACGCTTTTTCATTGGGAGGCTCATTATGGACACCGCCTTTTCCCCTTCGCTGCAAGCCCTCATCCCCCGCCTGGAGGAGCTGCCGCTGCCGGTCCTGCTGGCCGGCGGCGACTTTGCCGTGCTGTGGCAAAGCCCCTTCCTGCGGCGGGAGCTGCCCTTTTTTGCCCAGCGGGACAGCCTGCAGGCCTTCCTGGCCGGGTACGACCTGGCCCGCCTGCGGGAGCAGCTGGTGCGGGAGCGCCGGGCCCTTTCCTGCCCCAGCCGGGTTCCCTTTTCCTCCGGCTGCGCCGAGCTTTCCCCGGTGCTGGGGGAGGACGGCGAGCTGGAAGGGGTGCTGGTGTACCTGGGCCGGATGCAGCCGGACGCCGCGCCCCAGGACGGACCGGCGGCCGACCAGATGCTGGCCTCCTTTAACTACAGCCTTCGCGACCCGCTCAACCGCCTCTTCCTGCTGCTCTCCTCCACCGCCCGCAGCCTGGCTGCCCAGCGTTACGAGGAAAGCCGCCAGGGCCTGGACGAGATCGCCAGCCAGTGCTACCAGATGCTGCGCAGCTGCGTGAGCATCACCGAGTACGCCCGCTACTGCAGCGGCAGCAGCCGCCTGGACCTGCAGCCCACCGAGATGCTGGGCTTTTTGCGGGAGCTGCTCTTTAACGCCGCCCTTTACGCCCGGGAGGCCGGGGTACAGCTGGAATATGAACTTGCGGAGGGCGAGCTTTGGATGCCGGTGGACCGGGACAAACTGGTAATCCTGCTGACCAGCATCCTTTCCAACAGCATCGCCTTCCGGGACCCGGACCGTCCCGAAGGCTGCCAGGTGCGGGTGACCGCCTCCTGCGACGGCCGCCGCCTGCAGGTGCAGGTGGCCGACAACGGCCGGGGCATGGAGCCGGAGGTCTCCTCCCGGGCCTTCGAGCCCTACTTCTCCCAGGGGCCGGACGGTTCCCCCTACTGGGGCTGCGGGCTGGGGCTTTCCCTGGGGCGGATGATCACCGCCCAGCACGGCGGCTCCCTGCTGGTGCAGTCCCACCCGGACGCCGGTACCACCGTCACCTTCACCCTGCCTCTCCAGCAGCCGGACGCTCCCATCCCCCCGCAGCTGCAGGACGCCCCCGCCCGGGAAGGTGCCTCCCGCTACCTGCGCAACCCCTATTCCCTGTTTTACGTCTTTTTGGCAAACGCCGTGGGCAGCCCGGAGCTGGATTGACCCACAAAACCCCATGATAACGAAAAAAAGCACATCCCCGCGGGGATGTGCTTTTTGTTTTGGCTTAAAATCGGGCGGATTATTCCACCGAGATGATGAAGTAGTACACCGGCTGCTGGCCGTTGATGAGCACCACTTCGGCCTGGTCGCCCAGCTTTTCGGCCACGGCCTGCTGGATCTCCTCGGCCTGGTCGTCGGCGATCTGGTTGCCGTAGATGAGGGTGACGAAGTTGCCGTCGCGGTTTGCCGACTTCTTCACCAGGGAGTGGGTCAGCTTGACCACCGCTTTCTTCAGGTCCTCGGGCTCCTCGGTGAAGGTCAGCTTGCCGTTTTCCATAGCCAGCAGCTGGCCCTCTCGGATGTTGCGGCCCTCGTAGTCGCTGTCGCGGGCAGCGAAGGTGATCTGGCCGGTGCCGACGTTTTCGTAAGCCTTGACCATGTTGAGCATGTTGGTCTTGCGGTCGCAGCCCGGGTCAAAGGCCAGCATGGCGGACAGGCCCTGGGGGATGGTGCGGGTCTGCAGCACGTAGACCTTGCGGTCGGCCAGGTTGACGGCCTGCTCGGCAGCCATGATGATGTTCTTGTTGTTGGGCAGCACGAACACCCGTTTGGCGGGGGTTGCGTGGATGGCGGAGAGGATGTCCTCGGTGGAGGGGTTCATGGTCTGGCCGCCGCTGACGACGTTATCCACGCCCAGGTCCAGGAACAGCTGGCGCACGCCGTCGCCGGCAGCCACTGCGACAAAGCCGTACTCCTTCTCCGGGTCCACAGCCTGGTAGGGGAAGGGAGATGTCTGGCCCTCGGCTTCCAGGTCCACCAGCTGGTTGTTGTCGCCGTGCTGCTCCTTCATGTTGTCGATCTTCATGTTGGTCAGGTAGCCCAGCTTCAGCGCAGCCTGGATGGCGTTGCCCGGCTCGTTGGTGTGTACGTGGCATTTGATGATCTCTTCGTCATCGACGACCACGACGCAGTCACCGATGGACTCCAGGTAAGCGCGCAGGCGCAGCGGGTCGGCATCGGGCTGCTGTTTGTTGATGATAAACTCGGTGCAGTAGGTAAACTTGATGTCCCCTTCGTCAAACTCTGCGGCTACGCCGTGAGCTTTCTTTTCGGGGGCGGCTTTCTGCTCCTCCTGGGAGGGGACGATGCCGCGGCCGTCCACTACGGCCTTCATGCCTTCCCAGATGACCACGAAGCCCTGGCCGCCAGCGTCAACGACACCGGCTTTTTTGAGCACGGGAAGCATCTCGGGGGTCTGGTCCAGGGCCTCTTGGGCCTTGTCCAGCACGGCCTGCCACATCTCCGGCACGCTCATCTGGGAAGCGTCCAGGCTGGCGGCGTGTTCGGCAGCCAGACGGGCCACGGTGAGGATGGTGCCCTCGGTGGGCTTCATGACGGCTTTATAAGCAGCCGCTACGCCCAGTTCCAGCGCGTGGGCCACATCGGCGGCGCTGGCCTCTTCCCGGCCTTCCAGGCCCTTGGAGAAGCCGCGGAACAGCAGCGACAGGATGACGCCGGAGTTACCACGGGCGCCGCGCAGCAGGGCGGAAGCCGCCTTTTTGGCCACCTGCTCTACCGTCGCGTCGTCCTTGAGGGTCAGCAGCTCCTGTTTGGCGGCGCCGGCGGTCATGGACATATTGGTGCCGGTGTCCCCGTCCGGGACGGGGAAGACGTTGAGGGCGTCCACCTGCTGTCTTTGGTTGGAAATATTATTTGCGCCGGAGATGAAGGCATCCCGAAGCACATGTCCTGTTATCACGATCGTTACACACTCCTTACGTTGTCTGCCGCGGGATTACTGCTTCATATCATCCACAAATACATTGACCTTTGCCACCTGGAAGCCGGTCGCTTCCTCCACGGTGTAGCGCACCTTGTTGACGATACTCTTGACGATGGCGGCGATGTTGACCCCGTAGGTCACAGCGATGTGCAGGTCGATGACCAGGCCGTCGGCCTGATTGCGCACCCGCACGCCCTTGTCCTGGGTCTCTTCTTTTTTCATGATATATCTCAGGCCCTGAGAGGCAGTGCTCTCGACCATTCCAGCAACGCCAAAGCATTCCGAAGCCGCGTGGCCCACCAGGTTCGCGAAGTAGTTTTGGGAAATCTCGATGGAACCAAGATGATTTTCGAACTTTATCATACTCACACTTCCTTTTCTCAATGTGGGGAATTTGCCCGGTCGCGGGAGCCGCCGGCGGCAGCCCCCAATTGGAGATACTACCATTATACCGTATTTTCTGCCCGAATCCTAGTACCCTGCCCGCTTTTTGTCCCAATTTCTAATTTCTTTACAAAGAATTGCCCTGGGTACGGTGTTTGGGATAACAAAATAACAATTGTTACTTTTCGGTTTTGGCGGTGCGGGTGGGCTCCCAAGCCTCCATGCGGTAGAAGGGGTCGCTGGGGGAGGGCTGGGCGTGCAGGTCCAGCTGGCGGGAAAATTCCAGCGCGCCCTGGGCGTACATCAGCGGCAAAAACGGCAGCTCCTGCTCAAAGGCGGCGCACACCGCCGAAAGCTCCCCGCTGCCCTGCCGCCACTGGTCCACCGCCCCGGTGAGGGCCTCGCTGGGCTGGGCGCCGAAGCCGCAATACGAGGAGGACTGCAGCAGCGGGCGGATGTCCATGTCGTCGGTAAGCAGCACCTCGCCCAGGTACAGGTCGTAGGAGCCGGAGCGCAGCGCCGCCATGTACTCGTCATAGGGCTTGCCGTCTAGCTGCACCGTTACCCCCACTTCCCCCAGCTGAACGGCCACCAGACCGGCCAGCTGCTCCTTGACGGGGCTGCCGGTGGGGTACAGCAGGCTTAGTTCCAGCCCGGCGTGCTCCTCCCCGGCAAAGAAGGTGCGGGCGGCCTCCTGGTCGGCCCGGCGCACCGAGATGCCGGTAAGAGCCGCCCACTGGGGAGCAAAGGGCAGGGACGAAGGCTGGCACCCGGCGGACTGTACCCCCGCCGCCAGGGTAAAGCGGTCCAGCGCCTGGTCCAGCGCCTGGCGCACCGCCGCATCGGTCAGCTCCCCTTTGCCGCCGTTGATGCCCAAAAACAGCAGGTCATTGCGGGGGATGGCAAAGTAGCTGCCGCCCTGGGGCTGGTCGGTGGTCAGGCCGTCCAGCTCCCCGATCTTCAAGCTATAGGAGGCCACCTCCGCCCGCGGCAGCTTCACCAGCTGCACCTGGGGCAGGTCGTCGCTCCCCGCCCGGTCGGGGTTGGGGGAAAGGAGGGCGTCTTCCCAGTCCATGCTTTGCAGCCGGTAGCGTCCCGTACCCTGCCAGGCGCCGTCCTGCTGGAGCGCCACCGGGAAGGTGAGCAGGCTGAGGAACTGGGCGTTGGGCTCCCGCAGGACGATCTCCAGCGTGTCCTCCCCCACCGCCTGGTGGGACTCGATGCCCGAAAGGCGCTTCTGCCAGGCCGAGCCCTCGGCCATAGCCAGGGTCAGGGAGGCGTCCACCGCGTCGGCGTCCAGGGACTGCCCGCCGGCAAACCGCGCCCCGGTGTCCAGGGTGATGGTGAAGGTGCGGTTGTCGGCGGTGGTGGCCCCGGCAGCCAGCACCGGCTGGGGGGTGAAGTCCGGCGCCAGGGCGTACAGCGGGTCATACAGCAGGGTACGGCAGGCGGCGGTATTCTCGTCCAGGGCGGCGGACCAAGGCCCGGCCTCCCCCTGGGTCAGCTGGTTGTAGTCCCCGGGCAGCCGCAGCAGCTGTACCGGCTGGCCAGTGGGGGCCGCCTCCTGGGACTGCCCCACCGTCTGGTTGGGGTTAAAGACCTGCCGCTCCCCTACCTGTCCCGCGCCGCAGCCGGCCAGCAGCACCACCGCTGCCGCCAGCGCTGCCAGCGCGCCTCGTCCTCGTTTGCCCATCGTTGCAAGCTCCTTTCCGTCTTTCCTCGGTCGTCGTTTTCCGGTCCTATCATACCACAAACCGCCCCCGGCGCACAGCCCCCAAAACGCAAAACAGGGCAAGGACGCTTTCGCCCTTGCCCTGTGTCTGCTGTTTTTCGGACCAAGTTATCTCGGCTCCAGGATCAGTTTGATGGCGGTACGCTCTTCGTCATCGATCACGACATTGGCGAACGCCGGGATGCAGATCAGATCCAGACCGGAGGGGGCCAGGTAGCCCCGCGCGATGGCCACGGCTTTGATCGCCTGATTGGCCGCACCGGCTCCCACAGCCTGTACCTCCACGGTACCCTTTTCCCGGATGACGCCTGCGATCGCCCCGGCCACGGAGTTCGGGAGCGAACGCGCCGACACCTTTAATACTTCCATAACACATCCTCCTGCGGGGACAACGCGATCTTGGCCCCCGTTTCCATCGAACATTATACTATACGAAAGCGGTTTTTTCAATATCGCTGGTATATTTCAACGAATATCATACTGTAATCCGCTCAATTTTGGTGGTTTTGCCCGTTTTTTCGTCAATTTCCAGAAAAACAGCGTCCATGACACAATTTTCCGGGTCGTACTCGAAGCGCACCGGCATGTGGTCGATGAACCGGCGGACGATCAGCTCCTTTTTCACCCCCAGCACCGAGTCCTGCCCGCCGCACATCCCGGCGTCGGTGATATAGCCGGTGCCGCCCGGCAGCACCCGCTCGTCGGCGGTGGCCACATGGGTGTGGGTACCCAGCACGGCGCTTACCCGGCCGTCCAGGTAGTAGCCCAGGGCCTTCTTCTCGGAAGTGGCCTCCCCGTGGAAGTCCACGATGATATTGGGGGTCTTGATCTGGGGCAGCAGCTGGTCCAGGTACTCAAAAGGGTTGGAGCAGGGCTCCATGTACACCTGGCCCATGACGTTGATGACGCACAGCTGCCAGCGCAGCCGGTCCAGCAGGTACCAGCCCTTTCCCGGGGCGGTGGGGTGCAGGTTGCCCGGACGGACGATGCCCTCCCCCTCGTCCAGCAGGTCGTAGACCTCCCGGCGCTTGTAAACGTGGTTGCCGGTGGTGATCACATCTACCCCGGCGTCAAAGAGCATGCGGGCGCTTTCCGGCGTGATGCCGTTGCCCTCGGCGGAGTTTTCGCCGTTGGCGATGCAGGCGTCCACTCCCAGGGAACGCTTGAGCCCGCCCAGGTGCCGGGCCACATGCTGGCAGCCCGCTTTTCCGACTACATCTCCCAGAAACAACACCTTCATGGCGCACGACCTTCCTTCTCGTTTTCTGCATCCTGCCGGGCCAAAAGCTGCGTGCTCCCTGCCCATTATAGCTTACTATATACTTTACCATAATTCCCAAAAAAGGCAAGGTTACGCCCCAAATTCACCGCAAAAATAAGAATTTTCATCCATTTGGGCGGATAATTTTCCCAAATAATTGTATCATTTGTATAGCGAAACCGGCCGCTTTCCGGCACATCGTCGACACAAAGGTAATGTTGTCCACAAATTCCAGCTTTTTCGTCCCGCGGATTGTCCATTATAGTAAAACAAAAGCCCATATCCCAAAAACAGGATATGAGCTTTCGATGTATAACGATCCTTGCCCAAGACTAGAGCACTTTGGAAAGGAAGTCCTGCAGGCGCGGGTGCTTGGGAGCGCCAAAAAATGCCTGCGGCGGGGCTTCTTCCTTCACCTGGCCCTCGTCCATGAACAGCACGCGGGTGGCCACCTCGCGGGCAAAGCCCATCTCGTGGGTCACCACCACCATGGTCATGCCGTCGTCGGCCAGCTCCTTCATCAGGCTCAGTACCTCGCCTACCATCTCCGGGTCCAGGGCGGAGGTCGGCTCGTCAAAGAGGATGACGTCCGGGTTCATAGCCAGGGTGCGCACGATGGCGATACGCTGCTTCTGGCCGCCGGAAAGCTGGTTGGGGTAGGCGTCTGCCTTGTCCGGCAGACCGATGCGCTCCAGCAGCTGCATGGCTTTCTGGTCGGCGTCGGCCTGGCTCATCAGCCCCAGCTGCACCGGCGCGAAGGTGATGTTCTTCTTCACCGTCATGTGGGGGAAAAGGTTAAACTGCTGGAACACCATGCCCATCTTGCGGCGGATCTTCTGGATGTCGCAGCCGGGGTCGGTGATGTTCTGCCCCTCAAACCAGATCTCGCCCTGGGTGGGGGTCTCCAGCAGGTTCAGGCACCGCAGGAAGGTGGATTTGCCCGAGCCGGACGGCCCGACGATGACCACCTTTTCGCCTTTTTCGATGACCTGGTCGATGCCTTTGAGGATCTCGTTGTCCCCAAACGATTTGCGCAGTCCTTTAGTTTCGATCACTTGCACCCAACCTCCTTTGCAGAATCTCCAGGACCTTGGTCAGGCCCAGCACCAGCACCAGGTAAACGCCTGCGCTGATGAACAGCGGCGGCAGCACGTCCCAGGTACGGGAGCCGACATACTGGGCCGCCTTGGTGATGTCGGTAACGGCGATGACCCCGGCGATGGAGGTCTCTTTGATGAGGGCGATGAACTCGTTGCCCAGGGCGGGGAGGATGTTTTTCACCGCCTGGGGCAGGATGATGCTGCGCATGACGGTGCCGTAGGAAAGGCCCAGGCTGGCGCCGGCCTCAAACTGCCCTTTGTCGATGGACTCGATGCCGGCGCGGATGATCTCCGAAACGTAGGCGCCGGAGTTGATGCCGAAGCAGGTGATGGCGGCGTAGATCTCCATATCGCGCATGGTGAAGATCAGGTTGGCGATGATGATGATCTGCAGGTAAACAGGGGTGGCGCGGATGACGGTGACGTACAGGGTGCACAGCTTGTCCAGCAGGCGCAGCAGCGGGTTGTGGCTGCCCTTGGCGCCGTATTTGGCCACAGCGACCAGCACGCCCAGCAGCACGCCCAGCAGTACGGCGAAGAAGGAGATGAGCAGGGTGTTCTGGATGCCCTCCAGGTAAGCCAGGTACCGCTGGTCCTGGAAGAAGGCGGCGTAAAACCGTTCAAAGATGCTCAAGGCAAACTTCCTTTCTGTATGTTGGTTTCCTTATAGGGCTTGACACGAAAACAAAGGGGCCGGAAGGCTCCCGGCTCCTTTGCTGCGGTTGTTTTGTTGGGTGATTATTCTGCCTCGGCGGCCTCAGCGGCTGCCTGGACGTGGTTGGCGGTGAACTCCTCGATCTTGCCTTCGGCGATGAGCTCATCGATGACCTCGTTGATGGTCTCCAGCAGCTCGGTGTTGCCCTTCTTCACAGCGATGGCGTATTGGTCGGTGAAGAGGGGGTTTTCCTCATCCATGATCTCCAGCTCGGGGTTAGCAGCTACCAGCTCCTGAGCGGGGTACAGGTCCATAACGATGCAGTCGATCTTCTGGTTTTTCAGGTCCTCGGCGGCCTGGACGAACTTGGTGTAGCGTTTGACCTCTGCGTCCGGGTAGCTGTCGGATACCCACATATCAGCGATGTTGCCCTGCTGCACGCCCACTACCTTGCCGGACAGGTCGTCCACAGCGGTGAGGGGGTTGGCTTCTTTGTTGACAACGACCACTTCGCTGGAATCCACATAGTTGTGGGAGAAGTCCATGACCTTCTGGCGTTCCTCGTCCACCGAAACACCGGCTGCGACGAAGTCTACCTGGCCCTGCTGCACGGCGTTGAGCGCGCCGTCAAAGTCCATGTTTTTGATGACCAGGGTCTTGCCCATCTTGTCGGCGATAGCCTGGGCGATGTCCATATCCACGCCTACCACCTGGTCGCCGGACATGTACTCGTAGGGAGCGAAGCCAGCCTCGGTGCCGACGTAGAGTTCATTGGATTCAGAAGAAGAGCTGCTGCCGCAGGCGGCCAGAGAAGCCATCATGGAAGCGGCGAGGAGCAGAGCGAACAATTTTTTCATTGGTAATACCCTCCCATCGGTCCCCAACGGGACGATGTAATATTTATTCAATCGATGTTTCATATTATACAGCTTTTCCCGGGGAATGCAAGGGGGTTTTTGAAAAAATATTCACTTCTGCCGAATTTTATGCTTTTTTCATAATTTCCAGCCAGGGCGGCGGAGAGCTTTTATCCATTTCTCCGCAAAACCAGCGGCCTTTTGGGGCCCAAAACGCCGAAACCGGCCCGGGTCCGTTGCGGCCGGACCGGTTGGGGATTGCATAAAACCTTTGTATATACAATCAATTATGCAAAACCGCTTCGGTCCAGCCGGGGAAAAGCGCCCGGCAGACCGCCTGCATGTCCTCGGGCAGGCGGCAGGGCACGTCGGTCTCCTCCCCCGTGTGGGGCTGCGGGAAGCACACCCGCCAGCAGTGCAGCGCCTGCCGCCGGATGAGCGCCGAGGGCCGGCCGTACATGCTGTCCCCCAGCACCGGGGCCCCCAGGTGGGACATATGCACCCGGATCTGGTGGGTGCGGCCGGTTTCCAGCACGAACTCCACCAGGCTCACCGGCCCTTCGGGGCTGTCCGCTTGGGCCAGCACCCGGTAGTTGGTGACGGCGCGCTGGCCGTCCTCGGCCACGATGCGGCGCATCTCCTCGGGCTGCTCCCGGCGGATGGGCAGGTCCACCCGGCCCTCCTTTTGGGGAAGCTCCCCCACTAGCAGAGCACAGTAGGTCTTGTGGAAGTTGTTGGTCACCCGGGCGGCGGCATAGCGGTTTTTGGCCACCACCACCGCGCCGGTGGTGTCCCGGTCCAGGCGGTTGAGGGGCCGAAACATCAGGTCCAGCCCCAGGCGGTCGCAGTGGGCGGCAAAGACGTTGCCCAGGGTGTCCGCCGCGTGGCCGCAGGAGGGGTGGCAGGGCATATCCGGGGGCTTGTTGTACACCAGGATATCCTCGTCCTCGTAGGCGATCTCCACCTTGCGGTTGGAGCGCAGGAAGTGGGAGACCCCGTGCTCCTTTTCGTCCAGGAAGGTGATCTCCAGCCGGTCGCCGGGGGCCAGCGGGTCGATGGTGCGGGCGTGGGCGCCGTTGAGGCGGATGCCCTCGTCGTAGTGTTTGAGCTTCACCAGGGTGCGGGTGGAGTAGCCGTGGCGTTTCTTCAAAAACTGCTCCACCGTCTGGCCGGCGGCCTCCGGCGGGATGGTATAGCAAAGACTGCGCATCTAGGCGGCGGCCTCCGTCTCGGGCAGGGGCTGGGTGCTGACGGCAGCTTCCATCACCTGCTGGGTGTACTGCTCCATGGTCAGGGTGTTGTCGGCGGTGAACTCCGGCATCTCCACGGTGAAGTCGCCGTTAAAGTCGGTGTAGTTGACGGTGCTCACCACCCGGAAGGTGACGCTCTCCGGCAGCTGCGCATCGGCGGCGCCCAGGCTGCTCAGCGCGTCGGCCAGGTCGCCCAGCGGCAGGGTGATGCTCATCTCCACGCCCTGACGGGTGGGGACGGCGGATTTCGGGTCCATGGTCATATCCAGGTGCAGGCTGTCCACCGTCATCCCGGCAAAGAGACCTTTGATGATCTCCATGGTCTGGGCGATGGTGTCCTCCATCATCTTCTGGTACTCCTCCTGCTGCTCGGGGGTCATCTGTTCCAGCAGCTCGGCGGGCAGCTGCTGCTGGGTGCTTTGGCGCATGCCTTCCTCCATGCTGCCCATCATCTGGTCCAGCAGGACGTCCTGCATATCCTTGCTCAGCTGGGAAACGGCGTCGGCGGAGAAGTCAAAGGACAGCTCCACCTGGCCGTCCTCGGTCTCGGCAAAGAGCAGGTTTTCGGCGGTATCCACCGCGTTGATGTAGGTCTCGCCCAGCTGGCCCTGGCTCAGGCTCAGCAGCGCCTCGTAGTTCATGCCGGTGGTCTCTTCCAGGTCCTGGACCAGGTATTTGTCCCCGGTGCCCTCCTGTTTGGTGTAGACCTTGCCGTCCTTCATGTAGGTCTGGGTCTCCAGGTCCTGGCCCAGCACGTTGCCGCGGACGTTGATGGCGCTGGTGGCGCCTTTGTCCTGCAGCTGGCCGTCCATCCCCAGGTCAAAGCTCATGGCGGTGCCGTTTAAATCCACCTCCAGGGTGACGTTGCCGTCGAACTTAGCGCTTTCCATGTTTTGGGAAAGTTCCATGCTCTTTTTGTACAGCTCCACGGCTTTTTTCTCGTTGAGGCCGCAGCCCGAGAGCATCCCGGCGCAGAGCGCTCCGGCGCAAAGCAGCGCGGCGGCTTTTTGCAGTCGTTTCATAACGTTGTCCTCCTTACTTGAGCGTTTCTTTCTTTTCTTCCATATTACAACCGGCGGCCTCGCCCGAGCGGCGGGGGCGCTGGTTTTTCTGGTAAATGAGCCAAAGGCCCCGCAGCAGCAGGTCGGGGTCCTCCTGCATGGGGGTGCGGCAAAGGGGGGCCACCTGCCCGGCCATAGCGCCGGTGGCGATGACGGTGAGGGTCTCGTCGGGAGAAAGCCCCAGCTCCTCCCGCACCCGGGCCACCATGCCGTCGATCATGGAAGCCGCGCCGTAAAGGGCGCCGCTGACCATGCTGTCCACGGTGTTTCGCCCGATGACCGCCCCGGGCTGACGCAGCCCGATGGACGGCAGCTGGGCCGCCTGGTGGGAAAGGGCCTCCACCGCCAGCTGCACCCCCGGCATGATAGCGCCGCCCAGGTAGCTGCCCTGGCGGTCCACCACCGAAAGGGTGGTGGCGGTGCCCAGGTTGACGATGCACAGCGGCAGCGGGTAACGCTGCACCGCCGCCACCGCGTCGGCCACCCGGTCGCTGCCCAGCTGGGCCGGGTCATCGGTGCGGATGCGCAGGCCGTTTTTCAGCCCCGGGCCCACCAGCAGCACCTTTTTGCCGGTGAGACGGCCCAGCGCCTGCCGCACCGCCTGGGTCAGCTGGGGCACCTCCGAGGAGAGGATGGCCCCCTGGGCCTGCCGGGGGTCGAAACCGTAAAGCCCCATGATGCCCCCCAGTTCCAGGGCGTACTGGTCCTCGGTGCGCTGCCGGTCGGCTGCCAGCCGCGCCCGGAAGCGGATCTCCCCGTCCTCCAGGCCGCCCAGCAGCAGGGTGGTGTTTTCCAGGTCGGCCGCCAGGATCATGGCCGTCCCCTCCTTTCGCTGTTTTCCTTAAAAAAAACGTCCGCTACCGCCGCAGCACCTGCAGCAGCACCTTGCCCGCCGCCAGCACCAGCACCGTAGCCACCAGCGCTTCCGGCACGCCCTGCACCAGGATCACCGAAAGGATCACCTGGTAAAACCCGGAGAACACCTTGCCGCTGGCCTGGGCGTACTGCTGGCCAAAGAGCAGGTAGATCAGGTTCATCACCAGCAGGGTGTTGGTCATGGAGCCGGCAAACCCCGCCGCCGCCAGCGCCGGGGCGTCGCGTTTCGCGAGCTTCTTCACCAGCACGAACACATAGTAGGCCACCACCCCGATGAGGATACGGGGCACAAAGCAGACCACCAGGCTCCACACATTGCCGTGGAACTCGCCCAGCGAGTAGAAGGGGCTGAAGACGAAGGAGGTGGCGTTGGGGGTGAAGGTGGCCCGCAAGAGGCTTGTGAGCCCGAACACCCCGCCCAGCGCCGCTCCGGCTTTTGGCCCCAGCAGGATGCCGCCCAAAATCACCGGGATGTGGATGGTGGTGGCGTACATGAAGCCCAGGGGCACATACCCCAGCGGCGTCACCGACAGCATGAGGATCATAGCCGTCAGCAGGGCGAGTTTCGTCAGGTCGGACAGTTTCTTGTTGTGATTCATTTGTTGTTCCCTCCGCTACCGTTCCTTTCCGAAGGAGACCTTCCAAGGATACGATGCAAAATTTTTTAACAAGGTCATTATAACCTGCCCGGGGAAATTTTACAAGATACAAAAATAGACCGGCCCGGGGGGCAGTCTTTTGACTTCCCCCCTCCCCCGTGCTATACTGAAAAAAATACCCGACGAAAGAGAGGACCTGCCCCATGCTCCAAGGAAAAACCGTCGTCCTGGGCGTCAGCGGAAGCATCGCCGCCTACAAGATCGCCAATCTGGCCAGTATGCTGGCAAAGCAGCACTGCGACGTTCAGGTGATCCTCACCCCCAACGCCACCCAGTTCATCACCCCCCTCACCTTCGAGACCCTGACCAACAACCGCTGCATGGTGGATACCTTCGACCGCAACTTCCAGTACAACGTGGAGCATGTGGCCCTGGCCAAACGCGCCGACGTGGTGATGGTGGCCCCCGCCTCGGCGGACATCATCGCCAAAATGGCCCACGGCATTGCCGACGATATGCTTTCCACCACTGTGCTGGCCTGCCCCTGCCCCAAGATCGTGGCCCCGGCCATGAATACCAATATGTACAATAACCCCATCACCCAGGATAACCTGGCCACCCTGCGGCGCTACGGCTTCACCGTCATCGAGCCGGCGGTGGGGGTCCTGGCCTGCAAGGACGTGGGCGCCGGCAAGCTCCCAAAAGAGCAGCTCCTTTACGACGCCATCCTTCAGCAGATCCTCCGCCCCAAGGACCTGGCGGGCAAGCGGGTGCTGGTCACCGCCGGACCCACCCAGGAGCCGCTGGACCCGGTGCGGGTGTTCACCAACCGTTCCACCGGTAAGATGGGCTACGCCGTGGCGCGGGAGTGCGCCCTGCGCGGCGCCCAGGTGACGCTGGTCAGCGGGCCCACGGCGCTGGAAGCCTTCCCCTTTGTGGAGCGGGTGGACGTAAAGACCGCCGCCCAGATGTTCGACGAGGTGACCCGCCGGGCCCCGGAACAAGACATCATCATCAAGGCTGCCGCCGTGGCCGACTACACCCCCGCTCAGGTGGCCCCCCAGAAGATCAAAAAGTCCGATGGGGCGTTCTCCATCCCCATGGACCGCACCCGGGACATCCTGGCGTGGCTGGGCGAACACAAGCGGCCGGGGCAGTTTTTGTGCGGTTTCTCCATGGAGAGTGAAAACCTGCTGGAAAACTCCCGGGCAAAGCTCGCCCGCAAGCACGCCGACCTGATCGCCGCCAACAGCATCGCCACCCCCGGCGCCGGCTTTGGGGTAGACACCAACGTCCTGACCCTCATCAGCGAAAGCCGCAGCAAGGAACTGCCGCTGTGCTCCAAGGAGGAGGCCGCCCGCGCCCTGGTGGAGGAGATTTTGGAGCTGTGGCAGCGGTAGGAGCATCCAACCGGAGGTGTTTTCCTTGAAAGACTCCACCCGCGTCAAACATTTTCTGCAAAGGTTCATCCTGCCCATGGCGTTGACCACCGTTGTCACCACCATCGGCTTCTGGCTTCTGCACGGTATGCCGCTGTACTCCCATCTGCGCGACGCGGCCGTCACCGAACTAACCCTTTCCTACGGGGAAGAGGAGGTCTCGGTCACCGACCCGGGGCAGCGCTCCAAGGTGCTGCTGGGACTTTCCAGCCTGGGGCTCTTCCTGCCCTGCGACCCGCCGCAGGAGCCGGTCTACACCTACCGTCTGACCTTCCCCGACGGAAAGCAGGCGGAATACCGCTTTTCCCCGGGGGATGAGGAGCACGCCGGCTGCGCCCTATGGGGAAACCGCTGGTTTTCCACCCGGGAGAAGGTCATGGACAACATCCTGGCCCAGTGGAGCCAGGACACTCTCCGTTCACCCAATCGGGTCCCCTAATGGCTAACCTGCATTTTGCAAGTCATGACCACCCCTAAGAGGGGTGGCATGACGAGCGGCCTATAAGGCCGTAA
>JAHZAU010000016.1 GCA_019423755.1 Oscillospiraceae bacterium
TTTTGCGAGTCATCATCGCGCCCTTAACTCGAGCCATGTCTATATCCCTCCGTTAGGTATTTGGTTGGTATTCGTGATTACTAGATTATTTGTAAGGAATCAGCTTTTTCAGAGCAGCTACGTTGGTCTTGTCAGCGTAAGCAGCTTTTCTCAGGCCTCTTTTGCGCTTGGTGGTCTTACGGCCGTTGTTCAGCAGATGGGACTTGTAGGCATGAGCGCGTTTGATCTTACCGGTTTTGGAAACTCTGAAACGTTTTTTCGCTCCGGAATGAGTTTTGATCTTAGGCATTGTTTTTATCCTCCCTTTTGGTACTTGGCTTTGTATTATTAGCTGGCTTGGCGGAGATAAACATCACCAGGCTGCGGCCTTCCATTTTGGGCTGTTTATCGATGACGCCAACCTCAGAGCAAGCCTCTGCGAAACGCTGAATGGTGGTCTGGCCCAGCTCCGGATGTGCCATCTCACGGCCGCGGAAGCGGATTGCCACCTTGACGCGGTCGCCGTGCTCCAGGAACTTTTTGGCCTGGTTGACCTTAGTCTCGAAGTCGTGGGTGTCGATCTTCAAGGAAAGACGGATCTCTTTGATCTCCACAACCTTCTGTTTCTTCTTTGCTTCCTTCTCACGTTTTGCCTGTTCGAAGCGGTACTTGCCGTAGTCCATGATGCGGCACACCGGAGGAACAGCCTTGGGAGAGATGTTGACCAGGTCAAGATTCTCCTTGTGAGCGATGGCCAGAGCGTCCTTGGAGGACATGATTCCCAGCGGATTGCCATCGGGACCGATCACACGGACTTCCTTGTCTCTGATTTCTTCGTTGATAAACAAATCCTTTTTGCTAATGGTAAGCACCTCCAAAGCACTGTGAAATAAAACGAAAGCGTAGGCGAAAATCCGCCTACGCTTGCAATACACAGATAAAATCAGCCGCCAGTTTAAAACTGGTGCTGCATCCTTCGGTATTGACCAGGCTGCGCCTTGTTGCGAGCCGGTGAGAACGGATTTCGAGTTCTACTTTGTTTTGCTCAATTAGTTTACCACGCTCTTTCCCCTTTGTCAAGAGGTTTTTGCGAGAAATTTACACCTTTTCTTCCAGCTCCACCGGCACCTCCTGCCCCAGTGCAAAGGAATAGAGCAGCGCTTCGATCACCGGCCGCCCGGTCTGGCGGCGGATCATCTTGGCATAAAGGGCAAGCTGCGCTCGGTAACGGTCCGCCAGCTGCTGGGGGTCCTGGACCCGGTCGGTCTTGAAGTCGGCCAGCACCAGGCCCTCCCCTTGGGCAAACACCAGGTCGGCGATGCCCTGCACTGTGACGCGGTGGCTGCCGATCTCCGGCAGCAGGGCGGAAAGCTCCTCCCCGCCCAGCTCCATCAAGAAGGGGTACTCCCGGCGCACCCAGTCCGAAGACTCGGCGCGGGAGAACAGTTCCGACTGATAATACCGCAAAATCGCCCGGCGGTCAAGGCTTTTGCCCTCCGCCGCCGTCAAAAACCGCTGCTGTACCAGGCGGTGGATCTCCGTTTCCAGGCAGTCCAGCCCGGCGCTGGCGTCGGCATGGCGGGCACAGCGCAGGAAGGTGTGCAGCGCGGTACCCCGCTGGGCCGGGGTCAGCTGGGTGTCCCCGGCGCGCTTGCCAAACTGCGGCTCCCGGCTAAACCAGTCCGGCTCCTGCTGCGGCCCCGCCGCTACCTGGGACACCGACAGCTTGGAAGGCAGACGGCTGGCGGCCGGGTCCGGGTATTGCCACGCCATGCGGAGGCGCAGGCGCTCGGTGATCTCCGGGGCTGGGTCGGCGTGGGGCAGGGTGTCTGTCTCCTGATGGGTCCCCTCCCCTTCCCAGCGGGCGGTCTCCAGGCGGATGTTGGCCCGGGCGCCCAGCAGGGTCTGCTCCACATAACAGCCGTTGGCGGCGCAGAATTCCCGGCAGGCCGGGTGATGGATCAGCGCCATGAGCATCCAGTCGGCATAGCTGTGGCCGCTGCGCACCAGATAGGGCGACACCGTCCCCCGCGGGGTCAGCGCCCCGTGCAGGGAGGCCAGCTTCTTTTCCAGGCTGTTCTGCACCGAGGTGAGGATCAGCTTCTCCCGGGCGCGGGTCAGCGCCACATACAGCACCCGCATCTCCTCGGACAGCATGGCGCGGTCCAGTTCCAGCCGCAGGGCCTCCATGGGGATGGTGGTGTACTGGCTGCGGGTGGCATAGTCCCGGGCCACGCAGGCAAAGCCCAGCTGGGAATGCAGCAGCATATTGGCCCGCAGGTCCTGGACGTTAAACTTCTTGGCGGTGTCGCAGAGGAACACCACCGGGAATTCCAGGCCTTTGGAGCGGTGGATGCTCATGACCCGGACGGCGCTGCTGTCGTTGGCCGTTCCGGCGCTGGGCAGGTCGTCGCCCCGCTGGGTCATGCGGTCGATGAACCGCAAAAAGCCCGCTGCGCCCCGGTAGCCTCCGGCCTCGTACTGGGCCGCGTAGTCCGCCAGCAGACGGAGGTTTGCCAGCCGCGCGTCGCCGTACTTCATGGCGGCGCAGATCTGCTCTAGGCCGGTCAGCTCGGTCAGGCGGCGGATAAGCAGCGAAGCCGGGCAGGTGGAGCCCAGCAGCCGCAGCTGGTCCAGCCACTCCAGCGCCTGGCGGCAGTGGTGTCCCAGGGGGGTGTCCTCCTCGGCCAGCTGCCGGCAGTTGAGGTAAAGATGCCGGGAGCGGTCCTGTACCCGGATCTGGGCCATCTCGTCGGCGGTGAAGCCGAACACCGGCGACATGAGCGCCGCCGTCAGGTAGATGTCCACCAGCGGATTGTCCACCGCCCGCAGCAGGGACAGCACCGTGGAGACCTCCACCGTCTCCAAAAAGCCGGAGCGTGCGTCGGTGCAGACCGGGATGCCCCGCTGGGTCAGCGCCTTGACGTAAAGCTCCGCCTTGTTTTTGGGGGAACGCAGCAGGATGCAGATATCCCCCGGCCGGATGGGCCGCAGCGCCCCATCCTCGGTCACCGGGAAGCCCTCGTCCAACAGGGACTGGATCTTCTGCGCCACAAAGGAGGCTTCCGCCAGGGCGTCGGAGCTTTCCTCGTCGGCGTTTTCCAGCAAGATCATCTGGGTATCGGCCGCCGGGTGCTCCGGGTAGGAAGCCGCCGGCACCAGGCTTTCCGATTCGTCGTAGTCGATCTCTCCCACCTCCCGGCTCATAAGGGCGGAAAACAGGTCGTTGACCGTGTCGGTCACCTGGGAGCGGGAGCGGAAGTTGTGGGACAGCACCAGCCGCGCCGGGAAGTGCTGCCCGTCAAAGGGATGGTAGGTATTGCGCTTGCGGATGAAGATCTCCGGCATGGCCTGGCGGAAGCGGTAGATGCTCTGCTTCACGTCGCCCACCATAAACAGGTTGTCCGGGCGGGAGACGCTTTGGAAGATCAGGTCCTGGGTCTCGTTGGTGTCCTGATACTCGTCCACCAGCACATAGGCAAAGTTTTGGGAAAGCTGCTGGGCCAGCGGGGTCTTTTCCCAGCCGTCGGCGGTGCTCTGTGCCAGCAGTTGGACGGCAAAATGCTCCAGGTCGGAAAAGTCCACCATGTGGCGGCGGCGCTTTTGGGCCAGGAGCCGCCGGTCAAACTCCCGCACCAGGGAAAACAGCGTCTCGATCTTGGGGCGGAGCTGGCGGATGTCCTCGGCAAAGTCCGCCGCCCCGGCGCAGAACTGCCGCTGCCGCAGGGAGGTCAAAATATCCTGGGCCGCGGAGCGCAGCTGCTGTACCTGAGCCTTGCGCTCGGCGTCGTCGTAGCCGCGCAGGGTACCCAGCCGCTGGAAGGTCACCGCCCCCAACTCCTGGCAGATGTCGTCCCAGCTGCCGGTCTCCAGCACCTGGCGGATGCGTTCCAGCTGGGCAAGGTCGCTTTCGATTGCCGGGAGGTAGGCCTTTTCCATGGCCTCGTCGCCGCTCATGCGGTCGCAGGCGTTTTGCAGCAGGTCCCAGGCGCAGACCACTGACCCCCGAGCATAGTCCAAAATTACCTGGCCCCAGACGGTCTGTGCCACCGGAATGTCCGGGTCGTACATCATCAGCTTGCTGTCCAACCAGCGGTCATAGAAAGGATGGGAACGGATAAAGCGGTAGAGGGTCAACAGCAGCCGCACCAGGGCGCTGTCGTCCCGGCTGGAAGAGACCAGCTCCACCAGCTGGGAAAAGCCCTCCTCCCGGGATTCGTACCGCTCCTCGATGAGCGCCAGGGCCTCCTCTTCCTCCAGCAGCTCCACCTCCTTCTCGCTGCCCAGGCGGAAGTCCGCCGCCAGGTCCAGCAGGTGGAAGTTGGTGCGCACCAGGTCCAGGCAGAAGGAATGGACGGTACTGATGTGGGAAGCACCCAGCAGGGTGCGCTGGCGCAGCAGATAAGCGTCGCCCGGGTCCTGGCGGATCAGCTCATTGAGCCGGCGCAGGATGCGCTGCTTCATCTCGGCGGCAGCGGCGTTGGAGAAGGTCACCACCAGGACGGCGTTGGCGTCCACCGGATGTTCCCGGTCGGTGAGGATCTCGATGACCCTCTGTACCAAAACCGCCGTTTTTCCGCTTCCGGCAGCGGCGGAGACCAGCACGGTGCCCTCCCGGCACTGGATGGCGTCCTGCTGCGCCGGGGTCCATTTAACAGCCATGTTCGGTTCCCTCCTTTGTTGCAAAATCATTGGGATGCACCGCTTCCTCGGCGGTCAGGCGTTCAAAAAATGCCGTCCGGCTCAAGGGGTCCAGGGTACGGGCCGGTCCGTCCGGCTGATGCTGGCAGATGGAGGAAAAATCGCACCATTTGCAGGGCTCCACCCCGGCGGCGGCTGCCGGCAGGGCGGGGATTTCCCCGTGGGAAAGAGCCTCGGCCATCTGCACCAGCAGACCCTCGATGTGCTGGCGGATCTGCCCCAGCTGCGCCAGGGAGGCCACGCTGGACCGGGCGTCCAGGCTGCCGTCCTTCTTGGTCTTCACCGGGATAAAGACGCCGCCCAGCTTTTCCTCCATGCCGCTAAGAGATACCGGATCGTCCAGCAGCAGGCCGTTCATGCGGTATTTCTTCCGGTGCTCCTGGCGGATCTTCTCCTCCGGGGTGCCCCGTTCCACCGGCAGTACCCGGTCCTGGGCGGGCATATACAGCACCCCGGCGGGCAGAGCGTCCCCCAGCTCCCCGGTGCCGTTCTGCTGGATGGCAAAGAGATAGAGCAGCATCTGCAGGTTCAGTCCGTAGTACACCTGGGAAAGGTCGAAATCCTTGCTGCCAGACTTGTAGTCCACCACCCGGATATAGGTGCGGCCGTCGGCCTCCATGCGGTCCACCCGGTCCACGACGCCCTCCACCCAAACGGTGACCCCGTCGGGGGTGCGCAGTTCCAGCGGCTGCACGTCGGAATCCTTATTAATAGGAAGCTCAAAGGCGCAGGGCGCAAACTGGCTTTGGGCAAACTCCTCCCCCAGACGCTGCAGCAGATGCACCAGCGAGCGCACCAGCCGTCCGAACAGATACCGGAACCGCTGGGTCAGCGCCTCTTTGGCGGGGACGCGCTCCTTTAAAAATTCTTCCAAAAGCTCGGCTACCTCCTGGCGAAGCTGTTCCTCTTCCAGCTGGGCTAGCCCCTTTCCGCCGTGGCGGGAGACCATCTGCTCCAATACATGGTGGATGACGGTGCCCGACTGGGTGGGGGAAAATTCCACCTTGCGGCGGGGACGAAGCCCCAGCCCGCTTTGGCAGAAGTAAGCAAAGGGACACTGGAAGAAGGTGTCCACCCGGGAGGGCGAAAGCCGCATCCGCCGCCCGAACAGCACCCGGGCCACCTCCCGGTCCTCGATGCGGAAGCCCTTGTTTTCCAGCAGGTGGCGGATGCGTTCCAGCCGGGGCGCGTCGCCAGACGGCAAGCACTGCTCCACCGAAGCCGCCAGCACCGGGTCTTTCTGCAGCTGGCGGCAGAGCAGGTCGAAGGCGGTGGCTTCGTTGACCGCGTAGGCCTCCGGCGGCAGAGCGTCCGGCCCCTCTAAAATACCCGGGAAGAGGGCCATCAGTTCCTCGGCGATGGAGGACGGCAGGCAGCTTTCCCCGGTGAGCAGCGCGTCGTGATAGGTGACGATCAGCTGGCGGGAAGGCGAGGTCAGCGCCGCGTAGGCGTAGTACAGCTCGTAGTCGTTGCGCTTGATAACGGTGGGGTTCAGGGCAAAGCCCGCCTGGGCCATCTGGTCGCGCTCGCTTTCGGAAAGCAGGCTGTTTTCGGTGAGCTGCGGCGGAAATTCGCCCTGGTTGGCCCCCAGCACGAAGGTGACCTTGGGGTGGTTGGGGCGCATACGGTCAGCGGTGCCCAGCGCCACCTGGTCGAGGGTGGTGGGGATGCTGCCCAGGTCCGCTGTCTGCAAAGCCAGCAGGAACAGGTCCCGCAGGCGTTCCAGCGGCAGGTGGATCTCCCCGATGGCCTGGTCGAACAGTTCCAGCAGGCCGATGACCAGGTCCCAGGCGCCGGTGTTGAGCTGCAGGTACCGCTGGGCGCCCAGGGCGTCGGTATGCTTCTGAAGATATTCGGTCATGTGCTCCCGCGCGCCGGTGTCCAGCAAAAACTGGTACAGCCCCCGGGCAAAGGCGGAGCCGGTCTCCTCCTCCAACGCCTGCTGCAGCCGTTCCACCGGGCGGGCTACGGTCTCCGCCGCCTGGCGCACCCGTTCCAGCAGCTGGTGGTCCTCCTCACTCCAATGGGCCTCCAAGCCGCGGGGATGGCCCACAAACCCGGCGCCGCTCTGCCACTGTTTGCCGCGGATGTCCCAGGTATAGCAGTAGTTTTCCAGCTCCGCCGCCTGGGCGCAGTCCAGCCCCATGAGGGAGTTTTTCGCCAGAGCGAGCATGCTGGCCGTATCGAAGGGGCGCAGCACCGCTTCCAGCCCAGAGCGGAGAAAAGCCGTCAGCGGCACCGAAAGGATGTCCTCCCTGGCGTCAAAGAACACCGGGATTTCGTAGCGGGCAAACAGGTCTTCCACCGCGGAACGGTAGCGGTCCAGGGAGCGGCAGATCACCGCAACGTCCCGGTAATATGTATCTGTATCACGGACGATCTCCGCAATCTGCGCCGCCACGAACCGCACCTCGTCGTAGGGGGTGTCCAGATGGACAAGCCGCACGGCCTCCCCCGGTTTCTGGGGCGAAGGCTCCTGCCCACAGAGGGATTTTTCCAGCGTCATCAGCTCTCCCGATACAAAACGTTTGCTATCTCTCAGGCGCTGCGGAGCGCGGACTGCCACTCCCAGCTGTTTTGCCGCAGAAATTAGCTGTAAAGCCGTTTCCCTTGCCACAGTAAAAGGTGTATTATTCCTAGATTCTTTTGTATTAATCCTAATATTTCCCAGGTTATCACAAGGGAAGGTCATGGTCAGCTCCTGACACTCTTCCAGCATGATTTTCAGCAGTTCTTTCTCCCCTGCCATGTAGGTCATAAAAGAATCTACATAAATAAAATACTCTCGGAAGAAGCCCTTCCCCCGCGCCAGGGCGCAGCCGCGCATGAGGCTGTCCTTTTCGTCCCGGTAGCGGGACTGCACCAGGGACTGATAGTGCAGATAGATCTCCCCCAGCTCGGCGGTCTTTTGGGAAAGCTGTGCGTTATTTGTGGACAGGGAAAACTCCCGCAGGCTGTCCGGCGTTACCCCGGCGTTCTGAAATTCGCTGACCATCTGCAGCATGGAGCCCACAAAGGACGCGCTGCGGGCGGGCTTGCGGTACAGTTCCAGCCGGTCCTGCGCCTGCTCCAGCGCCAGGCTCATCAGCACCACCCGGGCGGCATCGGACAGGTTCTCCCCCGCCAGGCCCCCGTATTCCAAAAACAGCCGGTGGCACAGGCGGGTGAAGCTGTACACCTCCACCCGGTCGGCAGCGGCGGGCTCCAACATGCCGAAGATGGCCTTTTCCATCTCGAAGGAAAACTGCTCCGGCACCAGCAGCATGGCCTTTTCGCCCCGGCGGGCCACCTGGGCGATCTGTTCCAGGACGGCGGTGGTCTTGCCGCTTCCGGCGCGGCCTAAGATCGGTGTGAACAACACACATCCCCCTTTTACGCGTTTTTCCCTATTGTACCACACCTGTGCCCCGGGGAAAAGGGTCGTTTTGCCGGGGACGCTCCGACCAAATCCACAGCAGGGCGGCAAACACCCAGAAATACCGGTCGGAAAGAAAGCCGAAGCGGTTGGAGATCAGGTTGTTGAGCAGCACCAGGCCCAGCCCTCCGCCCAGCACCAGCCCCTGGGCCCAACTGCGGCGCAGGCACCCTAACCCTGCCGCGGACATCCCTGCCCAAAGTGCCGCCCCCAGACCCACCTGCACCCAGCCGCCGTTGAGGGCGTCCGCCAGGAGAAAGCCGTGGGCCGAGAGGTTTTCCCGCTCCTCCCAGGTGTAGGCCGACAGAAGGCGAGGGTCTCGGCTCTGGCGGTAAAGCAGCCGGTCGGCCCCGAAGCCCTGGCCGGTCCAACGCTCCACCGTATCCCCTTGCTGCACCTGCTCCCAGCAAAGCTCCCAAATGAGCGCCCGTCGGGAACCGCCCCACTCCTCGGTCAGCGTCTCATAGCGGGAAAACACCGAGCCTTCCCCCGGGGAGAGCAGCTCCCCGCGGCCGCTTTGGAGCAGGCGGTCGTACTGGAACACCAAAAACTGTCCCAAGGCGGCAAAGACGAAGCAGGCCCCAACAAGGGAAGCCCCCAGCGCCGCCAAAAAGCGCCGGCCTTCCCCGTGAGAAAGACACAAGCCCCCTGCCGTGGCAAATAAAACCGCTGCCAAAGGGATAAGCAGCAGCACGCTGCGGCGGGACGCACTCAACACCAGCAGCGGCGCCAGCCAAGCAAACAGCGCCCCCTGTGCCCCCACCCGCCGGCCCCGGTAAAGCAGCCAAACGCTGCCGCAAAGAAGCGCCACCAGCAGTACGGTGGAGTAGACATTGTAGTCTAGGCGCAGGCTGATGCGCCGACCGTAATAGATGGGTAAAAGGCCGATGCCGGTGAGGTTGAGTACCGCCGCCGCCCCTGCCGCCACGCCGCTCCAACCCAGCGTCCGCAGCATCGGACCGCTTACCGCAGGATTTTTTCTTCCCGCCAGCCACAGACAGCCGCCCACGCCGGCCCCGGGCAGTACCGTGCGGTATTTTTCCCACAGCAGCCCCCAGGCCCCGTCCCGGACGCCCAGCCAAAGGTCCCAGCCCAGGTAAAGTCCCAGCAGCAGCCACAAAAGCTGCACCATCCGCCGCCGGGGCCAGAGACTCCCGCGGGCAAGCTCCCGCGCCGCCTGGGGCAGCCAGCACAAAAACCACGCCCCGCAAAATAGCTCCATCAACCCCCAGGATGTCCCGGCAGCCAGGTCGAATCCATACCAAAACAGCGCCGGGGCCAGCAGTTTTTCCCGGCCTTGGGAAAGCGCCTTTTCCAACATCGCACCCGCCTCCTTCCGGCTTTTAGTTTGCCTTATCCTGGGCGTTCTATGCGGATGGACGGGCTTTCGGGGCTGTGGTATAATGAAGGTACTGCGATTTTACGACGAAAGAAGGGCCTGCCTTGAAGATCTTACACACCTCCGACTGGCACATTGGGCGCAGTCTCTGCGAATTTTCCCTCTTAGAGGACCAGGAAGCCTGGCTGGACCAGATGGAACAGGTCATCCGGGAACACCAGGTGGACGCGGTCATCGCCGCCGGAGACCTGTTTGACCGCTCCATGCCTGCCGCCGACGCGGTGGCGCTTATGGACCGCATCTTCTCCCGGCTGGTGGGCAAGCTGGGGGTGCCGGTGCTGGGCATCGCCGGAAACCACGACTCCCCCCGCCGCATCGACTACGGCAGCTCCCTTCTGGAAGCAAGCGGCCTTTACCTGGCGGGGAGCCTTTCCCCCACCCTGCGCAAGGTGACCCTGCACGATGATCAGGGGCCGGTGCATTTCTTCCTGCTGCCCTATTTTACCCTGCCCCAGCTGCGGGCCCTTTTCCCCGACGACCCGCCGTCCACCCTGTCGGAGGGCTTTGCCCGCCTGCTTTCGGAAAACGCCGGGCAGTTCGACTGGTCCCAGCGAAATCTGCTCATCTGCCACGGTTTCTTCCTGCGTCTTTCCCACCGGGGCGAAGAAGCCCCCTCCCTCACTGATTCCGCCGGGCAGGAGTGCCAGCTTGGCACCAGCGAGCTGGTGGACCTGACCCCGGCAGACGGCTTTGACTACATCGCCTTGGGGCATATCCACCGTCCCCAGCAGGCCGGTCGGGAGACGGCGCGTTACTGTGGTTCCCCGCTGCGATATTCCCTGTCGGAATCTCAGGTGGACAACGCCTTCCTGCTGCTGGACTGGCCGGAAAAAGGCCAGCTGACGGTAGAGCGCATCCCCATCCAGCCCCGGCGGCAGCTGCGGGTGGTCAGCGGGAGCTTCGAGCAGGTTCTGCACACCTTGGAGGACCCGGACACCCCCGTCCGCCGGGAGGACTACGTCTTTGCCAACATCACCGGCAGCGGCGCCATCCTCAACGCCATGTCCCAACTGCGGGAGGTGTTCCCCAACGCCCTGGGGCTGCAGTTTGTGTCCCAGGCGGCCACATCTTCCCAGGCGCTGGGCCCGCAGCTGGCGGAATTGCCCCTGGAGGAGCTGTTTTCCCGGTTTTATGAGCAGGTATCCGGCGAGGAGCTGACCCCCCAGCAGCAACAGCTGGTCCGGCAGCTAGCTCAGCCGCAGCCCGAATCCAACGAGAAAGGAGCGGACCCCGTTTGCGACCCATCCGCCTTGTCTTAAACGCCTTCGGCCCCTATCCCGGCCGGGTGGAGCTGGACTTCACCAGCCTGGGCTCGGAGCGCATCTTCCTGGTCACCGGGCCCACCGGCGCCGGAAAGACCAGCATCTTTGACGCCATCACCTTTGCCCTGTACGCCCATGCCAGCGGCAGCCAGCGCCAAAACGACAGCTTCAAAAGCCAGCACGCCGCCCCCCAGGAGCTGTGCTTTGTGGAATTTACCTTCGCCCTGGGGCAGGAGACCTACCACATCCGCCGGGTGCCCAAGCAGCTGGTTTATTCCAAGCGCAAAAAGGACCTGATGGAAGCCAGCCAGGAGTCCTCCCTTACCCTACCGGACGGCACCGTCCTCACCGGCAAGGAGGTCACCGAAACGGTGCAGCAGCTTCTGGGCCTGGACCGGGAGCAGTTCTGCAAGATCGCCATGCTGGCCCAGGGGGAGTTCCGGCGGTTTTTGGAAGCTTCCAGCAAGGAAAAGCAGGATATCTTCCGCCAGATCTTCGAAACCGACCGCTTCGACCGCTTTACCCAGCGGCTCACCGGCATGGGCGAACAGCTGCGCCAGCAAGGGGAGCAAAACCGCCTGCAGGCTGCCGCCGCTCTGACCCAGCTGGATTGCAGCGGGGACCCGGAGCTAGAGGAGCTTTGCAGCCGGGAATATCCCCCGGTGGCCGAGATCTGTCAGCGGCTGCACCAAGCGGACAGCGAGGACAAAAAGCAGCTGCGCGCCCTGGAAAAGCAGGGAGAATCCATCGAGGAGGAGCTGCGCCGCACCGACCCGCAGCAGGCCGAGGACCTTTGGCGGCAGTTTGAGCAGCGCCGCACCCTTTCCCAGCAGTTGGAAAGCTGCCAGCAGCAGGCCGGAGAGATGGAGCAGCTGCGCGGGCAGCTTCGCCTTTGGGAGGCCTGCAGCGCCGTCGAGACGCCCTTTACCCGCTGGAAGGACACCGCCCGCCGTCTTTCCCAGCGGAAAGCCGACCGGGAACGGGCACAGGATGCCTTTCTCAAAGCGCAGACCGACTTTTCCCGGGAAAAGCAGGCCTTCGGCTCCCTGGAAGCCTGGGAGGAGCGCCGCCGCCAGCAAAACGACACTGTGGCCCGCCTGCGCCGGGAGTGGGAGCAGGCCCAGCGTCTCGAGGAACAGGAACAGCAGCTAACCCAGCTGCAGAAGGAACGCCGCCGGTACCGGCAATCCCAGAAGCTGATCCCCCTTTTGTTGGAACGCTGCGCGATGCAGCAGGTGGTGGAGCAGCTTTCGGAACTGGACGGCATCGCCCAGTCCTGCCAGACTGCGGAACAGGCGTACCGCCGCCGGGAAATTCAGCTTCGAGAGATGGAAGAGCAGGCCCGTCAACAGCAGGCGGCACGTTTGGCCCGGGAACTGGCGGACGGCAAGCCCTGCCCGGTCTGCGGCTCGGTCCACCACCCTGCCCCGGCAACCCTGGTGGGCAACGCCCCGGACGAGGAGGCCATCCGCACCGTTTCGGCCAAGCTGCAGCAGGAATACGGCCAGTGGAAAGCGGCAGAGCAGCAGCTTTCCCTGCGGATGGAGTCCCTGCGGACGGCCTACCTGCCCGGCCTGCCCGATTCCGTCGCCCGTCTGCTGTCCCAGCTGCTGGACCCGCAAGATATCCGCAGCTTCTTTGCCAATATCCGAAAACAGCTGGACAACTGCGAGTCCCAGCTGCAGCGGCTCGTCCCGCCGGAGAAGATCGCCGCCCCGAAATACCATGACCCGGCCTACCTGCAAAGCCAGCTGACCCGACTGGCCGCCGAGGAAGCTACCCTCAACACCCGGGAGCAGCAGCTAAACCGGGAGATCACGCAGCTGCGACAGGAACTGCCCTCCCAGCAGAGCGCCCAAACGCTGGAAGCCCAGCTCAACAGCCAGATCCAGCAGGCCGAGGACCTTTCCCGGGAGATCCAGGCCCGCACCCAGCAGCTGCATCAGTTCCAGTCCCAGGTGCAGAGCGCCGAAGCGGTCTGCCGCCAGCTGGAAGAGGACCTGGCCCAGCTGCAGGAGCAGGAGTTCACCGCCGGACAAAACTGGCAAACCGCGCTGCGTTCGGCAGGCCTGACCAAAGAAGAGTTCAAAGCCCACCGCGACGGCGTCTCCCGCATGGCTGCCGCCCGCCAGACCCTGGAGCAGCACACCCACCGGATGGTCTCCCTCCTTTCCGGCCTGGAACAGTTAAACCGGCAGCTGGAGGGCAAGACCCCGCCCGACCTGGAAGCGGTGCGGCAGAAGGCCGGGGAACTGCAGCAGCAGTTATCGGAAAACCGCAGCCAGCTGCAGAAGCTCCGTCTCCGCCGAGAGGGCAATCTGCGCCAGCGGCAGATCCTGGAGCGGGTGCAGGAACAGTATCAGCAGCTGCAGGAGCAATACGCCCAAGCGGCTACCCTGGCTCAGGCGGCCCGGGGCCAGAACCCCCAGCGCCTGTCCTTTGAAAGCTACGTTCTGGCTGGATACTTTGAGGAGATCATCTACATGGCAAACCTGCATCTGCAGCAGATGACCGCCGGGCGCTACCAGCTGCAGCGCAAGCGGGAGCGCTCCCGGGGCAACACCTCCTCCGGCCTGGATTTAGAGATCTTCGACAGCTACACCGGCCAGTGCCGCCATGTGTCCACCCTCTCCGGCGGCGAAAGCTTCAAGGCCTCGCTGGCGCTGGCGTTGGGGCTGGCCGAGGTGGTGCAGCGCCACGCCGGCGGTATCCGCATCCAGACCATGTTCATCGACGAGGGCTTCGGCAGCCTGGACCCCCAGTCGCTGGACAGCGCCATGGATACCTTGGCCACCTTGGAAGAGGACGGCCGCCTGGTGGGCATCATCTCCCACGTGCCGCAGCTGGCGGAGCGCATCGCCGCCAAGCTGGTAGTCACCCCCTCTCCCCGCGGCAGCACCGCCCGCTTCGTCCTTTCCTAAAAACAGCGCAAAAAACCCGCCGTATCGAGTCCGATACGGCGGGTTTTCGTTTTCTTTTCAGGTGGTTACATTCTCCGGTACTGGAACTGCCCGTTGTCAAACAGGTTGCGGCCGGTGCAGTCTGCCGCTACGATCAGCGGGAAATCCTTGAGGGTGATGGCCTTGATGCAGGCGGAACCCAGCTCCGGGAAGGCAAACTCCTCCACCTTGGTGATGAAGCTGCTCAGATACGCGCTGGCGCCGCCTACCGTCGCCAGATAGACGCCTTGATACTGTTCCAGCGCCTGGTACACCTGGCTGGAACGCTCGCCCTTGCCGATGCTGCAACGGGCACCCAGAGACATAAGCTGCGGGGCCAGGGCGTCAAAGTGGGACGCCGTTGCCGGGCCGCAGGAGCCTACCACCCGTCCGGCCGGGGTGGGCGCGGGGTTGGTGTAGTAAAGCACCTGGTTTTCCAGGGAGAACGGGATGGGCTCTTCCTCCTGCCAAAGCAGGCAGAGCTTGCCGTATGCCTCGTCGGAAAGGCCCAGCACCACGCCGGAGAGGGCCACCCGTTCGCCGACGCGCAGGGTCGGGATGATTTGAGAAAGATTATCCGTGTGGATGGAACGTACGTTCGATTCTGTCACGGGAAACACCGCCTTTTGCTAATTTTTTGAGATTGCGCAGCCACCGCACCGGTGCACTGGGCACAGGATGCGGGGTAACGGGCCGGGGCGAGCCGCCCGTAACGGTGGACTGGTCCGCCTGCTTCGCCCAGGCTACGCTTTTTTTGCTTCCGATTCCTCCGATACTGCCGCCGGCTGTTCTGCCTCCTGCGGAACCTCTTGCTGCTGCGGCTCTTCTGCCTGCGGCTGACGGATCTGCTCTACCGACTGGCGGGAGCGCGCCATCTGCTCTTCCAGACGGTCCATCTGCTGGGAAAACAGCTCCATGGTCCGCTCCATCTGGCGGCGCAGACCGCCCAGCTCCTGCTCGACCTGGTCCATCTGGCCTAAGAGCTGCTGCGCGGTCTGGTCGGCTTCCTGCTGCAGCTGCTGGGCCTTCTCCCCTGCCGTGGCGATGATGCTTTTGGCGCTTTGCTGCGCCTCTAAGATCGCCGCGCCGATGCTGTTGGTCGCTTCGTCGTACTTGCGGCTTTTGTACTCCACGTTGTCGATCTTGGAGCGCAGGATGTGATTCTGCTCCTGCTGGATGCGGGCTTCCCGCTCCTTGGTCTCCGCCAGGCGGCGCAGGTCGGCCGCTTCCTGCTGCAGCTTCTGCAGCTCTTTATCCTTCTGTTCCATCTGGGCGGCAAACTCCTTGGCCTGCTCGGTCTGTTGCTGCTCCTGCTGTTCCAGACGGGCGTTGGCCTCCTCCAGCTCGGTCTGGGCTTTTTCCAGGCGGGCTTTCCGCTCCTCGGACTCCTGGTTGAGCTCGTCGATATATGACAGAACTGCGTCCTTCTCAAAGCCCCAGAGCGCAGTTTTGAAGATCGTTTGTTTATCCATCGAGAAACACCCTTTCCTCTGTGTGGTGGTCAAGATATCCATATGGTAATAGTATAACATCGCACCCGGCAAAAAAGCAAACCTTTTCTGCAATTTGACGAAAATTTCCCAGTTTTCCTCCGCCTTCCCCAAAAAAGCCCAGGCGCACCGTCGAGTAGGACAGCAAGCCTGGGCTTTTGGTTTAGTATTTGAGATACGGCAGATAGGCGTCGGAGCAGAAGGTGGAGAAGTTATAGAGGATGAAGATATCGCTAAACTGGGTCTCCGCCATCAGCTGGCTGAGGTTTTTGGGGATGGCGCGCAGGTCCACCACATAGATCTCGTCGTAATTGTAGGTGAGATACGGCACCATGCTGTTGGCGTAGGAGTCCTTGATCAGCAGCAGACGGCTGGTCTCCCCTTCCTTGTGGTCCAGGTTGTGGTCGCTGCGGACGATGGAAAGGCCGCTGTTTCCCCAAAGGAAGGCTGCGTACTTATCCCGGGTGTCGAATTTTGACTGCTGGTACAGGGTACCGGCCGAGTACATAGGCAGGCCCAGCTCCTCGGTGAAGCTGCCGCCCTCCTGGGAGAGCTTGTTGTTTTTGGGGTCAGCGTGGAAGAGGAACTCCTCCACCGGCACGTCGTACCAGGTGATGGTGTCCGGTTCCAGGCCGGAGATCTTGGTCTTGCTGTAATAGGTGCCCCAGAAATCCCCCACTTCCTGCCCGGACAGGCTGTCCAGTGCCACCGGGGTCAGGCCCTTCTGGCGGCAGTACTCCTTGTAGGCGTAGTAGGCGCCCAGGGTGGTCCAGTGGTGGTCGGTCTTATAGTAGATATACTCGTCCTGGTGCTCCCGCAGCGCCGGCAGGAAGTCCAGGGTGGTCAGCCCGTCGTCGGACAGCTGGCTGTACACCGCCGGAATCTCCTTCTCCTGGTCCACAGCATGGAAGCCGGTGGGCACCTTATTGGTGAGGACGGCGTAAGAGTTGGGCGCCAGAGCGAAGGTCACCGGCTGCTGGCACTGCTCCAGGAAGGACTGGATGACCTTGACGTTTTTGTCCAGCTTGCTGCGCAGCGCAACGTTGCTGCCGCTGGACTCGCCGCGTTCCTCTACCAGCTGAAGCTTTTCAAAAAGGTAGCCGTCCTTTCCAAAACCGATGCCGTTGCTTTCGATCTTAGCCAGGGCCTGCTCGCCCAGCCCCTTGAGGCTGATCCACTCGTCGCGCAGGAAGATCTGGTCGGAAAGGAACTTGGTGTATTGGTTGGAATAGCTAGAATCCAAAAAGGACGCCAGGGTGAACTCCGGGCGCTGGGCCAGGGTCTCAAACTCCGAATACTCCCGGGTGGGCTTGAGCATATCGTAAGCGCTGGCCCCCAGGATAAACGCAGCAAAGAGCACCAAAAGCGGATATTGCCAAATTTTCTTCATAAGCTTTGATTCTCCTTTTCAGGCGGCAGGGACCGCGGTTAGAAGTTAAAGTACAAAAACGGGCTGTAAGAAGAACCTACCATATAGGCGATGGAGAAGGCGAACACCACCGCCAGGAAGGCCACCTTGAGGGGCTTGATGTGGCCCCATTTTTCGTAGCAGCGCTTGAGCAGCGGGGTGGAGCACAGGGTGCAGAGCACCAGCAGCACACCGTAGTTGCGCAGGTAGTACAGCCAATCGGTGCCGCCCTGGAAGGCGAACATCTGCCGCAGCAGCGCCCCCAGCTGGGACATATCCGGCAGGGCAAACAGCGCCCAGCCGATGATCACCAGCACCATAACGTACACATGGGAGATCACCCGGCTTTTCTGCAGCTTGTCCAGCAGGAAGATCTTTTCGATCATCAGCAGCACGAAGTAGTAAAGCCCCCAGAAAATAAAGTTCCAGTTGGCGCCGTGCCAGAAGCCGGTGAGGAACCAAACCACAAAGATGTTGAAGAAGTGGCGGACCGGCTTGACCCGGTTGCCGCCCAGCGGGATGTAAACATAGTCGCGGAACCAGGAGCTAAGGGTGATGTGCCAGCGGCGCCAGAATTCGGTGATGCTGCGGGAGATGTAGGGGTAGTTAAAGTTCTGCGGGAACTCAAAGCCCAGCATCCGCCCGAGGCCGATGGCCATAAGGGAGTAACCGGAAAAGTCGAAGTAGATCTGGAAGGTGTAAGCGATGATGCCCAGCCAGGCCAGAGGGGTGGATACCGTCTCGAAGCCCAGGGTCTGCACCTCGTTCCAAAGGGCGCTGATGCTGTCGGCCAGCAGGATCTTGCTGGCGATGCCCATGATCAGCAGCCGGATGCCGTCCTCCACCTGCGCCAGGGTAATGGTGCGGCTTTTCAGCTCCTTGTTGATGTCGGAGTAAAGGACGATGGGGCCGGCGATCAGCTGGGGGAACAGCACCACGAAGGTGCCGAAGTCGATGAAGTTATGCTCGGCCTTGACCTTGCCGCGGTAAACGTCGATGGTGTAGGCCATGATCTGGAAGGTGTAGAAGCTGACGCCCAGCGGCAAAGTCAGCCCGGACAGCAAGGGGATGGAGGTCCCGAACAGGGCGTTGATGTTGCCCAGGAAGAAGTTTGTGTATTTAAAGAAGAGCAGCACGCCCAGCGTCATAATGAGCGAGACCACCAGGCACGCCCGGCGCACCGATTTTCGGGATTCAAAGCGTTCCATCAACAGGCCGGTCACATAGTTGACCAGGATGGAGGCCAGCATAATGGGAAAATACCGCGCCTCTCCCCAGGAATAGAACACCAAACTGGCGATAAGAAGCACCAGATTCTTCACCTTTTTCGGGGCTAGGTAATAAATCAAAAAGGTGATGGGAAGGAAGCGGAACAAAAAGACCAAACTGCTGAAAACCAAAATATCTCCTCCTGTTTTCTTATTGCGAAAGCACGACAATAGTCTATCAGATTTTCGGGGAAACTGCAAGAAGATTCTCCCCTGCCCGTCCCCGCAAAAAGAGGATGCACCGGCGCCCAAAGGCGCAGACACATCCTCGCTGTTTTTTTATTGCGGCGGGGTCTCTTGCCAAAATTGGCCCAGGATCTCCCCGGCGCGCTGTATCTCCTGCTGGGGGTCCTGGGTCTGCCGCCCGCCGATGACCAGCACCAGGCAGTCGCCGCAGGAAAACACCTGCCCGGCCCGGGCTTTTTCCTCCTGCTGGGGCAGCCAGCCGTCATACAGCTGGGCCAGCTGCTCCGGGCGGGCTTGGAGCGCTTCTTTCACCGCCGCCTCCTCCCCCGTCTGGGGACGCACCGCCAGATAGGTGTCCGGTGAAGTGGAAATCGCCGAGTAGACGCCGTAGTAGCTTGCCAGCTGGTCGGGCTGGATGCCGAACACCGCCGGCAGGCTCTCCTCGTCCACCACCTTGGGCACGGCGATGCCCAGCTCCTCCCCCAGCGCCGTTACCACCTGGTCCAGGTGGACCTCCGGTTCCACCGGGGCGGTCTCCCAGTCGGCAGGCGGCAGGGCAGCGTCCTCCGGGTCGGGCGGCTGGGGCAGCATCCTGCCGTATCCCAGCGGAAGCAGCGCCGCCACCAACACCAAAAGCCAAAACAACCCCTGTTTCATCCTACCCTCTCCCCTGCACGTTCTGATCCTATCTGTATGCAGCAGAGGGCGGATTTATTTTCCCGGGGAGGCTACGCTTCCTCCCCCGGTTCTTCGGCGCACATGGCCAGCAGCTCCTGCTCGGTGATCACCGGGACGCCCAGCTCCTGGGCTTTGGTCAGCTTGGAACCGGCTTCTTCCCCGGCCACCACAAAGTGGGTCTTTTTGGAGACGGAACCGGCTACCTTGCCGCCCCGCTCCTCGATCATCTCTTTGGCCTGGCTGCGCTTGAGGGTGGGCAGGGTGCCGGTGAGGACAAAGGTCTTGCCCGACAGGCTGTCACCCTTCTTCTGACGGAGGCTCTGCAGGTTGACCCCGGCCTGGCGCAGGCGGTCGATCTGCTCGCGGTTGCGCGGCTCCGCCAGGAAATCCGCCACGCTTTGGGCCATGACCTGGCCGAAGCCCTCGATCTGCTGGATCTCATCCGGCAGGGCGCGTTCCAGCTGCTCCATGCTGCCGAAGTGCTGGGCCAGGGCTGCGGCGGCCTTTTCGCCGATGTTGGAGATGCCCAGGGCGAACAGCACCCGGGACAGGTCGTTTTCCTTGGAGCGGGCGATGGAGGCCACCAGGTTGGCGGCGCTCTTCTCTCCCAAACGTTCCAGCTTCGCCAGCGGCTCCTCGGTCAGGTCGTACAGGTCCGCCGGGGAGTGGACCAGCCCCTGCTCCACCAGCTGTTCCAAAATCGCCGGGCCCAGGCCGTCGATGTCCATGGCGTTGCGGGAAGCAAAGTGGATCAGGTTGCGCATGAGCTGGGCCGGGCACTGGATGTTGGGGCAGCGGACGGCGGCCTCCCCTTCCTCCCGGACCACATGGGTGCCGCAGGAGGGGCAGGTATCCGGCAGGCGGAAGACTTCGCCGCCGCTGTGTTCGGCCACCGCCACCACTTCGGGGATAATGTCACCCGCCTTGCGGACGATGATCCGGTCGCCGACGGCGATCTGTTTTTCGTTGATGAAGTCCTGGTTGTGCAGCACCGCCCGGCTGACGGTGGTCCCGGCCAGCTGGATGGGGTCAAAGACGGCGGTGGGGGTCAGCACGCCGGTGCGGCCCACCTGCACCTCCACCCGCTGCAGGGTGGTGACCTTTTCCTCCGGCGGATATTTGAAGGCCACGGCCCAACGGGGGAATTTGGCGGTGGCGCCCAGCTCCTGGCGCTGGGCAAAGTTGTCCACCTTGATGACGGCGCCGTCGATGTCAAAGGGGAAGCTGCCGCGGTTTTCGCCGATGCGGCGGATCTCCGCCACGGCAGCCTCGATGCTGTGGACCTCCAAATAAGACGGGATCACCGAGAAGCCCAGCTGCGCCAGGCGGTCCAGCGACTGTTTGTGTCCGGTGAGCTCCTGGCCTTCCGGAAGCAGGCCTTCCTCCTGCTGCAGGTTAAAGACAAAGATGTCCAGCCCGCGGCGGGCGGTGATGGCCGGGTTTTTCTGCCGCAGGGAGCCGGCAGCGGCGTTGCGGGGGTTCTTGAAGGGCTTTTCCTCGGCCAGTTCCTGCTGGGCCACCACCTTCTGGAAGCTGGCCACCGGCATATACACCTCGCCCCGGACCTCCAAGAAAGGCACCGGCTCGGGAAGGCGCAACGGGATGGAGCGGATGGTGCGCAGGTTTTGGGTCACATCCTCCCCCACAAAGCCGTCGCCGCGGGTGGAGCCCCGCACCAGCACCCCGTCGCGGTATTCCAGCGACACCGACAGGCCGTCGATCTTCGGCTCGACGATATACACCGGCTCGGGGATCACCTGACGGACCCGGCGGTCGAATTCCAGGATCTCCTCCTCGGAAAAGACGTCCTGCAGCGAACCCATCTGCACCACATGCTCCACCGGGGCAAAGCTGTTGAGGGTCTTGCCGCCGACCCGGTGGGTGGGGGAATCGGGGGTCACCAGGTCGGGGAACTGCTCCTCTAAGTCGATAAGGCGGTGCATGAGCTGGTCAAACTCATAGTCCTCGATCTCCGGGTCGTCCAGGGTATAGTAACGATAGCTGTGATATTCCACGGTCTTGCGCAGCTCTTGGATCTCCTGCGCGGCCTGCTCATGTTGCATACGATCATCCTTCTTTTTTGAGATTGCGGGGCACGCCCCGGCACTTGTTTTGTATTATACCACAGCCGAGCCCTCCTTACCAGTGGCATAGAATTGGGGCACCGGTCCGGCGATCACCGTCTGGGCCAGGATGAACTCGCTTTCCACCTGAGCGGAGGCCTGCTGTCCCGGCAGCACCGCGGTAATATGGGTCTGTACCACCAGCACCACCTGGTGCAGCGTCTGATTGATGCCCGCCTCGGAAAAGCGGTTTTCAAAGCGGCTTTCGACATACCCGGAAGGTTCCAGCACCAGCGGCACCGGCGGCCCCAGCCGGTAAAACAGGTGACTCCCCAGCACCGCCCCCAGCGGCACGCTGACCCGCTGCTCCCCCATCCGGCCCAGCTCCCCCAACACCGCGGAGTTGACCCGGCTCTGAAAGCGGTTGGCCGCCAGGGCGTCCAGTTCCAGGGAGGTGACCTGGCCTTCCTGGTTGCGGGTCAGGCGCACCATCCCGGCGTAGGGGCTGACGCCATTCTCGGTGCGTTCCAGCTCCTGCTGCACCTGCTGGCTGATGATCTGCTGAATCATGGCCTTGCCCTCGTAGTAGGCCAGCGTTTCGGCCGCCGGGGCCAGCCGACTTTCCACCCAAACAAAGCTCAGTACCACCGCCGCCAGGAGCACCGCCCACCGGCTCCACCGCCGGCGCCGCCGCCAAACGCGTCCCCCCTGCCGCCGCATCCGCTGCCATCTGCCCATGCTCCTGCACCTCCTCTGCCCTATTCTATTCCGGTTTTTGGGGGAAGGTGCCTGTTTTGGGGCATCCGGGCAGCAAAAACGCCCCGCTTTCCGGGAAACCCGAAAAGCAGGGCGTGTGCGTCTTTTTTAAATTAGAGGGTGATGACCTTGTCAGCCATATGCATCCGCTCGCTGATGTCGTACATGTTGCTGACCGAGCCGATCTGCAGCTTGTCCGCCATCTCGAAGAACTTGAGGCAGGTGCCGCAAACCAGGATCTCGGCGCCTTTTTCCTGCAGGGTGTGCAGGTGCTCGATGACCTGGTCGTTTTCGACGGCCAGCTTCACGCCGCTGTTCATGAAGAGGATGTAGCGGGGAACGTCTGCCGACTCGCTGAGGGTGTAGAAGAACATGGTCATCAGGGAGTTACCCAGCTCGTAGGAGCCGTCGCCGATGAAGTCCTTGCCCACAAACAGGGCCCAGTTTTTCGGTTTGGAGTCGTCCCCAGCAGTCTGTACCGGCTGTGCGCCTTCCCCAGTGAAGGAAACGTGGAAGTTGCCGTCGCGGGTCTCCACCGAAGCGGTGTAGCCCTGGCTGTCAGCCAGCTTTTTCAGGTTTTCCACAGCGATCTCATTGTCTACGGCTACCACAAAGGCGGTATTGCCGGCGTCGATCTCTTTTTTGGCCAGGATGACCGGGGTGGGGCAAGCTTTGCCCAGTGCGTCAACAAACTGATTCATCTTGCATCTGCTCCTTTTTTATACTGCTCCCGTCAAGCGGGAAGGATCATAAACAATGGTTCTTTCGACAGTATACTACTTCCCCTCAGGCAATTCAAACCATATTCATTTTTTCAACCGGACGGCGGTCTGCCATAGATATTATCTATATGATGGTTACTCCTCTTCCTCCGTCTGGGGCTCCTCGTCCTTCTGCACCACATATTTCTGGATACCGGGCCAAGCGGCGATGCTGTCGATGAGGGCAAACAGCGACCACACCAGGATCATACACGGGAAGGTGGAATAAGGGAAGAGCAGCACCACCGCCGCCAGGATAACGCCGTTGATGAGCACGCAGGGCAGCGACTGCTTGAGGCAGCACAGACCCAGGATCAGGCAGTTTTTCAGCATAGCCCGCAGCGGCAGGTCGATGGTCACCAGCATGGGGTACAGGTACACCAGCATCAGCGCCAGCAAGAAGCAGGTGACAAGCAACACACCCAGCAAAATCACATACACCTGGCTGCTCTGCCCTGCCTGCCAGTAAAAGCTGGCGGAAACCGCCAGCACCGCCATAAACACCGCCTGCAGCAGGCTCACCGGGAAGCTCTGGCGGAAGTTTGCCTTAAACTCCTGCCAAAAGTCCCGGAAGACATAGACGTTCTGGTCCCAGACCATCCGCATGGTGATCTTGGTCATGGCCGCGTAGGCGGGGCCGATGGTGATGATGGGGATACTGAAGAACAAGAAGCACAGGTTGAGGCTCACCAGGTTGGTAAACTCCCGCTTGAGGATATCCCAGAACAGGGCGATGCCTTTTTTCGGCGGCAGGCCCTTGGGGATACCGGGGCCGGGCCGGTCATAATTTGGATGAAACAGTCCCATAGGGGGGCTCCTTTCTCGTTTTGAGGTCCGTCGGCGCAAATGAAAACATACCGGAAGGCCGCGAAGGTCTTCCGGTATGCCGCAAATTCGAAACGATTAAAATGCCATTAGTTGAAGATGACGCGCTCGGTCTCTTTGTCGAACAGGTGCATCTTGCGGGTGTTGAAGGCGAGCTTCACAACGTCGTCGGCTCTGGTAGCGGAGCTGGAAGGAACTTTCGCAGTCATCTTGCTGCCGGAGCAGGTCAGGTACAGGTAGATCTCTGCGCCCATCATCTCGGCGATGTCCACTTTGGCTTCCACAGCAGCGTAATCCGGGTTATCCAGGTAAGCAGCACCCTCGCGGAACTCTTCGGGACGGATGCCCAGTACCAGCGGTTTGCCAACGTATTTACGCAGCTCGGCAGCGTCCAATTTGTCCTCAGGAACCGGTACCTTGTAACCGCTGAAGCTCAGGTAGAAGCGGCCGCCCTCTTCCTCCATGGTAACGTCGATGAAGTTCATCTGCGGAGAGCCGATGAAGCCAGCAACGAAGAGGTTGCAGGGTTTGTCGTACAGGTTTTGGGGAGTATCCACCTGCTGGATGTAACCGTCCTTCATAACCACGATGCGGTCGCCCATGGTCATAGCTTCGGTTTGGTCGTGGGTTACATAGATGAAGGTGGTGCCCAGGCGTTTGTGCAGCTGAGTGATCTCGGTCCGCATCTGCGCACGGAGCTTAGCGTCCAGGTTGGACAGCGGCTCGTCCAGCAGGAAGACGGCGGGGTCACGAACCATAGCACGGCCCAGAGCAACACGCTGGCGCTGACCACCGGACAGAGCCTTGGGTTTGCGGTTGAGCAGGTGCTCGATATCCAGGATCTTGGCAACTTCCTGAACCTTGCGCTCGATCTCTTCTTTGGGAACTTTGCGCAGGGTCAGACCGAAAGCCATGTTTTTGAATACGGTCATGTGCGGGTACAGAGCGTAGTTCTGGAACACCATGGCGATATCGCGGTCCTTGGGGGCCACATCGTTGACCAGCCGGTCGCCGATGTACAGCTCACCGCTGGAGATCTCCTCCAGACCGGCGATCATACGCAGGGTAGTGGATTTACCGCAGCCGGAAGGACCAACCAGAATGATGAATTCTTTATCCTGGATCTCCAGGTTGAAGTCATGAACAGCGGTCACATTGCCGGGATAGGTTTTGACGATGTTTTTCAGCGAAATGCTTGCCATAACCGTATCTCCTTTTTAATCGTAAAATATTGAAGTCTTGCATTATGGAGGAAAAGCCGTATAATAAAGGTCAGAACCGTTTATTTTGGGGCTTTCCTGCTGACAACAACATATTATCACGCAGTTGGCGGAAACTCAATGGTAAAAAATTGACCTTTCGGGTGATATAATGACAAGTCGAGATACAAAAAACACCGCGGAATTTGTGCCTTTCCACCGAGGGGTGGAACCGGTGGCCCAGGAGCTGTGCTGCGGGGGCGTGGGGCGCCTTGTCAGCGCCGGTACTCCCCTGCCCCGCCCGCTGGAACTGGGCGGCGGGGACGATTGGGTCCTTTTCCTGCTGCGGCAGGGGTCGGCCTCCCTTTCCTTCCAAGAGGAGCTGCTTTCCCTGCCGGGACCGTCGGCCTATCTGGCCCCTCCGGGCCGCTGCCTGCGCCTTCGGGAGCTTTCCAGCGACAGCGAAGCCAACTGGCTGCTGCTGAGCGGGCGGCTGCCGGACCAATTCCTGGGCGAGCTTCTGGCCGACCCGGGGCCTTTTCTCCCGCTGCCCGCCGGGTGCGCCCTGCTGCGCAGCGTCCACCGCATCTGCGACGGCATCGACCTTGGCCTGGCCCCCGACGCCATCTACGCCGCGGTGGAAGGCTGGCGCGTCCTGTTGGAGCTGACCCAGGCCGCCGCCATGGAGGACCCGGCCCTAAGCTATCCCCCTCTGGTGAGCGAAGCGCTGCAGATCATGCAGAAGGAATACGCCCACCTTTACGGCATGGAGGAGCTGGCCGAGCGACTGGGCATCAGCAAAAGCTACCTGATCCGCCTTTTTTCCCAGCATGTGGGCCAAAGCCCGGGCAAATACCTGATGAACCTGCGCATCGAAGAAGCCAAGCTGCTGCTGGCTACGGGAGAATATTCGGTGGAGGCCGTCGCCGACCTGACCGGCTTTTCCGATTCCAACTACTTCGGCAAGGCCTTCCGCCGCCACACCGGCCAGACCCCTTCCCAATACCAGCGCAGCCTCCCGCCCACTGCCCGGCAATCCGGCGCCGCCATCCGGGAGGAAGGGTATCTGTATTAAAGAAATATTTTCCGAAAAAAGCAGGAAAATTTTCGGCCCATGCAGTAATCCGCAAGAAAACAGACACTATAATAACAGAACGATGCCGCTTTCCTTGCAGGAATCGGGAAAAGCGCCCCGTTCCCAATATTTTATTTTGTATATTAAAAGAAAGAACAGGAGAATTTAAATGAAAAAGATTGCTATATTTTTGCTGGCTGCTGCCATGATGCTTTCCATGATGGCTGGTTGCTCTTCGAGCTCCAACTCCGGCAGCAATAACCCCGCTCAGGACGCCGTGGAGGATGTACAGGAGACCGTTTCCGTGGCGCTGGACGACGTTGTCCAGGCGGTAAAGGACGCCTATGGTGAGGACTATATCCCCAGCATGGAGATCCCCAAGGAGCAGCTTTCCGACATCTACGGCCTGAACCTGGACAATGTCGAGGAAGTTTACGCCGAAGGCCCGATGATCAGCGCCCATGTGGACACCTTCATCGCCATTAAGGCCAAGGAAGGCAAGGGCGAAGAGGTGGAAAAAGAGCTGAAGGAGTACCACGACTACGTTCTGGAAAACGCGCTGCAGTATCCTTCCAACGAAGCCAAGGTCAACGCTTCCCAGGTGGTCCGTTACGGCGACTACGTCTTTTATGTAATGCTGGGCGCCTTTGACGAGACCTCCACCTCCGAGGGCGAGCAGGCACAGTTCGCCAAAGACCAGGCGCAGAAGGGTCTGGACGCCATCGAATCCTTCTTTAAAAAGTAATCGCCTTCCCTGCCGCGGGCCCCATGTGGGTCCGCGGTTTTTGGCATTTATTGCACAATCGCGATTACTTCGCAAAAGATTTCTTTTGCGAAATGATGGGGTTCCCTCTTTTGGTAATTCGCAAAAAGGAGGTTTGAAAAACTTTTCTAAAAATCTTTGGCCAAACTGTATATTTGAAACTGGGAAACTAGGTGGTTTGGCGGGATTGACTTTGGGATTTTATATATTCTGACTGGTTTTTCCTCATTGACGGAAGTTTTTTTATCGTTTAAAATGGTAATGTAACATGAAAATTCTGCGCATTGCTTTGGATTCATTTGTAAATTTATCCAGGGGATTGTCGAAAAAAGAGGAGAGAACACGTCTGTGAATACAGAAAAATTACGAAGTTTCTGCCGCACCAACCCCAACGATACGATGGCGCTGGTCTTGTGGGGAGTCGCCCTCTCCCTTATTGTTGTTTCTTTTTGCTTTTCCAACCCGATCGAATTGTTTGAGGGTATCGTCAAGCTGGTGGTCCACCCCGACGGCCTCATCACCGACTACGTCCAGGTCGCGGGCTTTGGCCCCACCTTCTGCAACGCCGGCATCATCATGGTATTTGCGCTGGTCCTGTACCGCCTCTGCCACATCCACGTCAGCGGACCAGCGGTGGCCTGTACCCTGCTGATGGGCGGCTTTGCTATGTTCGGCAAAAACGTCGTCAACATCTGGCCCATTATCTTCGGCGTCTTTATCGTAGCCCGCATCAAGGGCGAGCACTTCTCCAAATACATCTACATCGCCCTTTACGGCACCTCCCTCTCCCCGCTGATCACCGAAGTGGCCCTGTATTTCAGCGACCCCTTCGTTACCGTCCTGGCCGTGACCCTCACCGGTATCCTCATCGGCATCGCGCTGGTTCCCTTCTCCGCCTACTGCCTGCGGGTCCACCAAGGTTACAACCTGTACAACGTAGGCTTTGCCGCCGGCCTCATCGGCACCATCCTGGTGTCCATCATGAAGTCCTTCGGCTACCTGCGGGAGCCCTCCCAGGTGTGGTCGGTGGAGAAAAACTGGTTCGTCATCGGCTTCCTTTACGCCATGTTCGGCGCGTTCGTGCTGCTCAGCTACCTGATGGGCGGCAGCATCAAACAATATACCGATATGTTCCGCCATTCGGGACGTTTGATGTCCGACTTCGTCCTCATGGACGGCGTCCCCTCGGTACTGATGAACATGGGCTTTTTGGGTATGCTGACCACCACCTACATCCTGGTCATCGGCGGCGACATCAACGGCGCCACCATCGGCGGCATCCTGACGGTGGTAGGCTTCGGCGCTTTGGGTAAACACCTGCGCAACGTTATCCCGGTGATTTTGGGCGTGGTTTTGGGCTCCTTCATCAAGGTTTGGCAGCTCAACAGCCCCAGCGTCCAGCTGTCTGCCCTTTTCGGCACCGCCCTGGCCCCCATCAGCGGTCAGTTTGGCTGGCCCTTCGGCATGCTGGCCGGTTTCATCCACTCCTCCGTGGTGCTCAACATCGGTATGTTCCACGGAGGTCTCAACCTGTACAACAACGGATTCTCCGCCGGTCTCGTGGCGCTGATCCTCATTCCCATCATCGAATCCTTCACAGGAGGTAAAGAGCATGACAACAAAGAGTAAGAAGAAGGTCACCACCCTCATCGGCGAGCTGATGACCTACTTCCATTCGGTGGGTTCCACCAATATGGAGATCCAGCTGAAGGAAAACTCCGAAGAGTACGAGATCCACTTCTTCAGCAACTTTAAAAAGGAATCCACCACCCGCGTGGGACGGTTGGAGAAGTTTCTGCACTACGGCCGCGCCCCGGAGATCGAGGAAAGTTACTGGGGACTCACCGGCGTAGGCGACCTGCAGGACGAAAACGAGCTGATCCTCATCGGCGCCATGGTGGACTCGGCCAACATCCTCATCACCGAAAACACCGCCACCCTCACCCTCATCCGCAAAAAAGACCCCAACTAACCGCAAAAAGCAATCGCCAGGCCCTCCCCTTCCGGGACACGGCCTGGCGATTTTTTGTTACGATGGCAAAGGGAGCAGCCCGTCGAACACCAGCTGGATGACGGCGCACCCCGCGCTGCACAGGGCGCACAGCCCCAGCAGCAGGAAGAACCGCAGACAGTACTCGCCCACCTGGGGGAAGTCCTCCCCTTCCCGGCCGGTAAGCAGGTCAAAAAACGGGCGGGAAAACCGCAGGGCGGTCCGGCCTCCCAGCACCAGCAGCAGCCCGGAGCAAAGCACCTGGGGCAGCAGCACCAGCAGGTAGTAGAGGATCTGGGTCCGCTCGCCCCCAGCGTAAAGGGCGCCGCCCACCAGCCCGAACCCCAACCCCCGAAAGAGCAGCACCCCCAGCACAAAGGGCGGACTGATGGCGCAGAAGCCCAGCAGGAACATCCCCAGCAGCAAAGCGCCGTCCAGCACCGCCAGCGCCAGGAATCGGGAAAAGAGCGGGGTGCCTGTGCTGCCTGCTCCGGCCAGCTGCCCGGCAAATTCCGCCAGCTGGGGCACCGCCGCTCCCCGGCAGCCCAGTAAAAAGCCCAAAAGAAAGACCCCCAACAGCAGCAGGACGCTCCCCTGCCCCCGTACCTGACTGCGTAGATACCGGGGAAGATACCCCGGCTTGCGGCTTGTATGTGTCATGGCGCTACCCCTTTCCTTGGCAAGCGGCGGCCCGTTGGGGCCTTGTCCGCGGGATAGTCTATCTTATGCCTGTCCGGGCCGGGGATAGAACCAACCGCGCAAAAAAGCGCCCCCAGCCGCAGAGGCCGAGGGCGCTTGGGATATCTTTTTTGTTGCGGGAGGCTTACGCGTTGCAGCCGTCGCAGCTGTCGCAGCCACCGCAGGAGGCAGCGCCAGCGGGCACAAAGCCGCCGTTGCCGGATTCCGCCAGAGCAGCCTGGATCATGATGGCGCATTCCAGACGTTTCTTCTCCAGCTGGCAGGACAGGTCGTAGGGCTTGAGCACCGAGCCGGCGTACTCCAGGTTGTTGGCGTTGCATCCGCCGCTGCAATAGAACTTAGCCCAGCAGGTGCGGCACTGTTCCTTGGAGTAGACGTTAGCCTTGGCGAAGTCTTCCTTCATCTTGGTGTTCAGGGACATGTCGTGTACGCTGCCCATAATCCACTCAGGCTTGCCGACGAACTGGTGGCAGGGGTAAACGTCGCCTTCCGGGGTAACGGAAACGTACTCGTTGCCGCAGCCGCAGCCACGCAGACGTTTGATGGCGCAGGGGCCCTGATCCAGGTCGATCATAAAGTGGAAGAAGTTATAGAAGGTACCGGCCTTGCGGTCTTCGATGATCTTATTGGCTAGACGCTCATACTCGGCAAACACCGCCGGCAGGTCCTCTTCGGTGAGGGCGTAGGGCAGTTTGGGGTCGGTGACCACCGGCTCGATGGAGATCTGGTCGAAGCCCTTCTCGAAAAAGTGCTGGACGTCGCTGGCGAAGTCCAGGTTGTACTTGGTGAAGGTGCCGCGGACGTAGTATTCCTGGTCGCCGCGTTTGCTCACCAGGTTCTGGAAGTTGGGCATGATGCGGTCGTAGGAGCCGCTGCCGTCCACGCGGGTACGGAAACGGTCGTTGACCTCCTTGCGGCCGTCGATGGAGAGGACCACGTTCTTCATCTCTTTATTGATGAAGTCGATCTTGTCGTCGGTGAGCAGCAGGCCGTTGGTGGTGATGGTGAAGCGGAAGTTCTTGTTGTATTCCTTCTCCTTGCTGCGGGCGTATTTGACGATCTCCTTAACCACCTCAAAGTTCATGAGCGGTTCGCCGCCGAAGAAGTCCATCTCCAGGTTGTGGCGGTTGCCGGAGTACTTGAGCAGGTAGTCGATGGCCTTTTTGCCGGTCTCCAGGTCCATGAGCTTGCGCTCGCCGCCGAAGTCACCGGTAGAGGCGAAGCAGTATTTGCAGCGCAGCTGGCAGTCGTGGGCCACGTTGAGGCACATGGCCTTGACCGGAGCGGACACCATCATGTCGGCAAACTGCTCGTAGTCGTCCTTGGTGAAGAGCTGGCCCTTTTCGCAAAGCTCGTACAGGTCGGCGTAGCCTTCCTCCAGCTCGGCGCGGGTCCAGCGGCCTTCCAGGGCAGCCAGCTCCTGGGCCGGGTACTGCTGGGGCAGCTGGCGTTCGCCGCCTTCCTTGTCCAGCAGCTGGATCATCTCGTAGAGCATCTCGTCCACTACATGGACGGCGCCGCTGTTGACGTCCAGAACAATATTGTATCCGTTGAGCTTATAGCTGTGAATCACTCTCAGATCGTCCTTTCCTTTTTGGTTCTGTTTCTGGTCTAGCGCTTCTGTTTCCCTGACACAGAAACAGAAGGAGGGGCACGGTTTGCCGCAAAATTTTAGGGACAGCAAGCTGTCCCTAAAATCACATACAATCGGTTTTACAGACTGTGCTTACTTCGCGCGCTCGCACTTCTGGTTTGCAACGGTGCAGGAAGTTTTGCAAGCAGACTGGCAGGAAGCCTGGCACTCGCCGCAGCCGCCTTTTGCAGCAGTTTCTTTCAGGTTAGCCTGATTGAGGGTTTTCACGTGTTTCATATCGCATGTTCCTTTCCAAAATGAACTTGGGGTATTCTTTGTTTTATTATATCATATTTTGCTCGAAATTCAAGGTCTGGCGCGCAAAAACTGCAAAACCTTCCCTCCCCGGTCAGCGCTTTGGCCGAAGTCCGCGGGTATTGACCCCCAAACTCCCGCCCACTGCCCCGCAAAGGAGCATGGAAAAGAGCTTTACGAGAGAGAAGGTCCCCGGCGCCTGGCCGCTTGCTACCGATGCCACAAGCAGCAGCAAAAACAGCAGCGCCGCGCACCCCATCCCCCAGAAGAAGCCGTTTTTCTGGTTGAGGCGGGCGCAGGCGAACCCTGCCGCCAGCGCTCCCACACAGCCTACCGCCAGCGAGGCCGGGCGCGCTACCCACACCGGCAGCGAAAAGACCGACAGCAGCCCGGCCAGCACCAGCATCATCCCCAAGATCCCCAAGATGCCCGCCAAGGTCGCCAGCGCCAGGCAGCGGACCGCTTGTTTGGCGGCGTTGGGCGGCGTTTGGCTGCAGCGGCAGCGGTTGCGTTGTTGTTTTGGCATAAAAATCCCCCCGAATCGTTGTTGCATCCTGCCGGCCAGCCGCTTTGGCCGTGGCCGTGGTTCACAACAAGCATATTCGGGGGGATCGGGTTTCATGCGGTTTTCAGCAGGCGATTACTTGCCTTTGGCTGCTTTCTTTTCTTCCAGAGCTTTGGCTTTTTCCTCAGCCAGACGCTCGTTGGCGGTGTTGTTTGCCTGGATAGCCCAGCGAGCCAGACGGATCTTGCTGCGGTCGCCAGCGGTTTCGATGACGATGGTGTCATCCTTGATGCTGACCAGACGGCCGATGATGCCGCCAGCGGTGATGATCTCGTCGCCGACCTCGATGGCCTCGCGCATCTTCTGAATCTCTTTTTCTCTCTTCTTCTGCGGACGGATCAGCAGGAAGTAGAACAGGACGAAGATGAGGATCATGGGCAGCAGGCTCATGATCATAGCCATGGTGTCGGTGGGAGCCGCAGATGCAGCGGTGAGATAAAGATGGTTCATAGGGTAGCACCTCCGAAAATTTTGCCGGCCAGCGCCGCGCCGGGCTGGCATACAAGCAACATTATAGCGTCTTTTTTGGCAAGTTGCAAGAGAAAACGCAAAGAATATTTGGGCCTATCGGTAAATTTTCCCCAAATTAGATGCGGCGGCTGAGGATGGGCAGGTTTTTTTCCCGGAACTGGGCGAAATTGCCCTCGTCCAGGGCGGCGCGGATCTTCTCCATCAAGGTGTTGTAGAAGTACAGGTTGTGCATGACCGCCAGGCGCATACCCAGCATCTCGCCGGCCTTGAGCAGGTGGCGGATATAGGCGCGGCTGTGGCGGCGGCAGGCCGGGCAATCGCATTTGGGGTCGATGGGCAGCTGGTCCAGCTCATACTTGGCGTTGTTGATGTTGATGATGCCGTCCCAGGTGAAGAGATGGCCGTGGCGGGCGTTGCGGCTGGGCATGACGCAGTCGAACAGGTCCACGCCGCGCCAAACCGCCTCGATGATGTTGGCCGGGGTGCCGACGCCCATGAGATAGCGGGGCTTGTTGGCCGGCATGTACGGCTCCACCGCCTCGATGATGCGGTACATCTCCTCGGCCGGCTCCCCGACCGCCAGACCGCCGATGGCGTAACCGTCCAGGTCCAGCTGGGCGATCTCCTTCATGTGCCAGATGCGCAGGTCCTCATAGGTGGAACCCTGGTTGATGCCGAAGAGCATCTGATGTGGGTTGATGGTGTCGGGCAGGCTGTTGAGGCGCTCCATCTCGTTTTTGCAGCGGCGCAGCCAGCGGACGGTGCGCTCGATGGAACGGCGGGTATAGTCACGGGGGGCGGGGTTTTCGATGCACTCGTCAAAGGCCATGGCGATGGTGGAACCCAGGTTGGACTGGATTTGCATGCTCTCCTCGGGGCCCATGAAGATGCGGCGGCCGTCGATGTGGGACTGGAAGCGGACGCCCTGCTCCTCGATGGTGCGCAGCTGGGCCAGGGAGAACACCTGGAACCCGCCGGAGTCGGTGAGGATGGGGCCGTTCCAGCCCATGAATTTATGCAGGCCGCCCAGGGCCTTGACCTTCTGGTCGCCGGGACGCAGATGCAGATGATAGGTGTTGCACAGTTCCACCTGGCATTTCAGGTCCACCAGGTCGTAGGACGAGATACCGCCTTTGATAGCGCCGGCGGTGCCCACGTTCATAAAGGCCGGGGTCTGCACCACGCCGTGGACGGTGGTGAACTGGCCGCGGCGGGCCGCGCCTTCTTGTTTCAGCAGTTGATACATAGTAAACCTCCTGGAAAACGGGGGGATTCTTTCTTTATTAAAAAACGGTCTAGCGGATAAACATGGCGTCGCCGAAGCTAAAGAAGCGGTAGCCTTCCTTGACGGCCAGGTCATAGGCCGCCATGGTGTGGTCGTAACCGGCCAGGGCGGACACCAGCATAATGAGGGTGCTTTCCGGCAGATGGAAGTTGGTGATGAGCCCATCCAGAACGGTAAAGCGGTAGCCCGGGTAGATGAAGATATCGGTGTAGCCCTCAGCGGGAGCCAGCGGCTTGCTGGGGTCCTCCCCCAGGCCCTGCAGGGTGCCGCAGGTCTCCAGGGTGCGGCAGCTGGTGGTGCCCACAGCGATGACCCGTCCGCCCGCGGCTTTGGTGCGGTTGATGAGCTCCGCGGTCTCGGCGGGAAGCTCATAGTGCTCGCTGTGCATCTTGTGGTCGGTGATCTCCTCTTCCTTGACCGGGCGGAAGGTGCCCAGGCCCACGTGGAGGGTCACGGCGGCGATGTTCACGCCTTTTTTGCGCAGGCGGTCCATCAGCTCGGTGGTGAAGTGCAGGCCGGCAGTCGGCGCTGCAGCGGAGCCCAGCTCATGGGAGTAAACGGTCTGGTAGCGCTCGTTGTCCTCTAATTTGGCAGTAATGTAGGGCGGCAGGGGCATCTGGCCGATCTTCTCCAAAATGGGGAAGATGCTCTCCCCTTCGTAGGCAAAGCGGATGAGGCGGTTGCCGCCTTCCACCGTTTCCAGCACCTCGGCGTGCAGCAGGCCGTCGCCGAACACCAGACGGGTGCCGGGCTTGGCCTTTTTGCCGGGGCGCACCAGGGTCTCCCAAACGTCCTGGCCCTTCTGTTCCAGCAGCAGGAGCTCTACCTTGGCGCCGGTGTCCTCCTTATGGCCGTAAAGGCGGGCCGGGATGACCCGGCTGTCGTTGACCACCAGCAGGTCGCCGGGCTGGAGCATCTCTTCGATGTCATAAAAATGATGGTGGCTGCACTGGCCGGTGGTTTTGTCCAGGCAGAGGAGCCGGGAGTGGTCCCGGGGCTCGATGGGGGTCTGGGCGATCTGCTCCTGGGGCAGGTCGAACCAGAAATCGGATTTTTTCATAATGGTCGTTCCTTTCTGCGGGGTCCCCGCGACACACAGAACAGGTGTGCGCTGCCTCCCAGGGCGGGAGGATGTGAGCAAAATTGCTTTGGTTCAGCTGAAAGGCTGTCTTCCTATTCTACTGGGATTTGCAGGGCCTGTCAATGGATTTTGCCCGATGCGGGGCGTTTGGGCGGTCTTTTTGTGGACTGTGAAGCAAATTTCCCGAAAAAATGCAGTATTTGATGCAATTTTCTGAGAGAATAGGTTGACAGGGTGAAGAAGCGATGATACTATAAGACAAACAGAATCAACCAGGATAGAGGCGCATCAAAGATCAGTACCTTCCAGGGCGGCCCCACAGCCGGAGGCCTGGGACGGGAAAGGCGATGATGCCGAAGGGAGCGCAGGTGGGCTGTGCTGCCCTGGGCGCGGGCCGAACAGGCGCGCGACTGTCACCTAGCCAAGCGGCAGGTGAAGCGCTATCAAAAACCAAACGGACCCGCCTTTTTTGTGGGACGGCGTCTGTGTCCGGTTTTATGAGGGAATGCGCTGGTCTTGGGTACCGGCGCTTTTTTTGTCCCAAAACCTTCTTGATGGATGCTCCTGCATTCTGTTGCAAGATACCGCCCCAAAACGCATATAGATAGCACCGGCAGCAGTCCGGCCCTTGGGGCAAGTTGAGAAAGGATGTTTGACTTCTATGAAACAGCAGTATCGTGTAGGCATTATCGGCGCCACCGGCATGGTGGGCCAGCGGTTCATCGCATTGTTGGAGCATCACCCGTGGTTCACCGTCACCGCCGTGGCGGCTTCGGCCCATTCGGCCGGCAAGCCCTACGCCGAGGCCGTGGGCAGCCGTTGGGTCATGGAGACCCCCATTCCCTCTGATGTGGCCGGTCTGACCGTGCTGGACGCCTCCGCCGACGCCGAGACCCTGGCTGCGCAGGTGGACTTCGTCTTCTGCGCGGTGGATATGAAGAAACCCGAGATCCTGGCCCTGGAGGAGCGCTACGCCCGTCTGGAGTGCCCGGTCATGTCCAATAACTCCGCCAACCGCCCCACCCCCGATGTCCCCATGATGATCCCGGAGATCAACGACGACCACGCCCAGGTCATCGAGGCTCAGCGCCAGCGTTTGGGCACCCGCCGCGGCTTCATCGCCGTCAAGTCCAACTGCTCGCTGCAGAGCTACGTCCCTGCCCTGCACCCGCTGCGTTCCTTCGGCATCACCCGCGTCCTGGCCTGCACCTATCAGGCCATCTCCGGCGCCGGCAAGACCTTCGACACCTGGCCGGAAATGGTGGATAACGTCATCCCCTACATCGGCGGCGAGGAAGAAAAGAGCGAGCAGGAGCCGCTGAAGATCTGGGGTACCGTGGAAAACGGCGCCATCCGTCCCGCCCAGTCCCCCTCCATCACCACCCAGTGCATCCGGGTACCGGCTTCCAACGGCCATCTGGCCGCGGTGTTCGTCTCCTTTGAGAAGAAGCCCACCGAGCAGGAGATCCGCGACGCTTGGCAGAACTTCTCCGGCTACCCGCAGGCCCACCAGCTCCCCAGCGCGCCCCGTCAGTTCCTCACCTACTTCGAGCAGCCCGACCGTCCCCAGACCCGTCTGGACCGGATGCAGGAGGGCGGCATGGGCGTCTGCATCGGCCGTCTGCGCCCCGACACCCAGTACGACTACAAGTTCGTCTGCCTGTCTCACAACACCATCCGCGGAGCCGCCGGCGGCGCCATCCTGATGGCGGAGACCCTGGCCTCCAAGGGCTACCTGGACTAAGCTGCGAAGGCGAAAGGAGCAACAACCATGAGTAAGAACACCATCTTCACCGGGGCTGCCGTAGCCCTGGCTACCCCCATGCATCAGGACGGCGCCATCAACTACGAAGCCCTGGGCGCTTTGATCGACTTCCAGATCGAAAACGGCACCGATGCCCTGCTCATCTGCGGCACCACCGGCGAAGCTTCCACCATGACCGACGAGGAGCAGATCGACTGCGTGCGCTACTCGGTCCAGCGCGCCGCCGGACGGGTACCGGTCATCGCCGGTGCCGGCAGCAACAACACCTCTCACGCCATCGAGCTGGCCCGCGGCTGTGCCGAAGCCGGCGCTGACGCCACCCTGCAGGTGTCCCCCTACTACAACAAGACCTCTCAGGCTGGTCTGGTCCGCCACTTTACCGCCATTGCGGACGCCGTAGACCTGCCTATCATCCTGTACAACATCCCCGGCCGCACCGGCGTCAACATTGCCCCCGAGACCTGCCGCATCCTGGCGGAGCATCCGGGCATCGTCGGCGTCAAGGAAGCCAGCGGCAATCTGAGCCAGGTGGCTACTCTGGCCCAGCTGTGCGGCGACCTGCTGGACATCTACTCCGGCAACGACGACCAGATCCTGCCGGTGCTGTCCCTGGGCGGTAAGGGCGTGATCTCGGTGCTGTCCAACGTCCTGCCCCGCCAGACCCACGACATGTGCCAGTTCTTCTTTGACGGACGCTTCCAGGAGAGCCTGGCCCTGCAGCTGGGCCTGCTGCCGCTGATCCACGCCCTCTTCTCCGACGTGAACCCCATCCCGGTGAAGGAAGCCCTCAACCTCATGGGCAAAAACGCCGGTCCCTGCCGGATGCCCCTCATCGAGATGCAGGAAGGCCCCAAGGCCCGCCTGGTGGAAGCTCTGCGCGAAGCCGGCGTGACCCTGGCATAAAAATGACGCTTCGGGCGGCGCTGGGACCCGTTTCCCGGCGCCGCTCCCCTTCTTTTGGCGGCCGTAAAGCGGCTGCGTGATGATATTTAAAAAGGACGTGAAATTATGATCTCCATTCTGCTTTCTGGATGCAGCGGAAAGATGGGACAGGCCATCACCCGGGAACTTGCCGGGCGGGAGGACTGCCGCATCGCCGCCGGTATCGACAAAAACCCCGCTCCCCTGGGGGATTACCCGGTCTTTTCCTCCCCGGAGGAGGTAACCGTCCCGGTGGACGTGGTCATCGACTTTTCCCACCCGTCGCTGGTCGGCCCGCTGCTGGACTGGGCGCAGCGCACCGGCACCCCGGCTGTCATCTGCACCACCGGTCTGGACGCCGCCCAGCAGGAGCAGCTGCGCGCCGCCGCCCAAAAGGTGGCCGTCTTCTTCTCGGCCAATATGTCCCTGGGCATCAACCTACTGGCCGAGCTGTGCAAAAAGGCCGCCCAGGTGCTGGGTCCGGGCTTTGACATCGAGATCGTGGAAAAGCACCACAACCGCAAGGTGGACGCCCCCAGCGGCACCGCCCTCATGCTGGCGGACACCATCTCCGCCCAGCTGGAGACCCCGCCGCAGTACGTCTACGACCGCCACAGCCGCCGGGCGCCCCGCAGCCGCAACGAGATCGGCATCCACGCTGTCCGCGGCGGCACCATCGTCGGCGAGCATGAGGTGATCTTCGCCGGACACGACGAGGTCATCACCCTGGCCCACAGCGCCGCCTCCAAGGAGGTCTTTGCCGTGGGAGCCATCAACGCCGCTCTCTTCCTGGCCGGAAAGGGCCCGGGTCTTTACAACATGGCGGATTTGGTCTAATATAATACCATCACGATCTGCCATACGGGAAAGGATGGTCTTGCTATGAAAGGCGTCAGTTCGATCAATGTCACCGAGGATATCGCCCTGGTGACCCTCAATAACCTCCCCCGGGACCTGTGCCTGACGGCGCAGATCCTCTCCACCTTTGGAGAACAGGGCATCAACATCGATATGATCTCCCAGTCGGCCCCCACCGGTTCCACCGCTGATGTGTCCTTCACCATCAACGCGGAGGACGTGGTGCGCGCTTTGGAGATCATCCGCCCCTTCCGGGAGCAGCACCGCAGCCTGCGGCCCATGGTCAGCAGCGGCAACTGCAAGATCCAGCTTTACGGCCAGGAGATGCGCCAGCAGCCCGGTGTGGCGGCGCAGGTGTTCTCCATCGTGTCCCAGGTCAGCGGCGGCGAGATCATGCTGGTGACCACCTCGGAGGTGGACATCTCCCTGCTTCTGGCGCACCACTGCGCCCAGGAAGTACTGGCGGCCCTGCGGGAGTATTTCGGCGTCGATGCAGAATAACGAAGCAAAACCCGCGCGCCTTTGCCGGGACTGCCGCTGGTTTTATGCCGACGACCGCAGCACCGTTTACCGCCGTCCGCCCTGCTACTTCTGCCGCCGCAAGGGGCCCTTTTTCAGCCGCAGCTGGCGCATTGGCGAAGGTACCCGCATCGGCTACGACGACCCGGCCTGCCCGGACTTTTCGCCCAAGCCGTCCCCAACCGAATAACCCAACAAAAAAGCACCCTCTCCCCTTTCGGGACGGGTGCTTTTCTTTTTTGGGGCTTTCCGTTAGGCCTTTTTGGTACGGGTGGTGCGGGAAGCCGGTTTTTTCGCGGGGGTTTTCTTAGATTTGGCAGGGGCCTTTTTCGGGGCGGGCTGCGGCGCCGGGGTCTGGTCTTTAAGGCGCCAAAGCTGGGCCGGGTCCTCGCTTACCGGGGCAAGCTGCAGGTGCAGGCCGTCCGCGGCGGGAACCAGGCAGCACTCCTCCTGCGCGGTGAGGATGCGGCAGCTGTCCTCCCCTGCCTGTTTGACGATCCACTGCTGGGAGGCGGTGGCTGCTTCTTCCCACTGATGGGTCCAAGCGCCGGGCTGAACGCTGCCGTAAATGACGTCCAGCAGCTTGCCGGTTCGCTGGTTGCGGACCAGGAAGGCGCTGCCGGAAGCAGCTTCCAGGGTCCAGACATCCGGCTGGGCGGAAAGCTGCAGCAGGGCGCCGTTTTCGCTTTCCTGCGGGTCGACCGCAGCCAGCAGGCCGGTTGCAACATGCTCCAGGTGGTAAAGATGCTGGGCAACGGGGGTATACATGGATTTTTTGGTAATCCGAGCCATGAGGGTCAGATGCTCCTTTCTGGGTGACAAAACGATGATTTCCAATTGGTGGTTATCATAGCTTCCATTATATCACCCTGCAAAAGTTTGTCAACATTACGACAATGCGTTGCTACGGTATAGACCCGGCAGATTCCGGTCATACTATCGGTGCAATCCCATTTCAAGGAGGTCGTTTTCTATGAATACCAATTGTCAGGCAAACCAGAGCATCCTCTGCACCGTGAAACAGTGCGCCCACCACTGCCCCAACCAGGATTACTGCTCCCTGCAGTCCATCCGTGTGGGCACCCACGAAGCCAACCCCACCCAGTGCCAGTGCACCGACTGCCAGTCCTTCCAGCTGAAAAAGTAACCTCTCTCCCAAACAAAAAACAGCGCAGCCAAAATCGGCTGCGCTGTTTTGCTGTCTAACGATGGAAACTAGCGGGCTTTGCGCCGGCGTCCCAGGGCAAGCACCCCTGCCAGGCTGGCTGCTGCCAGCAAAGCAGCCGGGATAGCGGTGCCCGAACCGGTGAGGGGGTTTTCCTTGTCCCCTGCCGATGCACTTTGTGCAACCGGTGCGGCTTGGCCGCTGCGAGAGGCCACGCCGTAGAGGCTAAAGTGGTCGGTCTCGAACAGGACCGCCTTCTGCTTGGCATCGTAGTAGGAACCCTCGATCCAGTGGGACTGGCCGTTTTCATCGATGTAAACGGCGCCCAGGTCCTGGGTCGACTCACCGGAGGCCGGTGTATAGGGCAGAGCCACCTGGACGGTCCGGCCGTCCAGCTTGGTGATGGCGGTTTCCTGGCCGTTTTTCACAAACACCAGGCCAATATCATACACCGGGCGTCCATTGGAGGCAAGTTCTGCCTTCGGCTCGACCCGAAGCAGCAGGTCCGCCCCATCGGCGCGGTCGGAAAGGTAACGCAGGGTGTTTTTCGCCAGGGTGACGGCGACCGAATCCTCCATCAGCACGGCAAACTCGTCCACCTGCTGGTCCTCCAGGGCGGTCAGGGTCCGGTTCGGGAGGGTCACCTGTGCGGTCTGCTGGCTGTTGGTGTCCACCGGGACCTCGATGCGGACCGGAGCGCTGGCGTTTTTCTGCTGCGCTTCCCGGATGGCCTGGGTCACGGTGCTGTGCTGGATGGTCGCTGTGTTGTCCTCCCCGCTGGTCACCGGACGGCTGGTGACGGTGGTGGAAGCGCCCGGGCGGGAGGTGGTGCTGCCGGAAGGCTTGCTTTCACCGGAGCCATTCTGGCCCGAGGAACTGCTGCCGGAAGAACCGCCGCTGGTGGAACCGCTGCCGGAGGAGCTTCCGCCCGACGAGCTGCCGCCTCCGCCGTTTCCGCCGGAGGAAGTGGCCTCAAAGACGGCGGTAATGGTCAGGGCGTGACCCGGCATGGTGAAGGTGGTGGTGGCCGCCGAGGCGTCCGCCAGCTCCACAGCAGGCTCACTGGTCCAGCGCTGGAAGCGGTATCCGGGGCGGTTTTCCGCTGTGATGGTCACCGTCTGGCCCGGCGAATAGGTGCCGCTTCCACTGCCGCCCTCCACTGTCAGCGGATAGGACGGGGTACCGTTCAGAGTAACGGTAACGGTATAATCCTCATAGTTGACCGCACCGGTCACCGGCACGGTAACGGTATAGCTGCTGCCTTCCGCTACGCTGTCGCTGCCGGTGTAGTGCAGCTGGGTCCCGCTGACCGACAGTTCCGCAAAGGCCTGCGGCTGGGCAGCGGTGGGGTTCTGGTAGGATGCACCGGTCGGGAGTTCCGGCAGGGCCACGGTGTCGCGGCGTCCGGCGCCGATGGCGCCCTGGGCGTTCTTCTCACCGGTGTAGGTGGTCCGGGTGATAGCGACGGTGCCTTCCACCAGGGCCGGGTCCAGACGGTAATAACCGGCGTGTGTGCCGGAAAGGTTCACCGACTGGGCGGTAAACGCCTTGGCCGGTGCTGCGTCCGCATCCTGGGCGGTACCATCTGCCATCGCTGTGACCTGGTCGCCGGTGTGCAGGCCCTGAAGATCGGTCAAAGCCACCTGCTTCAGCAGCGGTGTGCCGTCGTATTCCTTGGACGCACTGGGGGAAGCCGAATCCACCCGGGCGCCGGTCAGTGCTTTGGGGTAGAAGGCTGCCGCCAGCGAAGCGGTTCCGCCATTCAGGTTGCCGTCGCCGCCCCACTGCACCTGCAGAGAGTGGGAATTGCCGTCAAAGAAGCTGGCAGGGATGGTCTTTGCGGTGGTGTCCACCGTAAAGGTGACCGTCTCCCCTTCGCGGGCATTCTGGACGGTGCCCAGCAGCTGGTCTTCCAGGTAGAGTTTGGCCTCCTGCGGAGCGGGAACATCCGCCGAACGGGCGGTGTGGGCCTGGACGCTGTCTGCGGTGGGGGCGAAGGATACGGTGAAGGTATCGCCGTAGGTGATGGTGCTGCTGCTGATGGTCAGACCGGCCAGCTGGCCCTCTCCCTTTTCAATGGTGAAGCTTTCCACCGTGTTGACGATGTAGTCGCCTCCCGGCTTATCTTCAATGGTCACCATAGCGGTACCAGCATTGGTGTTATCGGTGTATTTGACCAGGTACTCGCTGGGCGGAATGACCACATCGCCATCCCGGACCGCCAGGACCTTGGGCTCCTTGGGGGTGCCGTCGTAGGTGTAGGACCGCTGCTCCAATTCCACCGACGGGGAGGTATCCTTGGGGGCAATGGCAAGCCAGCGGTAGGAGGTCGCCCCGTTGGTGTCGGCACCTTCCGGGATGGAAGCTTCCAGCGTATAGCGGCCAGCATGGACCGGAGCGTCGTCTAACTTCTCTTCCCCCTGATACCAGGTAAAGGTCAGGTCCTCATACCCGGCTCCCACCAGGTTCAGCTGGTCCTCGCCGGGCAGCTCCATGGGGCGGGCGTCGTAGGTCTTGCCGTAGTACTGCCCAAAGTCGATATTGGGGTTGGATTTGGTAATGGACGCATTTACCGAGACCGAGGGGGTGGAAATGGTATAGTAAGCTGCGTCCCGGCCTTCCAGGGTAAGGCCTTCCGCCGTCAGCTGGGTCGCTTCCTTGACGTGGGGGCTGTTGTAGCCGAAGGATGCGGTATGGACACTCACCTCGTCGCCGCTCACCTGGCCGCTGCAAACCAGCTCGACCCCTTCCGGAGGCTCGGTGGTGCCGTCGTATTCCTTGGTGAGGGTTCCGGTGATGGAAACGGTGAGCGCCGCCGGGTGGATGGTGTAGGAAGGCTGCTGCTCCGCTTTCCCGGTGTATTTGCCCATACCGGTGACCTGGACGGTAACGGTGCCGGGATGGATGTGATCCTGGGCGCCGTTGCTGCTTACCAGCTCAAGCTGGTAGTCAACGCCGTATTCGAGAGGCTCGCCGTCCAGTTCTACCGTAACTTCGGGGGTCTTGGGCTGTCCGTCGTAGGTAAACTCGCTTTTGGACAGGGTGACCTTCGCCTTCTCCAGGCTCAGCTGCTGGGTGGAGAAATGGACATCCGCCACATTGGAGAACTTGCCATTCAACTCTGCCACCAGGTAGTAGTGGTACTCCTTGCCGGTCTGCAGGTTTTCCAAAGCGAGGGATTCTTCGCCGGTCGCCATGGTATGTTTCTGCACACCCGCTGCGTCCCGTACCTCTTCCGCAGATTCCAGCGGGGTTTGGCTTTCGACATAATAAACGGTTGCGCCGCTTTGGGTGGTCAGGGTCAGGGTGGCGCTGTCCTGGGTCACCTCATCCACCTGAGCCATCAGGGACAGGCCCTGTGCGGTCAGCTCATTGGGGCCATTCGATGTAATGGTGCCGGTGTAGCTTGCGCCGTTGAAGGTCGCCTGTGCCGGACCTGCCGGCAGATACAGGTGCAGGCGGCACTGGCTGTCGGTGGTGACGCCGTCGAAGCCGTAGCCGGAAAGTTCTGCATCGGTAACCAGATCATTGGCCCCATAAAGTCCAGTAAGGTCTGCCGTGGTGTAGTACACCGGGTCGCCGCCATTGGTCGGGGTGGTGCTGAAGCGCGGCTGGAGGAAACCACTTTTGCAGATGGTACCGCCGGTGATAGTGATGTCAGCATCTGCGGCAGCATTGCTGCCGTTTCCGATATCCGAGGAACTCGAGGGGCCGCCGGTAGCCATCACCGTACCGCCGGTGATTTCGATGGTACCGCCGGAAGTATTGGCGCCGCCGCCGATGCCTGCACTGCCGCCCTTCTGGCTTTTGGCCGTTACGGTACCGCCAGTGATGGTGATGTTGCCATCCTGTTTGGACACCACGCCACCATGGCCGCTTCCGATACCTGCACCGAAGTGTTTTGCCATCATGTTGACCGTATCGGTGGAGCTGGCGTCGATGGTGCCCCCGGTAATGACAATGGTTCCCGCGCTTCCGGCGGCAGCAGTGCTTCCCGAACCGCCGCCGATGCCGGCGCCGCCCTTCTGGCTTTTGGCCGTTACGGTACCGCCGGTGATCTTAATGGTACCGCCGGCGCCACCTGTACTGCTACCGGTGCTGTTGCTGCCAAAGCCGCTGCCGCCGCCGATGCCGGCGCCGCCGCCTACACTGGTCGCAGTCACGGTACCGCCATTGATGGTGATGGTGCCGCCATCGCCGCCATTGAATTTGCTTCCCGTACTGCCACCGCCGCCGATGGCCGCGCCGACAATGGCATTTGTACCCGCTCCGCTGGCCGTCGCCTCGACGATGCCGCCGTTGATGGTGATGATACCGCCGGATTTCCCTTTGCCGCCGCCGATGGCCGCGCCAGTCCCGTCGCCGGTGGTCGATGCGATAATGTGACCGCCATTGATAGTGATGACGCCTCCGTCCTTTGACACACCGCCAATAGCGCTGTTACCAGAGGTGTTTTTGGCCATCAGCTTGCCCATCGTTCCTTCGTCCGTGGACTGGCCGTAGATGGTCAGATTTGCATTATCGGAACTGGAAACCTGGATAAAGTTTTTCGTATACAGGGTGCAGCTGTTCGCCAGGATCAGGTTTACCTCACCGTTTACAACAAAGCGGGCATCGGTGCTAATATCGCTGTTGACCACATACCAGCCAGCAGCCAGTGTAACGGAACTGCCGCTTGCCGGTGTAGCGACCGGTGTAGCCATTACCGTCTGCTCCTCGCCGTTGGCATCCAGGTAGGTGGTCTCCACCTGGCCCTCTGTGGCAGGGGCGGGGCTGTCCAGCTCCACCATTACCTGCAGCTGCGGCGCCTCGGGAGCCAGCCGGTAGCCTTCCGGCAGGGCTGCTTCCAGGGTGATGGTGCCGCTGGCGGGAAGCACGCTTCCCTCCCCCAGTGCGCCGTCGAAGCTGCTCCAACCGGCAAGGGGGATCTCTCTGCTTTCCGGGGCCAAAGCTTCCTCCGAAGCTCCCGGGACCAGTTCCAGGTCCTCCTCCGGCTGCAGGGTCGCCCGGATGCTCCGGGGCAGCTGGCGGACAATCTCCTCCCAGGTCAAGGGGTTTTCCGGGTCCGGGGTCACCAGGGTCAGCTTATTTTCCGTCAGGCTGCCACCTTCCCATTCCCAGGAAAGGATGGTCCCGGGATGCTGCTCCTCCTGGACTTGTGTCTCCTCGGCCGGCAGCTCCTCCAGGGTCGTGATCTCCTGGGCAGAAGCCGGCAGGCTGATGGAACTGGTCAGCAGGGCCATTGCCAAAAACCAGGCGATCATTCGTCGGTGTTGGTTTCCTCTCATCTGATCTCCTTCTCCGTCCCTGCAAAGCGCGTGGGACATTTTGGTATTTCTTGCTAATCGCCCCATCTTTCCTCTGGCTAAACCAGGATAGAAAAAGGGCGTTTTGGTGCCGTTTTTCCAAACTTTTATCGACATTTTACCGAGAAATGTCGGGTAATTTATGGAAATTTGCGTTTCGGCACCACACAAGATTTTATTTTACCATTATTTTTTCTAAATTTCTACCATCTTAGTATGAGTTTATGAAAGAAAATTGCTGTTAAAAATTCTTACTTTTTGTACGGATTGCTCAGAGCAAACCAGCGGCAGCTGCCGTCCGGCTTTCTTCTTTTGGGATCGAAAGCAAGAAAAAATCCCCTCGGGTTTTCCGAGAGGATTTCTCTTTGTTATCATATTCCTGCAGCTGGAACGGGTTCCTATTCTGGGCAAAAGAAAAAGCTGCAAAAGGCGCAGCTTGTTTCTCCAATCCTTTTGCAGCTTGACGATCATAGCCATCTTTGGCCTTAGACTCATCGCTTTGCGTCCCCGTTTTTCAGCGGGTTTGCCAAATATTCGGTTTTGTTTGCTTTTGCAAAAGTCTGGGGAAACAGATGCTTGCTGCTTACAGATTGCGTGTTTTCCCGTGGATGCGGTAGAACTCCTCTTTGGCCCGATACATCCGCCGGTCCGCATCCTCAAACTGCTGCTCCAAATCGCATTCCGTGGAACGCCAGGAAATACCCACCGTACAGCTGATTTTGTCGCGATCCATATTTTTGCAGACGGTGCAGACCTGCTGGTAGAAGGCCTCTTCGTTTAGCTCCTCGTCCATCACCACAAATTCATCGCCGCCGACGCGGTACGCTTTCCCCGGGAAAACATCCTGGATATGTTTGGCGGCACGGCTGAGCAATTTATCGCCAGCGGCGTGGCCGTGCCGGTCGTTGATCACCTTCAGGCCGTTGATATCAAAATAAGCGACCCCCAGCGTGGAACCTTCTTGGTGCTGGTAGGTTTCCATGAGGTAGTTAAACTTGTTGCGGTTGAACAAGCCAGTCATGGTGTCCTCGAAGCTCAGGCGCTTGAGCTTGGCGGTCTGCTCTTCGATCTGCTTTTTCTGCGCTGCGATCTGCTCCTGCATGTATTCATAGGTCAGGATGCTCATCTGGGTGGGGAACCCGATCTCATTTTCCGACATCTCTCCGTAGGGGTTGGAGTTGTGGATATGGCAGACACGCGGCTCATCCCCCACAAAATGGACCACTAAGGTGATGCGTTGGTGCTGCCGCATGTAAATCTGGGTAGAAGGGTGGGTGGCGATCCACATCCGTCCGCTGCACACATAGTAGTCCGGGGTCAGCTCCTGGACGTGATACTCCTCGTCGGAGATGACGCATCGGGGGATCTTCCCGGTAAACTTGCGGAAAATCGCAGAAACGTTTTCGGTCCCGATGGCGTGCTCGTTCTCTCCTGCCCCAAACCAGCTCAGCTGGTCGTCAAACGATGCTATTACCGTGTCCAGGTCACCCTCACAATAATGCCGATGCATCAAATAACTTGTCAGATCCTTTACCCGCTGCTCTCTTGTCGGATTGGCCATCTCTCATGTGCCTCCTTTCTGATTTTATGCACTCCGTGTGCCCATGTTGATTTCCATCTTTAAAAGAAGGTCGTTCCGACCTGTAAGGAGAAAAATTCCTCACGGAACAAATGTATATTTTGGTTATATTATAGCATTTTTTCGGCGAAATGTAAACGTTGCGTAAAATCCAAATTGGCTATGTAAATAAACTGTAAACTTTATGCAATCTGAGAAGGGGCTTGCTCCGGCCCTATTTTCAGTCTATTCCAATCGTCACGAAGGGATGCCTCCCTTTCCATATAATTTGCCAAAAATGGAAGGAACCACATTGTTTTAAACTGTCGAAAATGGTATAATTATCGGGAAACCGTATTACAGAAAAAGGTGTTTGTATGAAATCGGATCTGAAGTTAGAATTGCAAACCAAGCTGTCCCCGCAGATGATGCAGTCGCTGAATATCCTGGCGCTCAACCGCATGGAACTGGTGCAGTTTATCGACGCGCTGTACACCGAAAACCCCTGTGTGGAGCTGGAATACTGGGAGCCGGAGCACCTTTCTTCCGGCGGTTCCCAAAACAGCGACGAGACCCACGACCCCCTGCACTTCCTGGCGGACCCGGCTTACGATAACTGTCTGCAGGATTACCTGCTTTCCCAGCTGAAGATAGAGAACCTCCCCTCCTGGCAGGCGGCGCTCATCGACTTTATTATCAACAATCTGGATCACTGCGGCTTTTACCCGCTGACGGTGGAGGACACGCTGCGCTATTTCCCGGTTTTGAGCAAGGAGCAGGTCAGCGAGACCCTGGAGCTGCTGCGCCGGCTGGAACCGGCCGGTGTCTGCTGCCAAAACCTGGTGGAAAGCCTCTGCTGCCAGCTGGAACGCCGCATGCCGCCGGGCGACCCGATGCTCCCCCGCATGCAGCTGCTGGTCCGCAGCTGTCTGGAGCTGCTGGCCCAGGGCAAGATCCGCACCATCCAGCAGCAATACGGCATCACCCCGGCGGAGCTGGACACCTTCCGGGCGCTGCTCCCCCATCTGGACCCGAAACCCGGGGCCTCCTTCGGCTGCCGGGAAAACTGCTACATCATCCCCGACATCCTGGTGGTGCAGGAGGAGGGCTCCCCTCTGCGGGCGGTGCTCAACGACCGGTACATCCCCCGGGTGGTGGTGTCGGAGTTTTACCAGAAGATGACCGACCTGGACCCGGAGACCCAGCGCTATGTGGAGCACAAGCTTACCAGCGCGCAGACCGCCATCGACTGCCTGGCCCGGCGCAGCCAGACGCTGCTTTCTCTGGCGCAGGAGCTGGTGGCCCAAAACGAGACCTTCTTCTCCACCGGGCGCGGCTCCCCTACCCCTATGACCATGCGGCAGATCAGCGAGAAGCTGGCGGTGAACCCGTCCACCATCAGCCGCGCCGTCAAGGGCAAGTATATCCAGTGCCGCTACGGCACCTACCCGCTCAAGTCCTTCTTCACCAAGAGCCTGCCCCAGGAGGACGTCTTCCCCGCCCAGGACCGGGAAAGCGGCATCTTTGCCACCCTGCGTCAGCTGGTAGACAGCGAAAACAAACAGAAGCCTTACAGCGACGACAAGCTGGCCGCCCTGCTGCGCCAGCAAGGCTACGACGTGGCGCGGCGCACCGTGATGAAATACCGCACCCAGCTGAACATTCCCTCCTCGGTAGAGCGCAAACAATAACCAAAAACAGAAAGCCCCTTCCCAAAACGGGAAGGGGCTTTTTTGTATCGGTGTGTTTGATTAGCGGGCAACCGGCTGGGTCATCTTCTCGACCCAAGCTTTGGCGCGGGCGCTCAGGTGGGGGGTCAGGGTCTCGCGGACATGAGCGTTGTAGCGGTTGAGCCACTCGATCTCGGTGTCGGTCAGGCGGGACAGTTCCAGGCAGGTAGCGTCGATGGGCACCACGGTGAAGGTGTCGAAGCGGTAGAACTTGCCGTATTCGGTCTCGCCGTCGGGAACTACCACAGCGGTGTTCTCGATGCGGATACCGTGGGAGCCTTCGGTGTAGATACCGGGCTCGATGGTCAGCACCATGCCCTCCTGCAGGACGATGTCCTTATTGCCGAAGCTCTGGGGACCTTCGTGGACGTTGAGCAGGTAGCCAACGCCGTGGCCGGTACCGCAGCGGTAATCCAGGCCGTGCTCCCACAGGACGCTGCGGGAAAGGACATCCAGCTGGCCGCCGGACATACCCTTCTTGAAGCGGACGCGGGACAGGGCGATGACGGCTTTCAGCACCAGGGTGTAGTCCCGGCGCTCTTCCTCGGTGATCTCGCCCAGGGCGAAGGTACGGGTGGTGTCGGTGGTGCCTTCCAGGTACTGGCCGCCGCTGTCGTTGAGCAGGAAGTGGCTGGCGTGCAGGGACTTGGAGTGCTCGGCGGAAGGAGCGTAGTGCATCATAGCTGCGTTTTCGCGGTAGGCCATGATGGTGGTGAAGCTGTCTTCGCTGTAATGCTCCTGCTGGGCGCGGCACTCGCCCAGTTTCTCGGAAGCGGTCCACTCGGTGAGGGCGGTGCCTTTTTCCAGCTCCTCAAACAGCCAGCCGTAGAGCTCGGCCTCGGCGATGCCGTCTTTCAGGTAAGCTTTGTAGGTATTGGCGGTCTCGGTCTCGTTTTTGCAGGCCTTGAGCAGCTGGACCGGGTCGGTGCCGGAAACAGCGGTCAGGGACGGGTTTTCCTCTACGGCGCAGTAGAGGCTGTAGTTGAGCTCCTTTTCGTCGCAGAGGACGGCCAGCTTCTGGTCCAGCTTCGCAACATAGGAGAATACCTCGTCATAAGGACGGATGGCAACGCCGTTTTCCGCCAGGGTGGCGCGGACTTCGGCGGGGATGCGGCTGTCGTCCGCAAAGAGGATGGCCTCGGTGGGAGAGACGAAGGCGTAGGAGATAACAACCGGGTTCATGGAAACATCGCGGCTACGGATGTTATACAGCCAAGCGATGCAGTCCAGCTTGTTGAGCACCAGGGCGTCGGCTTCCACTTCTTTGAGCTTGCCGCGCAGCTCTTCCAGCTTCTGGGCAACGGTCTTGCCGGCATACTGGACATCCAGGCTGTAGACAGGGGTCAGCTCCTCGGCGGGGCGGTCTTCCCAAACGTCGTTGCCGTAGTCCACGTCGTTGCGGATGGAGATTTCCTTCTTAGCGAAAAGCTTCTGCATCTCTTTGACAGCGGCAGCGGAGAACAGCTTGCCGTTGATGCCGACGACGGATTTTTCCGGCAGATTTTCGGCCAGGTATTTGGGTACGGTGGGGCAGTCGGGCTCGGCTGCTTTAAAGAGGGTCGCTTCGCTGTCGGCGATTTCAGCAGCAGCCTGAACGTAGTAACGGCCATCGGTCCACAGACCAGCCATCTCGTTGGTGATCAGGTAGGTGCCAGCAGAACCGGTGAAGCCGGAGAGGTAGCGTCTGGTCTTCCAGTGGTCGGAGAAATACTCGCTCATATGCGGGTCGGCGCTGGGGACGATGCAGGCGCTAACGCCGTTTTTCTGCATCAGTGCCCGGACTTTTGCGATTTTTTCATTGGTGGTCATGGGTCATTCCTCCCAAATCAAATTCCGCTCAGAAGGCGGTATTCCGTATCGTTTCTGCTCCCAAAAAGGCGGAAGCAGGGGGATTTCGGTCCATTACCAGAATAGCACATTTCGCCATGATGTCAAGAGAAAATGTTCCATTTGCAGAGGTTTTTTCTCCGGTATTTTTCTGTATCCATGAAAATATCCGGGATTTTTTCAAAAAGTGGACGGATAATTTTTATCTCGTGAAAATGCAGCTTCCCCGGCGGCCCCTCCCCTTGCCGTGCCGCTCCTTTTGTGCTACAATCCCTCCAAAGAGCAAGCGGGAGGCGATTTTATGCGCAAAGTCATCGTCATCGGAAGCCCCGGCGCGGGCAAAAGCACCTTTTCCCGGCAGCTGCACCGGCTGACCGGCCTGCCCCTGTACCACCTGGACCTGCTGTGGCACAAGCCGGACCGGACCAACGTCTCCCCGGAGGCGTTTGACGCGGCCCTGGGGAAGATCTTAACCGGCGACGCGTGGATCATCGACGGCAACTACGGGCGGACGCTGGCCCCACGGCTAAAATCCTGCGACACCGTTTTTCTGCTGGATTACCCGGTGGAGGTTTGCCTGGCGGGTATCCGCGGCCGCATCGGGAAAAAGCGGGAGGACATGCCCTGGGTGGAGGAGGAGCTGGACCCGGAGTTTCAGCAGTGGGTGCTGGATTTCCCCCGGGAGCAGATGCCCCAGGTGCGGCGGCTTTTGGAGGAATACCAGGACCGCCGGACGATTTACCGCTTTGGCAGCCGGGAGGAGGCCGCCGCCTTTCTGGCGCAGCTGGAAAGCAACTTTCTATAGAAAAAAGCGAGAAAAAAGCGCAGAGACCGGTTATGATCTCTGCGCTTTTGTTTTTTATATGGATATTACGCCAGTTTGGAAAGCTCCGACGCCACCTGTGCGCCCAGCTTGACGTTGTTGTACACCAGGCGGATGTTGGCTTCCAGGCTCTTGCCGGCGGTGTGCTTCTGGATGGTGTCCAGCAGGAAGGGGGTGATGTCCTTGCCGTGGATGCCCAGGGAATCGGCCTCCGCCAGGGCGTCGGCAATGGCCTTGTCGATAAACGCCGGGTCCATGGAATATTCCTCGGGGATGGGGTTGGCTACCACCATGCCGCCGTTGAGGCCCAGGTCGTGCTTCGCGGCGATGACCCGGGCGATCTGCTCGGGGGTATCCATGCGGTAGTTGACCGAGAAGGCGCTGGTGCGGGTGTAGAAGGCCGGCAGGGTGTTGGTCTGGTAGCCCAGTACCGGCACGCCCTTGGTCTCCAGGTATTCCATAGTCAGGCCCAGGTCCAGGATGGACTTGGCGCCGGCGCAGATGACGGTAACATTGGTGCGGGCCAGCTCCTCCAGGTCGGCGGAGATATCCATGGTGGTCTCGGCGCCGCGGTGAACGCCGCCGATGCCGCCGGTGGCAAAGACCTTCACCCCTGCCATAGCGGCGATGATCATAGTCGCAGCCACGGTGGTGGCGCCGTCCTCCCCGGCTGCGCAAAGTACGGGGATATCCCGGCGGCTGGCCTTGGTCACCGACAGGCCCTTGCGGCCCAGGTGGTCGATCTGCTCCGGGGTGATGCCCACAGTGGGATGGCCAGCGATGATGGCGATGGTGGCGGGGGTAGCGCCGTTTTCCCGGACGATGCGTTCTACTTCCAGAGCAGTCTGGACGTTCTGGGGATAGGGCATGCCGTGGGAGATGATGGTGGATTCCAGCGCCACAACGGGGCGGCCTTCGTCCAGCGCTTTGCGCACTTCGGGGGCAACGACCAGGTATTTTTCCAGTAAAGCATTCATCTGCTGCATAAATCAATTCCTCCTAAATATCCAAGGTTCGATGTTTCATCGTTATAAACTGGTTTGGGGGGCTTCCTCTTCCAGCAGGGCAAGCAGCGCGCTGCGGGACATCTGCGGGCTGACCGTTTCGGCGCTGCTCACACAAAGGGAGGACGCCGCCAGCCCCCAGCGGGCCATTTCGCGGATATCGCCGCCTTCCAGGAAGCAGGCCACGGCGGCGGCCAGGAAGCTGTCCCCCGCTCCGGTGGTGTTGACCACCGGGCGCAGCACACAAGGCAGGATGGCCCCGGTCTCCCCCTGGTGGTAGTAGACGCCCCGCGCCCCCAGGGAAAGGAACACCTGTTCCACCCCCATCTGGTGGATGCGGCAGGCCGCCTGGGCCATCTCCTCCTCGGTGCGGATGGGCTGGTCCACCAGCAGCTGGGCTTCCAGGATGTTGGGCTTCATGGCGTACAGTCCGTGGAGGAAGGGCTTGATCTTCTCGGTCTTTTTTAAGGACACCGGGTCCAAGAACAGCGGCACGGTGCAGACGTCCATAAGCCAGCGCAGCGTCTCCTCCGGGATGTTGGTGTCCACCACGCAGGCGCTGGAACCGTTGATGACCTCCAATTTACCAGACAGGTACTGGGGGGTCAGGTGGGAGTAGATCTCCATATCCGACACCGCCAGCAGCATATCGCCGTTTTGGTCGTTGAGGCACAGATAGGTGGAGGTCCGCTGCCCCGGAAGGGTCAGGGTGTGGGCCAGGCTCATCCCCACCTGGCGGCAGTTCTCTTGAATTTGCCGGGCGTGGGAGTCATCCCCCAGGACGGTGATCAGCTCCACCTCCACCCCCAGGCGGCTGAGGTTTTCGGCGATGTTGCGCCCCACCCCTCCCAGGGACAGGGTGGAACGCCCCGGGTTGGAATCGTGGGGATTGGGTTCCGAAAAGGGGGTGCCGCTGATGTCGATGTTGGCGCCGCCGATGACGGTGACATACTGCCGCCGGGGCAGGACGTAACCCCGGCCGATGATCTTCCCTTTTTTCATGAGATTGGAGATATGCACCCCCACCGACGCCCGGGTGATGCCGGCCAGGTCGGCCAGCTCCTGCTGGGTGATCAGGGGGTTTTCCTCGATCCAGTGGAGGATCTCCTCTTCCCTCTGGGTCATGCCATCCCTCCTTTGCGTTTATAAACAATTCTTTATCCTTATAAGCTTTTCTTTATCATACTCCTCCCCTGCCCGGTTGTCAAGGGGCTTCCCGCCCGCCTGCCGCCAAAAGTCCCCGGTTTTCTTTGGCGGTTCTGCCAGTGGGCAGGCCCTTCCCTTCGTGCTAGAGTAAAGGAAAGAAACTGCGGGAGGTGGGGCATCCATGAAGATGGTTCGGTGGCCGGAGCCTGTACCAGCATTTCCAGCAAAAATAACACGCAAAAAGCCCCCGGCCGGAGCCGAGGGCTTTGTTTTTCGTTTTTTTACTTTTTAATAGAGGCTGATGTGGGCGGGGACGCCGTTGGTGAAGCTTTGGAGCATCTCGCCGCGGATCAGCGGGGCCAGGTAGTCGATCATATCCTGGTTGACGCCGCAGCCGCTGGGGGTGATCCATTCCAGCGGGACCTTCTTTTCGCCGTTGGCCACCTTGTTCACCGGCACGCTGCCGTATTTCACCCGGTAGGGCTTGTCGGACAGGCGGGTGATGCAGGCCATCTCGCCGCTGATGCCGTCCAGCGCTCGGTCGGCAGCCACCATGCCCAGCAGGCGGGACTCGGTGATATCGGTCTGGGAGGCCAGGTGGGAGGCGCAGCGCTGCATCAGGTTCAGCTCGATGGAGCGGACCTTGCAGCCGATGCGCTCCTTGACGATCTGTTCCAGGCACTTGCCGGTGCCGGACAGGGCCGCGTGACCGAAGACGTCGGTGGTGCCGTTGGAGTAAGCTTCGCAGAGGTAACGGCCGTCGGCGGTCTTGACCCCTTCGCTCACCGCAACCACCACGGCGCTGCGCAGGGCCAGCTGGTCGCGCACGTCCTGGACGAAGCGGTCCACGTCAAAGACCCGCTCGCACAGGTAGATGAGCTGCGGGCCGCTGCCGCCGTTTTCCCGGGAGAGGGCCGACGCCGCGGTCAGCCAGCCGGCGTTGCGTCCCATGACCTCCACGATGGTGACGGCGGGGATGTCGTAGACTTCGCAGTCCCGCACCAGCTCGGCAAAGGTGGTGGCGATATACTTGGCCGCCGAGCCGAAGCCCGGGCAATGGTCGATCTCCATCAGGTCGTTGTCGATGGTCTTGGGCGCGCCCATGATGTACAGGTCGGGGATCTGCTTGCGGCGGACGTAGGCGGAAAGCTTGTCCACCGTGTCCATAGAGTCGTTGCCGCCGATGTAGATGAAGTAGTGGATCTCGTGCTGCTGCAGGGTCTCCACAATGCGGCTCAGCTGGGACTCGTCGTTGGGGTCCAGCTTCAGGCGGCAGGAGCCCAGGGCGGCGGCCGGTGTGCGGCAGAGCAGGTCCAGCTTCTCGGCGGAATCCAGCTTTTCGGTCAGGTCCACAAAATTGCCGGCCAGCACCCCCTTGATGCCGTTGATGGCGCCCAGCACGCGGTCCACCTTGCAGCTGGTGATGCAGCGTTCCACAATGCCGGCGACGGTAGCGTTGATGGCGGCGGAGGGTCCGCCGGACTGGGCGATGAGCAGATTTCTCATAAGCATTCCTACTTTCTGGCAAAAAATAAAAACAGAACAAAGGCCAGCCCGGTCACAAAAGGCCGGCGCCGGCCGAAGAGACGATTATAACACGGTAACGTGGTGCTGGCTGGCGGCGTCCAGGATCTCCTGGGAGGCCGGTTTGTCGGTAATCAGGTAGTTGACGTCCGACATCTGCGCAAAGGTATAGGGCAGCATCTTGCCGATCTTGGTGCTGTCCAGCAGGATGATCACCGAGCGGGCCTTTTCGATCAGCAGGCGGCGCAGGGCGGCCTGCTCCTCAAAGCCGCAGGTAAAGCCGCCTTCGCTGGAAAAGCCGGAGGCGGAGATAAACGCCACGTCGATGTTGATCTTGGAGAGGACCTCCATGGCCCAGGCGCCGGAGGTAGACAGGTTGCGCCGGTTGAGGACGCCGCCGCACAGGTTGACGGTGGGGCGCATCTTCTGGGCGATTTCCAGAGCGATGTTGGGGCCGTTGGTCACGACGTTCAGGTACATATCGGGGATGATCTTCGCCAGCTCCAGCATGGTGGTGCCGGAATCCAGGAAGATGGCGCTCCCCTCCTTCACAAAGCCCACCGCCTTTTGGGCCACGATGTCCTTTTCGGACTTGTGGGCGATGTCCGCTCCTTCTGCTCCTTCCGCCCGGTCGGCGGTATCCAGATAGCGGGCGCCGCCGCGGATGCGGGCGATGCAGCCCTGTTCGGCCAGGTAATCCAGGTCCCGGTGGATGGTCATCACGCTGACCCCGGTGAAGGTTTGAGAAAGATCCTTGAGACTGACGATCTTTTTCTTTTTGATGTATTCCCGGATCTCTTCCCGGCGCAGGATATTCATGACCCATCCTCCTTTATAAAATCGGCGCTTTGCCGGTATGATTATAACACAGAGCGCCGGCAAAAGGCAAGGTGTTTTTGTTATAAAATGTTACAAAAACGAAAAAGGTGGGAAATCTTTCGTTGTTTTTCCTAACTGCGTATCAAAAAATCCCAGCAGCAACTGAAAAATCCACAAAAAAAGGACGCGTTCCCCGGCAGAAAACGTGTCCTTTTTTAAAAAGCTATCATTTTTTATCTGTTTTTTGTTAGAAAAACGGAAAACGCATCGAAAATATCCATATCCCGCCCCGTTGCTACACCAGGCGGCGCAGGTCATCCTGCAAACGGCGGATGATGCGCTTTTCCAGGCGGGAGATGTAGGACTGGGAGATGCCGATGCGGTCGGCCACCTCCTTTTGGGTATGTTCCCGGCCGTCCCGCAGGCCGAAGCGCAGCTCCATGATGGTGCGCTCCCGCTCCGGCAGCCGGCTGACCGCCTGGCGCAGGGTGGCGGCTTCGGCGTCCCGCTCGATATTGGAGCTGACGGTATCGCTTTCGGTGCCCAGCACGTCGGAAAGCAGCAGCTCGTTGCCGTCCCAGTCCACATTGAGCGGCTCGTCGATGGAGATCTCGTGGCGGCGGTTCTGGTTTTTGCGCAGGAACATGAGGATCTCGTTTTCGATGCAGCGGGAAGCGTAGGTAGCCAGCTTGATGTTTTTCTGCGGGCAGAAGGTGTTCACCGCCTTGATGAGCCCGATGGTGCCGATGGAGATCAGATCCTCCACGTTGATGCCGGTGGACTCGAACTTTTTGGCGATGTACACCACCAGCCGCAGGTTGTGGACGATGAGCTCCTGGCGCACCGAGTGGTCGTTGTTTTGGAGCTTGACGAAGATGACCTCCTCCTCCTGACGGGTCAGCGGCGGAGGGAGGGTATCGGGTCCGTTGATGTAGTGGATGCCCCGGGCCCGTCCCCACCGCCCAAGCAGCCAGGCTGCCCGAAGCCGCAGGAGGGAGGCCCAGGTAAGGGCGCAGTGTGTTTTCATGGTGAACCGACCTTTCTTTTGGCAGTTGGGAGAGGGTGCGGGCCTTGCAGCGTCAGCAGCTCCGGGGAAAGCAGCAGCGGGCAGGCAGGCGTCCCCACCGGCCGGGGCGACACCGCCAGATAAAACTGTTCCGCCACAGCTTGGGCACCATCTGGGGAAAGGATATGCAGCTGCTGGCCGGAAAATGCCGGGAGCAGCCCCTGCCCGCCTACCGAATCGTAGGGCAGAAATCGCGGCGACCAGGCCGCCAGCTGCTGGGGCGGGGCGTTTTGCCGCAGCAGAAGCAGAAGCTCCGGCTCCAGCAGGCCCTCCAGCGCCTCTGCCCCGCAGACCACCGCCGGCCAGCCGGTAAAGGGCTCCCTCAGCAGGTTGCCGCTGTCCACCATGGCGCCCAGCGTCTTGATGCGGCCTTGGACCGTCAGCCGGACCGTCAGCGGCTGGGGCGGCGGGCTCCCAAAGCGCAGCAGCCGTTGGGCCAGGGTCAGCAGCCCATAGGCAAGCGCCACGTTCAGAAGCAGCAGCATGGGGGAAAAGTGCAGGTAAACGATGCCGTTGCGGCAGAGCAGCCGCTGGGCCGGCCCCAGGCTCCCCAGCCAGCTGAGCGCCCCGCCTACCAGCAGCCCGCACAAAAGCAGGCAGCAAAACTCCCGCACCAGCGCCCGCACCCCGGCAAAGGGCCAGGCGGCCAGCAGCATCCCCACCGTGACCCCCAGCCGCAGCCCGGCGCTGACCAGCGGCCCGCTCACCGGCAGGAAGATACCCAGCGCCCCTACCGCCCCCACCGCCGCCGCCAGGCACTGTCTCCCCCGCCGGGGACGGCGTCCCGCCAGCCGCCCGGCCAGGGACAGCAGCATCCAGTCGATGAGGTAGTTGGTCGCCAGCAGCACGTCTACATAGATGGTCTGTACCATTTGGGCCTCTCCCCTTCCCCTTGGACTGGTTTTTATTATACCGCCGGGCGGCGGCAGAGGATGTCGAAGCCGGGGCGGAAATCCGGGCGCAAAAAAGCCGGGAGCGCCCAAACGGACGTTCCCGGCCAAAGCGAGGTAACAATATGAGGGATTATTCGTCGTCGCCGGCAAACTGGCTCTGGTAAAGCTCGGCGTAGAAGCCGCCCTTTTCCAGCAGCTGCTGGTGGTTGCCGGTCTCCACGATGTCGCCGTCCTTCATCACCAGGATCAGGTCGGCGTCCCGGATGGTAGACAGGCGGTGGGCGATGATGAAGCTGGTGCGGCCGCGGGTCAGGTTATCCATGGCCCGCTGGATGGCCACCTCGGTACGGGTATCGACGCTGGAGGTCGCCTCGTCCAGGATGAGGATGCGCGGGTCGGAGATAAAGGTCCGGGCGATGGTCAGCAGCTGCTTCTGGCCCTGGGAGATGTTGGACGCCTCCTCGTTGAGGATGGTGTCGTAGCCTTGGGGCAGGGTGCGGACGAAGTGGTCCACCTGGGCGGCCTTGGCAGCAGCCAGGACCTCCTCGTCGGTGGCGTCCAGCCGGCCGAAGCGGATGTTCTCCCGGATGGTGCCGTTATACAGCCAGGTATCCTGCAGCACCATACCGAAGGTGTCCCGCAGGTCGTTGCGGGCAAACTGGCGCACGTCGTAGCCGTCCAGCAGGATGGCGCCTTCGGTCACATCGTAGAAGCGCATGAGCAGCTTTACCATGGTGGTCTTGCCGGCGCCGGTGGGGCCGAC
>JAHZAU010000017.1 GCA_019423755.1 Oscillospiraceae bacterium
AATATCATGCCTTTCCCCGATTGTCAACACCTTTTTTCAAACTTTTTCGACTTTTTTCTTCCAGCCAACATTTTCCTCTTTCTTTTCCCGTTGTTTGCCTGTTTCTTCCCGCCTTCGGGCATTGTATTCCCCTATAAAATCTGCTAGAATGGTTCCGTAATTGCCCCATTCGGCGCGCACCATATATCACCATATATATTGTAAAGTGAGGAACCTTCATGAAAGCCTTGTTACAGCGTGTCCAGCACGCCAGCGTCACGGTAGACGGCCAGCTGATCTCCCAGATCGGCCCCGGCCTGCTGGTCCTTTTGGGCGTTGGCCCGGACGACACCGAAAAAGAAGCGGAATTCCTGGCCGACAAAGCCGCCCGCCTGCGCATCTTCCAGGATGAAAACGACAAGATGAACCTCTCCCTTCTGGATGTGGACGGCGAGATGCTGGTGGTGTCCCAGTTCACCCTCTACGCCGACTGCCGCAAAGGCAAGCGCCCCTCCTTCACCGGAGCGGCCGCCCCTGCCCACGCCGACGCCCTCTATGAGTACTTCCAGAACTGCGTCCGCGACCTGGGCGTCAAGCAGGTGGGACACGGCGTCTTCGGCGCCGACATGAAGGTCGACCTGCTCAACGACGGCCCGGTGACCATCATGCTGGACACCCAGGAGCTTTCCGGCCCCCGTCACGGCCACAAATAATCCCCCCGCATCTTCCATTAGAAAGAAAGGACGTTTTTCCATGAATCTTGAGATCCTCCACGTGGGCCAGCTTGGTACCAACTGCTATGTCACCTGGGATGAAGACGGCAACTGCGCTGTCATCGACTGCGGCGGTGACCCGGACAAGGTCGCTTCCTACCTGAAAGAACACAACCTGACCCCCCTCTGCCTGCTGCTGACCCACGGTCACGGCGACCACATGGGCGGCGTCGCTGACCTGAAAGCCCTCTACCCCGACGCCCGCATCTTCCTGCACCGGGGCGACGAGCCCATGGTCAACGACGGTGAAAAGAACATGGGCAACCATGTGGCCCCCGGCTGGAAGCCCATCACCGTGGACCAGTGGGTAAAGGAAGGCGACGTCATCCCCTGCGGCTCCATGAACTTCACCGTTCTGGAGACCCCCGGCCACACCGACGGCGGCGTCACCTACGTCCAGGGCAATAAAATGTACTGCGGCGACACCCTCTTCCAGGGCAGTATGGGCCGTACCGACCTGTACGGCGGCAACAACGACAAGATGGCCGCTTCTCTCAAGCGCCTCTCCCAGATCGAGGGCTATTACGTGGTCCTCCCCGGCCACGGCCCCGCCTCCAACCTGGAGGACGAGCGCCGCTCCAACCCCTACATGCGCCGGGCCGCCCAGGATAAGCCCCTGTTCTAACCCCCTGTCACCGCGGGACCGTTCCCCTTTTGGGGAGCGGTCTCTTTTTGTTTGCCCGCTCTGGCGTACCCCCTTCTTTTGTGCTATACTAAGGGGACTCAAATGGCATCTACACGAAATTTACATAGAAAGGTCCGATCCTATGGCAGAAACTCTCGAAACCCGTTACCTGGCCCTGCGCCGCCAGATCCTGGAGCAGCGCTTCTCCCGCATGAACCCCATGCAGCGGCAGGCGGTGTTCCAGCTGGACGGCCCGGTGCTGATTTTGGCCGGCGCCGGCTCCGGCAAGACCACCGTGGTGGTCAACCGTATCGCCAACATGATCGAATTCGGCAACGCCTACCACAGCACCTACGTCCCCTCTTATATTGACGAAGACTCTCTTGCTTTCCTGGAAGAATACCTGGACGGCAAATGGGAGGGCGAAGAAGCCCAGGAGCAGCTGCGCTACCTGATCGCAGACCGCCCGGTTCGCCCCTGGAACATCCTGGCCATCACCTTCACCAACAAGGCCGCCGGAGAGCTGAAAGCCCGCCTGGAGGCCATCCTGGGCCCCGACGCGCTGGATATCCAGGCCTCCACCTTCCACTCCGCCTGCGTGCGCATCCTCCGCCGGGAGATCGAGCACCTGGGCTACGCCCGCAGCTTCACCATCTACGACTCGGACGACTCCCAGCGCATCATCAAAGAAGCCCTCAAGGAGCTGGGCATCCAGGAAAAGAGCCTGGCCCCCCGCGCCATCCTGGCCGCCATCAGCACCGCTAAGGACCACTTCCAGGAGCCGGACGACCTGCTGCGGGAAAGCCGCGGCGACTACCGCAAGGAGATCATCGCCAAAGCCTTCGCCAAGTACCAGCACCGCCTCAAGGAAGCCAACGCCCTGGACTTCGACGACATCATCGTCCTCACCGTCAAGCTCTTCCAGCAGTTCCCCGAGGTGCTGGAACACTACCAGAACCGCTTCCGCTACATTATGGTGGACGAGTACCAGGACACCAACAACAGCCAGTTCCTTCTGGTCAGCCTCCTTTCCCGCCGCCACAAAAACATCTGCGTCGTCGGTGATGACGACCAGTCCATCTATAAATTCCGCGGTGCCACCATCGAAAACATCCTCAACTTCGAAAACCAGTACCAGAATACCGCCGTCATCCGCCTGGAACAGAACTACCGCTGCACCCAGAACATCCTGGACGCCGCCAATGCCGTCATCGCCAACAACACCCAGCGTAAGGGCAAGACCCTCTGGACCCAAAACGGCGCCGGCAGCAAGATCCAGGTCTACCGCGGCACCGACGAGCAGGACGAAGCCCGCCACATCGCCGACAGCATCTTAGAAAACGTCCGAGCCGGGGCCCGCTTCTCCGACCACGCCGTCCTCTACCGGATGAACGCCCAGTCCAACGCCATTGAAAACGCCTTCATCCGCTCCGGTATCACCTACCGCATCATCGGCGGCCAGCGCTTCTACGACCGCAAGGAGATCAAGGACATCATCTCCTACCTGAGCGTCGCCAACAACCACGACGACACCGTCCGCCTGCGCCGCATCATCAATGAGCCCAAACGCGGCATCGGCGACGCCACCATTGAAAAGGCCCAGGAGATCGCCCAGACCCTGGGTATCTCCCTCTTTGAGGTGCTGCGCACCGCCGACCAGTACCAGCCCATCGCCAAGCGTGCCAAAGCCCTCATGGACTTCGCCGCCATGATCGACCGCTTCACCCAGGCCGCCGACCAGGTGACCTTGGAGGAACTGTTTGACCAGGTGCTGGAGGAAACCGGCTACCTGACCTACCTGGCTTCCCTGGGCGAGGAGGGCAAAACCCGTCAGGAAAACGTCCAGGAGTTAAAGACCAACATCCTCAAGTACCAGCAGGAAGGCGCCTACACCGACGAGGACGGCCAGACCCACGAGCCCTCCCTGGCGGGATTTTTGGAGGAGGTCACCCTCTACACCGATATGGACACCTACGACCCCGACGCCGACAACGTGGTCATGATGACCATGCACTCGGCCAAGGGCCTGGAATTCCCCCGCGTCTACTTCTGCGGCGCCGAGGAGGGCATCTTCCCCGGCCTGCAGGCCATGTATGACCCGGACCAGATCGAGGAGGAGCGCCGCCTTGCCTATGTGGCCATCACCCGCGCCAAGGAGGTCCTCACCATCACCAACGCCGCCCAGCGTATGATCTTCGGCCAGACGGTGCGCAACCGCCTTTCCCGCTTTGTCTCCGAAATTCCCCTCTCCCTGTGCGAGGTGGAGGACAAGACCCTGCAGCGCCGTAAGCTGGACCCGGCTGTGGACCGCCCGGTGAAAAAATACCCCCACCGCGCCTCCAACGAGCTGGGCATCGGCGGCGTCAGCCACACCCCGGCTGCCCGTGCCGCTGCTCCGGCTGCCGGCTGCGACCTGCGCCCCGGCGACCGCGTCCACCACAACACCTTCGGCGACGGCATGATCGCCAAGGTCACCCCCATGGGCGGCGACCACCTGCTGGAGGTCATCTTCGACTCGGTGGGTACCAAAAAGATCATGTTCAAGTTCGCCCGCCTCAAAAAGCTCTAATCCCCGCCGCCAAAGGAGGCCCCTTCCATGTCCCGTCAAAAAAGCGTGCTGTACCTGCACCTTTCGGTGATGTTCTTCGGTCTTTCCGGTGTCATCGGGCAATTTGTCCAGATCCCGGCGGTGCTGGTGGCCGGCGGACGAGTACTCTGCTCCACCGCCCTGCTGCTGGTCCTGTCCCTTGCTTCCCGTGCGCCGCTGCGGCTTCGCTCCCGCCGGGACCTTCTCCTGACGCTGGGTACCGGCGTGGTGCTGGCCGTCCACTGGACCGCCTTCTTCCAGTCCATCCAGCTGTCCTCGGTGGCCATCGGCACCATCACCTACTCCACCTTCCCCCTGTTCGTCACCTTCTTAGAGCCGCTGCTCTTCCACGAAAAACTCCGCCTGAGCAGCGTCCTCAGCGCCCTGGTGCTGCTGCTGGGGGTACTCATCACCATCCCTGAGTTTTCTGCCGAAAACCAGGTGACCGCCGGCATCCTCTGGGGAATGCTCTCCAGCCTGGCCTACGCGGTCATGTCCCTCTCCAACCGCTACCTGTCGGCTTCCTACCCCAGCCGCACCATCTGCCTTTATGAGCAGGGTACGGCGGCGGTGGTGCTGCTTCCGGCCTTCTTCCTGGTGCCCGCCACCTGGACCCTCCCGGACCTAGCCGGCGTGGCCGCCATCGGCTTTGTCTGCACCGCTTTTGCCCACACCCTCTATGTGGAGGCCCAAAAGCGGGTCACCGCCCAGACCGCCGGCATCGTCTCCGGCATGGAGACGGTTTACGGCATCCTCTTTGCCCTCCTCCTGCTGGGGGAGGTGCCCACCCTGCGGGAGCTTGTGGGCGGCGGAGTCATCCTGTCGGTGGCCCTTCTGTCCTCCCTTTCCTCCTCCAAGGCCGCGTCCTAAACCTTACCGAAAACGTAAAGAAGCGCCGAGACCTTTCCGGTCCCGGCGCTTTTTATTTGCGCTTAATAGTTCTTCTTTTCAAAGAGGCTGGTGTACTCGATCCGCTCCCTGCGGCGCTTGCGCTCCTTGCGGAACCAGGTGATGAATCCGCTCAGCGCCAGTGCGCTTACCAAAAACAGCGGCATGGCCCAGTCGGAATAGCCCTGGTCGGCGCTCATAATATCGGTCCACAGCTTGTCCATGTACTGGTTGGCCTCGTCCCCCAGGTTCACCTGGCTGTAGGTGCGGGACAGGGTCTCCGCATCGGGATAGGCCACCGGGTTGTTGCGCACCTCCTCGGGCAGCAGCTCCAAAGCGGCGGTGTTGGCGGTGGAGTAGCTGATATACTCGATGTTTTCCGCCGCCACATTGGGCTCGTTGAGGAAGTTGATGTACATCTCTGCCGCGGCCTTGCGCTTGAGGCTCTCTTCGCTCTGGTCGGGCAGCTTGGGGATGACCATAGCGTCAGAGAAACGCATGCTCCCCTCTTTGGGGATGACAAAGCGCAGGCTGGGGTTTGCCTCCATCATGGTGATGGCGTCACCGGCGTAGTAGGGCGCCACTGCCGCCTCGTTGTTCTGCATCTTGTCGAACACCTGGTCCATGACGTAAGCCTGCACCAGGGGCTTCTGCTGCTTGAGGGCCTCCGCCGCGGCGTCCAGGTCGTCAAAGTCGCTGCTGTTCATGTCGTACCCCAGGTAAAGCAGGGTCAGGTTGATGTCGTCCTTGACGTTGGAAAACTGCAGAATCTGCCCCGCCAGGCTCTCGTCCCACATAACGCCCCAGCTGTCCGGGTCGTATCCCAGCATATCGTAGTTGTAGATGATGCCCACGGTGCCCCAGGTGTAGGGTACCGAGTACAAATTCTCCGGGTCATAAGCCGGGTTTACAAACTGCGGGTCGATGTACTGGAAATTGGGGATGTTTTCATAATCCAGCGGTTCCAGCATCCCCTCGTCGATCATACGGGAGATCATGTAGTCCGAAGGGATCACCACGTCATAGGACGAGCCGCCGGACTTGAGCTTTGCGTACATGGACTCGTTGGTATCAAAGAGGGTGTAGTTGACCTTGATGCCGGTCAGCTCCTCAAACTCCTTGTTGATGTCCATGGAGCCGTCCTCGCCGTTGGCGATGTACTCGCCCCAGTTGTAGACGTTGATGGTCATATTTTCGCCCGCAAAGCGGCTGTAATATTCCATGTCGTAGTTGGCGGGGTAACCTTCCTCCGCCTCTTCGGCCGAAACCGGCACAGCCAGGCTCCCTGCCAGCAGGAGGCCCGCCGCCAGCGCGGCCCAAGCTTTTTTGCTACTGCGCAAAGGACCCACCTCCCAGCTTTTTCTTGGTGACATTCTGCTTTCTCGCCGAAACAAAGTTGGAGGTCAGCAGGATGCCCAGCACCACCACGAACATGATGGTAGAAAGGGCGTTGATCTTGGGGCTGATGCGGCGGCGCACCATGCCGTTGATAATCAGCGGCAGGGTCTGTACCGAGGAGCCGTTGACAAAGTAGGAGATGATGAAATCGTCCATGGAGAAGGTCAGCGCCATGATGAACCCGGCGCTGATGCCCGGCATAATCTCGGGGATGACCACCTTGAAGAAGGCCTGTATCGGGTTGCACCCCAGGTCCAGGGCCGCGTCGTAGGTATAGCGGTCCATCTGCCGCAGACGGGGCAGCACGTTTAAGATCACATAAGGTACGTTGAAGGTGATGTGCGCCAGGATCAGAGTAGAAAGCCCGAACTTCATCTTGGCGTAGATAAACAGCAGCATCAGCGAAACGCCGGTGATGATCTCGGGGTTGATCATCGGCAGATAGGTAAAGGACATGACCAGCGAGCGCAGCCGGCGGTTCATCTTGTCGATGCCCAAAGCCGCCGCCGTGCCCAGCACGGTAGCGATCAGGGAGGACACCAGCGCGATGATCAGCGTATAAGCCAGCGCCGTCAGGATAGCCTCATCGTGAAACAGCTCCTTGTACCAGTGCAGGCTGAAGCCGTCCCAGGTGTTGCGGCTTTTGCTTTCGTTAAAGGAAAAGACGATGAGCACAAAGATCGGCGCATACAAAAACGCCATCACCAGGCCAATATAGCTGTTGGAGAGCCAACGGTTCTTTCTCACAGGATTCGTCCCTCCATTCCTTCTTCATCCAGGTTGCCCATAATGCTCATGCACAGCAGTACCACCACCATGAGCACCAGCGAGATGGCCGAGCCCAGGTTGGGGTTGTAGCTGTTGCCCAGGAACTGCAGGTCGATGATATCGCCGATGAGCTGGTTGGTACCGCCGCCCAGCATCTTGGAGATGATAAAGGTACTGATAGCCGGCACAAACACCATGGTGATGCCGGTGCTGACGCCGGGCATGCTCAGCGGGATCACCACGCGGGTCATCACCCCGATGGGTCCGGCGCCCAGGTCGTGGGCCGCCTCGATGACGTCGTTGCCGATCTTGCTCATGACGTTATACAGCGGCAGGATCATAAAGGGGATATAGTTGTACACCATCCCCAGCACCACCGCGCCTTGGGTGTTGATCATCCGCACCTGTCCGATGCCGATGGCCATAAACAGCTGGTTGAGCAGACCGTTGTTTTCCAGGATGGTCATCCAGGCAAAGGTCCGCAGCAAAAAGTTCATCCACATGGGCAGCATCAGCAGCATGAGCAGCGTCTGCTTGCGGAAGCCCTGCCGCCGGGAAAGGATATACGCCAGCGGGTAGGAGATCACCAAACACAGCAAAGTCGCCACCGCCGCCAGCTTCAGCGAGCGCAGCAGCACCGGGAAGTATTCCCCGGCGGCGGAGATGTTGGCGATGGTGAAGTTGCCCGCCGGGTCGGTCAGGGCAAAGTACACCACCAGCAGCAGCGGTACTGCAATAAACAGCACCATCCAGATCATATACGGCACCGCCGGCAGGGTCCGGATGGCCTGCTGCCGGGAAGCGGTCTGTTTTTCCAAAGATTTCACCGCCTAGCGCACCTCCATCTTCTTCATAATGTGGATGTCGAAGGGCTTCACGTCCATGCCGATAAGCGCCCCGACCTCCTGGCTCTGGGTGGAATGGATCAGCCACTTGAAACCGTGGGCGTCCACGGTGATCTCGTAATGTACGCCTTTGAAGATCACCGACTCCACCACGCCGCTGATGGGCGAGGTCTCGTAGTCGCCGACGATGATGTCCTCCGGGCGGATGACCACGTCTACCTGCTCGTTGGGGGCAAAGCCCTTGTCCACGCAGCGGAAGGCCTGGCCGGCAAACTCGACCTCAAAGTCCTCGTACATAATGCCGTCGAGGATGTTGCTCTCGCCGATAAAGTCGGCCACAAAGGCGTTGGCCGGCTCGTTGTAGATGTCCTGCGGGGTACCGATCTGCTGGATCTGTCCGTCCTTCATGACCACCACCCGGTCGGACATGGTCAGCGCCTCCTCCTGGTCGTGGGTGACGTAGATGAAGGTGATCTTCAGGCTCTTCTGGATGCGCATCAGCTCGGTCTGCATGTCTTTGCGCAGCTTCAGGTCCAAAGCGCCCAGAGGCTCGTCCAGCAGCAGGACCTTCGGCTCGTTGATCAGTGCCCGGGCGATGGCCACGCGCTGCTGCTGGCCGCCGGAAAGCTGGTTGATGTTGCGGTTTTCGTAGCCGATGAGGTTCACCAGCTCCAGCATCTTCTTGACCTTCATAGCGATCTGCTTTTTGTCCATCTTCTTGACGTTGAGACCGAAGGCCACGTTTTCAAACACGTTCAGATGCGGGAACAGCGCATAACGCTGGAACACGGTATTGACGTTGCGTTTGTAAGGCGGCACGCCGTTGATGAGCTTGCCGTCGAAATATACCTTGCCGGAATTGGGCTCCACAAAGCCGCCAATGATACGAAGGGTGGTGGTCTTTCCGCAGCCGGAAGGCCCCAGGAAGGTGACGAACTCCTCGTCGTGGATGTCCAGGTTGATGCCCTTGAGCACCCGCTGGCCGTCGTCAAATTCCACCACAATGTCCTGCAAGCTGATCAAAATATTATCCTTCACTCGTTGCTCCCCCTTTTTACCATCCGGCCCCCAATCGGGCCGCTGTATCTCGGCTGCCGGTCCATTCCGGCGCCCTTGTTTTCCAATCTTGTCAAAATGCCATTAAAACTATATCACACCACCCCCAAAAGTCAAGATTATCCCGCACTTTTTGGTGAATTTCGTGTTTTATCATTATTCCCTGCGGATTTTTGTCGGTTTCTTGTTGGATTGCGCCCAAATCCTCTGGTTTTCTCCCGCTTTCTTGGACGCTGCTCCTCCTGCCTTCTCTGGCTTTCTCCTGTGTCCCCTCTGTTTTTTCCGCCCCTCCCCGCGGGAATCTTCTTCCTTTTTCCCCGCCTGCATGGTACAATAAAAGCAGCCAAAAGCCCGCTGTTTCGGGCGTCTTTATGGAATCGAAAGGAGCCTTCCGCTATGATGCGTCATCTGCTGTTATACTGCTCCGGTATCCTCTCCGGGGAGTTTGAACTGGACCTGCGCCAGCCCCAGGCAGCCCGCTGCCGCCTGCTGGACCCGGCCACTGCTGCCCTCGGCCCGTGGCACCCCTTCTCCGACCCGGAGGCCCGCGCCCTCCACTCGCTTACCAAAATGGACCTGCCCGTCCTCTTTTCCCGCCTGGGGGATTACGCCACCCTCTTCTCCTGCGGCGGCCGGGAGATCTTCCCCCCGTGGGGCGAACACTACCTGCTGGGGGAGGACGGCTGGTTTATGCAGCGGGACGTCAAGTTCCCCTGCAACCTGCTGGTGGCCGACGGCAAGGTAGCCGCCATCGCCTGCCCCTGCCGGGAATCGGTCAGCGTGTTGGTAGAGCCGGGCTATGAGCCTCGTACCCCGGTGGCCCTCTGGACCGAATACCTCCCCCAGGAGACCCTCCGCCCGGTGGAAAAACTGGGCACCTTCTCGGTCCTCACCCGGGACGGGGTCTCCCTTTCCACCAACGTCTTCCTCCCGGCGGACCGCGCCCCCGGCGAGACCTTCCCCACCATCCTCATCCGTACCCCCTACGGCAAGGAGGAAAACGACCGCCAGTACTATCGCTACATCCACCGGGGCTACGCCGTAGCCGTCCAGGACGTGCGGGGCCGCAGCCAAAGCGGCGGCGCCTGGGAGCCCAACCTTCATGAGGTGGAGGACGGCGACGACACCCTCAACTGGATCGCCGCCCAGCCCTGGAGCGACGGCCAGGTGGGCATGACCGGCGGCTCCTACCTGGGGATGGTGCAGTGGGCGGCAGCCGCCAGCGGCAACCCCCACCTGAAAGCCATGGTCAGCGTGGTCTGCGCCGGCAGCCCCTTTGTGGACTTCCCCCGCCGGGGCGGCACCATGAGCTCCGGTTCCCTGGCCTGGTCCTTCGCCGTCTCCCAGCAGGAATTTCGCCCCGAACTCATGGATCGCCCGGACTGGGACGAGGTGCTTTCCATCCGTCCCCTGCGGGACATCCCCAAAAAGGCCCTGGGCTACGACGTCCCCTTCCTGGACGAATACTGGGACCACCCCGACTACGACGACTTCTGGCGCCAGGCCAACTGGAGTGAGCGCTACCAGGGGCACCCCGTCCCGGCGCTGATCCAGTCCGGCTGGTTTGATGATAACGGCATGGGCACCACCGAAGCTCTGGACCTGACCGAAAACTGGCCCGCCGGCACCCGCAAGGTGATCCTCGGCCCCTGGCAGCACAGCGGTAACTCCCGCTATGACCTGCACGGCCTGCACTTTGGCCCCCAGGCCCTGCGCTTCGACCTGGACCTGCTTTATGAAAAATGGTTCGACCACTTCCTGCGCGGCTGGGAAAACGGCGTGGAGCAGGGCCCGCCGGTGGAATATTACTCCGTCGGCAGCGAGTGCTGGAAGACCGCCTCCCGCTGGCCGGTGGAACACACCCGCCCGGCCACCTTCTACCTGCAAAGCGGCGGCCGCGCCAACACCTCTTCCGGCGACGGCATCCTCACCCGTACCCCGCCCGAAGCCCCCGGCCACGACACCTACCGCTATGACCCCCAGGACCCCGGCACCCACATTATCGACATGGCGGAAAACGAGATCGAGGTCCCGGAAAACTACACCCAGGAGGAACAGCGCCCCGACTACCTGTGCTACACCACCCCGCCGCTGGACGAACCTCTGACCCTCACCGGGGACTTTACCGTCCGCCTGTGGGTCTCCTCCGATGCCCCGGACACCGACTTTATGGTCCGCATCTGCGACGTCTTCCCCGACGGCACTTCCATGAAGCTGGCCGACGGCATCCTCTCCGCCCGCTACCGCCAGGGCTTTACCTCCCCGGTATGGCTGGAAGAAGGCCAGGCGGTCCCCCTCGCTATCCGCACCACCAAGCTGTCTAACACCTTCCTGCCGGGGCACCGCCTGCGCCTGACCATCACCTCCGGCGCCAAAAACTTCGCCTTCCCCCACAGCAACACCAAGGCCGGTTATGACAGCACCACCACCCGCGTGGCCCAAAACCAGGTCCACCACGGCGGCTGCTATCTCTCCTGCCTGGAAGCCCGGGAGGAATGTTAATGGAGCGCTTTTACACCGACTGCCTGGCCTTCTGGCGCAAAACGCCCCGCCGGGAGCAGATCTGCTGCCGGGCGGTGGCGCTGCTGCCCGCCCCGGTAATGCTGGCCTACGGCATCGTCTGCCTGTGGCTGCTCGTCTCCCGAGACCCCCGGCTGCTGCGCTACCTTCTGGTGCCCGGTGCCGTGCTGCTGGCCACCGGTATCCGGCGCTTTCTCCCGGCTCCGCGGCCCTTTGCCGTTTACGGCCTCGTTCCCCTGCGTCCCCACGCCCCCAACGACTCCTTCCCCAGCCGGCACACCGCCAGCGCCACCGTCATCGCCCTGGGCACCCTGTGGCTGGGCTTCTGGTGGGGCTGGGTGCTGGTGGTTTTGGCGGTACTGGTGGCCCTCAGCCGCCTGGTAGCCGCTCTGCACTTTCCCCGGGACCTGCTGGGCGGCGCCGCCCTGGGCTCCCTTTTTGCCTGGGTCGGCTTCTGGCTGATCCCCTTCCCCCTTGTGTAACATTTTGATTGGATGTGATGACTTGAAATTCCATCGGGACCCGCGTTTTTCCCGCTCCCTTTACACCGCCCTTTCCCTGTGCATCGCCATCGTCTTTTACTTCTTCTTCCGCAACATCGGCGATATTATGGCCATGCTTTCCCAGCTGTTTTCCCTCGTTTCCCCCTTCCTCACCGGCTTTGCCCTGGCCTATCTTTTTATCCGGCCACTGCGCTGGGTGGAAGGCCGTCTTTCCCGCCTGCTTTTTAAAGACAACCCCTCCAAGCCCGGCCTGCTGCGCACCCTCTCCATCCTGGTGGTGCTCACCATGGCCTGGATCTTCCTGGGGCTGGTGGGCTCCTTTGTCACCCCGCAGCTGATGGAAAGCCTCAACACCCTCAACCGCAACTTCCCCAGCTACATCACCGGCCTGCAGAACCTGGCCAACTCGGCGCTGGCTTCCCTGGGCGTCAAGGGCGACCTGTACCAGATGGTCAGCCCCTACTGGAACCAGATCTTCGAATACCTCAAAAACTTCTTCGCCCAGCTGGTGCCGTGGCTGCTCAACTTCTCCGCCAACCTGGTCTCCCAGGTGATGAACCTGCTGGTCACCTTCGTCACCTGCATCTACTTCCTGTTTAACAAGGAGCTGTTTGCCCGGCAGCTCAAAAAGCTCTGCTACGCCATCTTCCCGGTGCGCTTCAACGAAAGCCTGCTGGAAACCGTTCAGATCGTCGACGAGACCTTCGGCGGCTACATCAACGGCCAGCTGGTGGACGCCGTGGTCATCGGTACCCTCACCACCGTCTCCATGATGGTCTTCCGCCTGCCCTACGCGGTGCTGGTGGGCGTCATCGTGGCCTGCACCAACGTTATCCCCATGGTGGGTCCCTTCATCGGCGCCATCCCCAGCTTCTTCATCATCCTCATGGCCGGCAAACCCATGCAGGCGCTGGGATTTGTGGTGCTCATCCTGGTGATCCAGCAGATCGACGGCAACATCCTCGCCCCCAAGATCGTCGGCGGTTCCACCAACCTTTCCGGCTTCTGGGTGCTGTTCTCCATCATCGTTGCCGGCGGCCTCTTCGGCATCGGGGGCATCGTCCTCTGCGTGCCCACCCTGTCGGTGTTCTTTAAGCTCCTGCGCCGCTGGACAGACTCCTCCCTGCGCCGCCGCGGCCTGCCGGAGCCTTCCCAGGCTTACGCCAAGGGCCAGTTCCCCCGCCCGACCGCCGGTCTGGAAGACCCCTCCGAAAAAGAATAATTTCCCTTCCCTCGCGCAAAAAAGCCAGACGAAACCGATTGGTCTCGTCTGGCTTTTGTTTTTTCTTTTTCCGGTTAAAACAGCTGGTCGATGCCGCAGCGCCCGCCCAGCGGCTCCGCCCGGTCCGCCTGGCGGATGAGCCCCATGCGGTAGGCGGTGAGCAGCAGCCGCAGGTCCTCGATGCTGGCCTGGTTCTCCTGCCCCTGGTCGGTGACCGCCGTCATGATGCGGTCCTTGCGGGTCTCGAAGATCTGGGAGGTGGAGTGGATGTCGGTGTTGTTCTGCACCGCATCGGCCACGGTGGTAAAGGGCTCGTGGGCCACGATGCGCATCCCGTGGGAGTTGGAGATCAGCGTATATCCGGCGATGCCGGTGGTGCGATGATAAGCCTTGCAGAAGCCGCCGTCGATGAGGATCAGCCGGCCGTTGCCCTTGACCGGGCTTTCCCCGTCCTTGGTCTTCACCGGCACATGCCCGTTCATAATGTGGGAGTGGTGCAGGTCCAGCCCAAACTCCTTGAGGATGTTGATGCAGATATACTCGTGGTTGATCAGCTGGTAGTAGGGGTTCTTGGGCTCTTCCCAAAGGCTCTTGTCCCCCAGGAACATCCGCTCGAAGGTGGTCATCCGCTCACGGCCGTAAAGGGGGGATTTTTTGCCGCACCACAGGTACCACATAAAGTCCCTTCCCTCCTGACGGGCGGGGCTGCCCTCCGGCGCAAAGTACCCCTGTCTTGCCAGGGTCTCGCAGGCGTCCATGAGCTTTTTGCCGCAGCAGCGGCTGCTGCCGGCCCGCATCCACTGGAAGTTCCCGTCGCTTTCCATGGGCACGCAGCCGTGGATGAGGAGGTTTCCGTTGACGCACTTGTAGATGCCGCCCTGAGCGTAGAGGAAGCCCACGTGCCGCTGCAGCTTTTCACACCGCTGGAAGGACACCCGCAGGCTCTGGATGACCTTCTGTTCCTCCTCGGTGAGGGTGTAGGGCGCGTCCGGGTCCAGGGTAGGCAGGTCCCGGTCCTCCAAGGGGTATTCCTTGCCCCCGATGGTCACCGTCCCCTTTTCCGGGTCGATCTTGTCCAGCAGCAGCCGGTCCTCCATCTCGTACTCCGGACGGCGCTGGATGATCTGCCCTTCCAGCTTGAGCATGATCACCGCAATGGCCTTTTTCATCTTGGCCAGCAGCTGGATGTCCTTCTGGGCGTCGTGCTCCCGGTCCACCTCCTTGGGGGTGAAGTGCGGACAATCAGGGTAGGTCTCCTGGGCAAAGAGCGCCAGCTGCCGCAGGCTGATGCCGTAGACGTTTTCCAGCAGGTCGATGTTGCCGTACTGGATGCTGACGTTGACCACGTTGGCGATGCAGGCGTCGCTTCCGGCGGCGGCCCCCATCCAGCAGATGTCGTGATTGCCCCACTGGATATCCACGCAGTGGTGGTCCATGAGCAGCTCCATGATAATGTCCGGCCGGGGCCCCCGGTCAAAGATATCGCCGATGATGTGCAGCACGTCCACCGCCAGGGTCTTGATGAGCCCCGCCAGCGCCTTGATAAACTCGTCGGACATACCCAGCTGCACGATGGTGGAGACGATGCTGTCGTAGTACTGCTCCTTGTTGTAATCGTCGTAGTTGGTGTGCAGCAGCTCGTCGATGATGTATTCGTACCCCTCGGGCATGCAGCGGCGCACCTTGCTGCGGGAATATTTGGAGGCCACCATGCGGCACAGCTCCACCATCCGCTGCAAGGTCACCCGGTACCAGTCGTCCATATCCCGCACCTGCTTTTTCACCAGTTCCAGCTTGCGCTGGGGGTAGTAGATGAGGGTGGCAAAGTTGGCCCGCTCGTCGGAGGAAAGGATGTGCCCAAACAGCTCGTCGATCTTCTCCCGGATGACGCCGGAGGCGTTGTTGAGGATGTGGATAAACGCCTGGGACTCCCCGTGCAGGTCGCTCATAAAATGCTCGGTGCCCTTGGGCAGGGCGTTGAAGGAGGTCAGGGTGATGATATGGGTGGCCACATCCTGGATGGTCGGGTACTTCTGCGCCAGGATGCGCAGGTATTTGATGTTTTCCTGAATGCGGATGAGTTCGTCGTTCACGCCGGGCACACGCTCCTTTCGGCTGGGTCCTCTGGTTTTCCCCGAGGGTTATTCTAGGTCCATTATACCATATCCTCCCGCGGCGGCGCTAGGGGCAATCACCCGGGAATCCCCCGGTTTTTCCGTTTATTTCGTACAGAATCCCATACCCAAACCCAGCACATTGACATAAAATAAACAAAGAAATCGCCGGTTTTTCTATTGACTTTCCCATACCCCGTCAGTATAATAAGGTCAGTTCAATAAAGTCTGTTTCGGGGCGAGGTGCGATTCCTCACTGGCGGTAAGCTGATCGATGAGCAAGTCCGCGACCCGTTGTCCTCCCTTTTTCGGAGGCGGCGGCAGATTGGGTGTGATTCCCAGACCAACGGTATAGTCCGGTAGAAAGAAACGACGTCTGTTTGACTGTCTGCGCCCATGGGTCCATTCCCATTGGCGCATTTTTCTTGCCCTTGTGTCCTGGCGGCCGCAGGCACACAGACCTTCGGAACCAAATTATTTTTGACGGAGGTTTTTACTCATGAACTACACCATCTCTCAGGGAGCGGCTCCCGAAAAACGCGGCAACATCCACAAAATCACCCTGATCGGCCTGTTTGCGGCCATCTCCACCGTTCTCATGTTCTTCGAGATGCCCATCCCCTTCCTGCCCCCCTTCCTGAAGCTGGACATCAGCGGCGCGCCCATCTATATTATGGCCTTCCTCTGCGGTCCCGCTCCGGCTGTTTACGTCACCCTCATCAAAGACCTGGTGCACGTGCTGTCCACCACCACCGGCGGCGTCGGTGAGCTGGCCGACTTCCTCATGCTGGCTTCCTTCTCCATCATCGCCGGCAACGCTTATCGCTGGAAGCACAACCGCCAGGGCGTAGCCATCGGCCTGCTGCTGGGCTCCGCCGTCAGCATCCTGGTCGCCTGCCTGACCAACTACTTCATGCTGATCCCCTTCTACTCCAAGATCATGCCCATCGAAGCCATCATCGAAGCCTGCAACGCCGTCAACCCGGCCATCGACAGCATCTTAGCTTACATCTACTTCGGCGTGATCCCCTTCAACATCATCAAATGCGCGGTGCTCTCCTTCCTGACGCTGCTTCTTTATAAGCGCCTGTCCACCTTCCTGCGCGCCCGCATGAAATAACCCGCTTTTCTCCTCCCCGCGGCCCTGCCTCGGGGAGGTTTTTTATGCGCAGCGGCCCGGAGCTTGTTAAAACAAGCTCCGGGCCGTACAACAAAGGAGAAAGAAAGAGGATTTCTTATTTATCTGAACCCATTAGGTCCCAGATGATTCCGGTATACATTTTTGCTGCATTTACAACGTCCTTGATTGTCACCGTTTCGTTGTAGCTATGAATACCTTCGGTATCCGACGGACCGTATTGAATCGTCTGAATACCCGCATCACGGAAATAGCGGGTATCACTGCTTGCCCATTGGTACGCCATAACCAGGTCAATTCCCATCAGTTCTTTTGCACAGTTTTGTGCTGCTCGGCAGATAGGAGACTCTACCGATACCCAGTTGCCGCTTCGGGCGCCGCTGTACTCCACCGTGATACCTTCCATCCCTGGCTGCTTCTGGATTTGTTCGATCATCCCTGCTACTTCGTCAAAATGGACTCCCAGAGGGATACGAACATCCACATCTGCTTCCGCATAATCCGCTACCACATTGCGCCGGATTCCGCCATGGAAGGTCCCGAAATTCACAGTGACGTGGTCCATGCAGTTTTCCACGCCGGGTGCCTTCTGCACATCTCGGATCACCTGTTTGGAAACCTCCATAACACGGGCCATCTCTCCGGTATGATTTCCGTGAAGCTGACGCAGCGCACGCAATTCCAGCAGGAAGCGCATCAGCTTTTCCACCGCGTTGTCTCCCACATAAGGGGAAAGACTCCCGTGGGCGGAGACACCTTTTGCCCGGACGGTTACACAAAGGGATCCCTTTTGGCCGACTTCGATATTATCATAGCCAGTGGGCTCTGCGACAATGCCCCAGTCCCCTTTTATCAAACCCTGCTCAAACAGCCAACGGGTTCCGTAAAAGCCCCCGCTTTCCTCATCCGGTACAATAGTCATCAGGATCTGCCCAGTAAGGTTTGCCTGTTCCTTAGCCAGAAGAGCCATGGTGAATAGGCTGGCTGCCAACCCGCACTTCATGTCGGAAGTGCCGCGGCCTAAAATCTTTCCATCCCGTACCTCCCCACAATACGGCGGAAAATCCCACTGTTCCAAATCTCCTGCGGGGACAACATCCATATGTCCGTTAAACACCAGGGTTTTCCCCTGAGGATTGCCGAAGCGGGCCAGAATGTTGGGCAGATTGGGCTTGGGGCGCACAACTTCATAAGCGATTCCCGCCTCATCCAAATACCGGCAAATATAGCTGCAGATCTCTTCCACATTACATGGCGGGTTTTCCGAAGGGATCTGGATCATGTCACAGCAAAGGCGCACCAGGTCTTCCTTCTGATGTTCGATTTTTTCCCAAAGCTGTTGTTTGTCCATCCTTGGCCTCCTATTCCATATCTTCAAAGCCGATGAAGTCGGTGATCACACCCAGGTAAGTTTTGGCACAGTTGAGGATATCCTCAATATCCGCGCATTCATCATAACCATGGACGCCGTCAATGTTGGCCGGACCATACTGGATCGCCGGGATACCCGCATAACGATAGTACTTTCCATCGCTGGTGGCCCACTGATAGACTGGAAGAACTTCTTTCTGCCAGATGTAATTGGCATTCTCCAGGGCAATCTGGACAATTTCTTCCGAAGCCGGGGTGAATGTCGGCTCCTTGATCCGGGTATACTCGATCTCCACCCCATGGATATCCAGGTCGCGGAGCAGCTGCTCGAACGCTTCCTTTACATCAGCAGCCCGCACACCCACCGGGACACCATAGCCCACTCGGGCTTCACAGTATTCCGAAGATGCGGCCTTTTGGCCGTCCCCGGTCCGCATGTAGCTGACGTTGCAGGTAACATGATCAATGGCTTCTCCTACTCCTTTGACCTTCAGGATCGCCTCCGCTACCTTTTTGGCATTTTCCACCACCGGTTTCTGATGGTCGGCATATACCGCCTTCATCTGCCGGAGATCCTCCACATGGCTGAGAATTCGGATCATCTTGGAGATGGCGTTGTCCCCGACAAAGCTGCACACGCTGCCATGAGCCTGGGTACCATAGCTGCGCAGGATCATGCCTACACTGCCCTTGGAACCGCACTCTACGTTGTTATAAGTCGTTGGTTCAGGAAGCATCACAGCGTCAATACCGTCAGCCCAGCCATTTTCCACCAACCACTTGGAGCAGAACTCCCCTCCGCTCTCCTCATCCGACACCAAATGCAGCACCAGTTTTCCCTTTAGCGGAAGTTGATGCTTTACGATCAGTTTTGCCACATGCATCCCGATGGCTACGCCGCACAGCATGTCCGAAGCACCGCGTCCGAGGACCTGTGTGTCGGTGATGGTGCCGCAGTGCGGATCGAAGTGCCAATGGGACAGCTCTCCCGGAGAGACCACGTCAGTGTGACCGTTGATGCAGAGAGTCTTTCCTCCATCTTTTCCCACTTCAGCCACAAAGATCGGCATATTGGGCTTGTTATACAGAATCTGATAAGGAATCTTGTTTTCATCAAAATATTGGGCAATATACTCCGTGATGGCATCCGCCTGAATGGGTGGATTGAGGCTGGGACGTTGAATCAGTTGGGAGCACAGTTCCAGCAACTCGTCCTTGCTTTCCTCCAGAAGGGACCAAAGCTTTCCTTTTACCTTCCGATTTTCCACAATTTTTCCCTCCCTTGTTAAAAATCAAAACCGATCAGGTCTTCCAAGATACCCATATAGGTTTTGGCGCAATTTACAACATCTTCAATATCCACATTTTCGTTGTAGGCGTGGATGCCTTCGGTATTGGCCGGTCCGTACTGAATGGTCGGTATACCACGATAACGGAAGAATTTGGCGTCACTAGTGGCCCACTGATAGGCTGGGACCACCTTCCGGCCCCAAACGGCCTGCGCATTGTCCACCGCCGACCGTACCAGATCGGTATCAACGTCGGTGCAGGCGCCATCTTTACAGCGGGGATATTCTACCGTTACGCCGCGCATCCCTTCTTCTGCAATAATCTGGTCAATCTTGTCTTTGACCGCCTGGGTCGAAATTCCTACCGGTACCAAGGTAGCTACCATAGCTTGGCAGACCTCTGGCGTCATGGTACCACTCAGCCCACCGTCAACCCACATAATATTGACGTTGACATGGTCGATGGCATCCTCTACGCCTTCTACTCCAAAGCTATCCCGGATCACGTCCTTGGAATCCCGCAGTACCTGCTCCTGATTGGGGTACCAGGTTCCCTCCAGCTGAGCCAGTTCGCCCATACGGTCCAGAATCTTCACCATTTTGTGAACCGCATTTTCGCCCACATAATTGATGATGCTGCCATTGACCGGTGTACCGGTAGTGGTAATTCGGATACGCATGCTTCCTTTCTGTCCCACCTCGACATTGTTGTAGGAAGTTGGCTCCGGAATCAGCACAAAGTCCGCACCGTCCGCGTACCCGTTTTCAATAAGCCACATGGAACCCTTCTCTCCGCCAGATTCCTCATCGTGGACGATCTGCAGCTTTAAGGTCCCGGAGAATCCAAGCTTCTCCTGCTGGATCAGCTTGGCAAGAAACAGTCCAATTCCTACGCCGCATTTCATGTCGGAGGTTCCCCGTCCTAAAATCTGACGATCCGTGATGGTTCCGCAGTAAGGGGAAAAGTCCCACCGGTTCAGCTCGCCTACCGGTACAACATCGTTATGGCCATTGATGATCGCCGTTTTCCCTCCATTGCCCACCTGCGCTAAAATGCTGGGCGTTTCGCCTGGGCCACGAACCACCTGATAAGAGATTCCTGCATCGGAAAGATACGCTGTCACAAAATCGACGATGGATTCACACTGCTGTGGGGTCACACTGGGGATCTTGATCAGGTCCGCACAGATAGCCAGCAGTTCATCCTTTCTTTCCTCCACCAAATTCCAAAGCTTCTGCTTTAATTCCTGGTTTCTCACGTCTTTTCCTCCTTTTCATTCCCGTATTTCTGCTAAAGCACCCGGCCCCTTTTCCATCTGCTCAGAAAATGGGCCTGTGTAAATTATTTCGTTCCCTGATACAGGAAGCAAGCCACCTGGTGATCCCCATCTACGGTGCAGAGGGGCGGAATTTCCTCCCGGCAGCGCTGCGTGCAGTGCGGGCACCTTGTAGAAAAGGCACATCCTTTGGGCATGTTCAGCGGGCTGGGGATCTCTCCTGTCAAAGTGATCTTCTTTTTCTGTTCCATCGGACTTGCCGGTGGAATCGCCGAAAACAACGCTTCTGTATATGGATGGTACGGCTTTTCATAGATTTCTTTGGCATTTCCTATTTCCACGATCTTACCAAGATACATGATAACAATACGGTCGCTGATATATTTGACAACGCCCAGATCGTGAGAGATAAACAGATAGGTCAATTTAAATTTCTGTTTGAGCTCTTTTAGTAGATTGATAACCTGTGCCTGCACCGATACATCCAGAGCCGATACCGGCTCATCACAGACCAGCAGCTTAGGTCCCAAAGCGAGCGCCCGAGCAATGTTGATCCGCTGGCGCTGACCTCCCGAAAATTCATGAGGGTAGCGGATCGCATGATAGTAATCCAAACCTACCAGCTTAAGCAGTTCATTTACTTTCTGCTTTCTTTCTTCCGGTGTGCCGATGTTGTGGATGATCATCGGCTCCTCAATCTGATAACCCGCTGTTTTTCTCGGATCCAAGGAGGAATACGGGTCCTGGAAGATAATATTCATCTCCCGGCGCAGCGCCGTCATTTCCTTAGAAGAAAGGGAAAGGATATCCTTCCCATCAAACACAACGGAACCGGATGTCGGGTTGATCAGTTTCAGGATAGATTTACCTAAAGTCGATTTTCCACAGCCAGATTCGCCAATGATACCCAAGGTCTCACCTTCCCGCACCTCAAAGGAAACATCATTGACTGCGTTAAGGTAGCTAGGTTTTCCAAACACCTTGGAGCTTTTGATGGTAAAGGTTTTGGTCAAATGTTCTACCTTTAGGATCGGCTCCGGCTGGACGGCCATTTTTTCTTCACTCATCCCCTACTCCTCCTTTCCTGCCAAAAGATTCTGGGCCGCTTTCTGGAAGTGGCAGGCCACAAAGTGTCCCGGTTCCACCTCAATCAAATCCGGCGATTTCTTCGTGCAGATCTCCTGGCAATACTTGCAGCGATTGTGGAAGCTGCAGCTTCCGCCAGTGAGTTTCAGATCCGGCGGTGTACCTGGGATGGAAGCCAGCGGCTTATCCGGGTCATCGCTTAACTTCGGCATAGAATTGAGCAAGCCCCAGGTGTACGGATGCAGAGGATTCTGATACAGGGTTTTGGCGTCTGCGTATTCCACCGTCTTACCGGCATACATAACCATAACGGTATCACACATACTCCAAACAACACCCAGGTTATGGGTAACCAAAATCACCGAAGTCCCCATCTTTTTCTGCAGGTCCTTCATCAGATCCAAAACCTGAGCCTGTACCGTTACGTCCAGCGCGGTGGTCGGTTCATCTGCAATAATGAGCTTGGGCTTCAGCGCAATCGCCATAGCAATGATCACGCGCTGACGCATTCCGCCGGAAAACTCATGCGGATAACTTTCCATTCGTTTTTCTGCCTGGGAGATACCTACCATCTCCAGTGCCTCGATGGCCTGTTTTCTGGCCTGTTCTTTTGGGATCTTGTTGTGAGCTAGGATTACTTCCATAACCTGGTCGCCGATCCGGAACACCGGGTCCAGCGAGGTCATCGGGTCTTGAAAGATCATGGAGATCTCTTCTCCGCGAATCCGCAGCATCTCACTCTCTTTCACTTTAGCCAGGTCCTTTCCTTCAAAAAGGATCTCGCCGCCTACAATCTTGCCGTTTTTGGGGAGAAGCCGCATGATCGAGTTGGAAGTCACACTTTTTCCAGAACCGGATTCCCCCACAATACCTAACGTTTTTCCCTTTTCTAAAGAAAAGCTGACACCGTCCACTGCTTTCACCACACCGCTGGCGGTAAAGAAGTGGGAGCGCAGATCATTTACTTGCAATAGGATTTCACTCATATTTGCCCTTCCGTCCTTCCTTGTATTTTTCCGCCTGATGGGTTAACGCTTCATTTTGGGATCCAGAACATCGCGGATGCCGTCACCCAAAAGGTTGAATCCCAGTACGGTCAGCAGGATCGCCAAACCGGAATAGGTGGCGATATGCGGCGCTGTTGTCAAACAATCCTGGCCCGCTTTCAGGATACTGCCCCAGGAAGCGGTGGGCGGCACGATACCGAGTCCCAAAAAGCTCAGGGAAGATTCCGTCAGGATGGCACCGGCAACATTCAATGTCGCGTAAACGATAACCTCCGATACAATATTGGGCAGGATGTGCAGGAAAATCGTACGAGCGTTGGACGCACCGAGTGCTCCGACCGCCTTAACATACTCTTCATTTTTAACTATCAGCACTTGGCCTCGCACAATGCGTGCATAACCAGGAATGTTGGCAATACCGATAGCCAGAATTACGTTCTGCATGCCTTCGCCCAAAGCGGTCAAAAGCAGCAGCGCCAACAGGATGAATGGGAAGGCGAACATACCGTCCATAATACGCATCAGCGCACTATCTACCCAGCCTCCCTTGAAGCCGGAGATCAGACCAACCAATACGCCAAACACCGCTCCTACCGACATACCGCCTACCGATACCAAAATGGATACCCGGGCCCCGTAGATAATACGAGTAAACAAGTCTCTCCCGTACTCATCTCCACCGAGGATCATTCCGTTTACACCAGGTTTTGTGTACATGTTGGTAAAGTCCATGGCATATGGGTCTTTTCCCACCAGCATGGGACCGAAAATAGCGACAAACACCACAATGGCTACGATAACAAGCCCTACCATAGCAGACTTGTTGCGCGCCAGCTTACGCCACGCGTTGTTGGCACGGCGCTCACGCAAAATCATTTCCTGCTGATCCTGTAGTCCCAGTGTTGCTTGGGTCTTAGCCATTAGCGTCCACCTCCTTCTGTCTCATAGCTGATCTTCGGGTTCAGATACAGATAAATAATATCGACCACCAGATTGATCAAAACATAGAAAATCGCCATAAACAAAACGCAGCCCTGAATAACCGCATAGTCCTTATTGCCGATAGCCTCCACGATCAATCTTCCCATACCCGGCCAGGTAAAGATGGTCTCTACCAAAATCGCTCCGCCCATCAGGAAGGAAAAACGCATGCCGATTACCGTAACGATCGGCGGCATAGCGTTTTTCAATGCATGCTTCAGGATAACCTTCCACTCCCGAATGCCCTTGGCGCGGACCGATTTAATATAATCCTGATTGATCACTTCCAGCATACTGGAACGGGTGATACGAGCAAAGTTGGCCATACTTCCGGTAGAAAGACAGAAAGCTGGCAGAATCAGGTGAGAAAGGACATCCCACAATCCATTGGCCATATCACCCATGCCGATAGAAGGCAGCCAGCCCAAGTTTACACAAAATACCAGCACCAGCATCAAACCCAACCAGAATGACGGGATAGACACGCCCACCAAGGCCGCAAACATCGCTGTGTAGTCAAAGGCGGAGTACTGCTTGACCGCCGAGATAATCCCCACTGGGATACCGACAAGCAATGCGATCACAATACTTGCAACTGCCAGATATAGGGTATTGGGCAGCTTCTCCAGCAGCAAGGTAAGTACCGGCTGATTGTAACGGTAGGACGTACCGAAATCTCCATGGAGAATACCATTGAGATACATAATAAATTGTTCCGGAATACTTTTATTCAATCCCAGTTCTTCTGTGAGTTTTTCTACTGCCTCCACCGAAGCCTGCGGTCCCAGAATAATCATCGCTGGGTTGCCGGGTATTAAACGTGTTACCGTAAATACGATAGTTACCACGATAAGCAGTACAGGTATCAGCTGTAGAATTCGTTTGAGTATGATTTTTAACATGCGATTCCTCTTTTCCAGCCTAGCTATCGGATGGGAAAGCGTTCCCTTTGGCCATCAACCCAACAGGGTTATTTTCCCAGAATTCAGCAGCAGGGGCGAACCTTGGTCCGCCCCTGCTGCTGTTCTTCTCAAGAACGGCGGCCCGGATGGGATTGGGCCGACAATGATTACTTCATCAACCAGGTATTGACTTCAGGCGAGCAGATAACAACATGTTTGTCTGCATAGCTGTCATAGCCCTGTACTTTCTTGGAAAGGCCATCGATCACCATAGCGTTGCTGTAATCAATCTGTGCATTGGCTTTCATAATGATTCGAACAGCCTCTTTGTACAATTCTGCGCGCTTTGCCTGATCGGTAACTTTTACTGCTTCATCCAGCAAACGATCCACTTCCGGATCATTGAACCCCTGGCCGTTGCCCAGAGAACCGATGGCGCTGCTGTGGAACATCTGGTTCAGGTAGAAGTACGGATCGGGATCCCAGGTCCAGCTCATAGAGTAAATAGGAGCTTTACCAGAAGCACCCGTCGCAGAGAAAGTTCCCCACTGAGCGGTTTTGATCTGAACATCGATGTTCAGATTCTGTTTCATATACTGCTGGAAGATCGTCGCTACCTTCATGGAAGCAGCGGAGTCCGAGGTATAGTATTCCATAGTGAAGCCATCGGGATAACCAGCCTCAGCAAGCAGCTTTTTAGCGTTTTCCGGATCATATTTGGGCACTAAGTCATTGGATGTCTCATCATAGCCCCAAGAGATCGGGGGAAGCGGCTGATATGCGCGTTCTGCTTCACCATACTGGTACAGTGCTGCATTGAGCTGGTCGATATCCAACGCCTGGATGATGGCGGTACGAACACGGATATCGGCGGTCGGGCCTTCCATCATGTTCATATACATATAGTTGACCTGCATACCAGGAACTTCATTGGTCTTCAGGTTTGGATCTTCTCGTACCGTCTTGATGCTTTCATCCCTCAGGTCATTGGCTACATGGACCTCACCGGAACGAAGAGCATTTGCTCTCATGTTAACGTCGGTGATAAAGCGGAACATAACGCCATCCAGATACGGTCTGGGACCCCAGTAGTTGTCGTTTCTCACCAGTTCACAGCTCTGGTCGGTAACCAATTCTTTCATGGCGAAGGGACCAGTGCCTACCAGGTGTGCACCGAATTCATCTCCCCAGCCCTCTACTTCTTCTTTGGGAACAATAATATTACCACCATTATTCAGGGCTGCGAGGAAGGCGGAGTTGGGGGATTTCAGATAGCAATTGACCTCAAAGTCTCCTACAACCTCAACATGATCCAGCATTTCCAGGCGGTTGAGAGCCGATTCATTTGCAGAGCGCTCCAGAGAGTATTTTACGTCTTCTGCGGTCATCTGGCGTCCGTCCTGATAGGTTCCTTTCTGGAAATACACATCATCACGAAGCTTGAAGTTATAAACATCACCGGTTTCGTTGGCGGACCATTCTGTAGCCAGCACACCTACCAGTTCACTCATATCGTGGTTGTATGCCACCAATGTATCGCCCACGGTACGGATAATCTGGTCCTCATAAACACCCGTGTATTTGATGGGGTCCAGATTGCTAGCTACTGCGGACAAAGCCATTGTCAGCACGCCGCCATAGCGTTCTTCTTCCGGCACGCTGGTCGGATCCACTTCTTCTCCCGATGCCGGGGTCTCCTGCGTGGTTCCTTCCGCCTGTGCACCGCCTTCAGAGGTTTCCGCAGATTGGCTTCCGCCTCCACAGCCTGCCAACATAGTAACAGCTAAACTCAGAGCCGTTAGCAATGCAACAAATCTCTTGGATTTTTTCATTGTTCTTCCTCCTTATCGAACAAATCTCCTAAAATGGACCGTATTGTCCATTGTCAACCTATTTTTGCAGCAGCGATGAAACAGTATTTTATCTGCCCAAGGTCTGTGTGTGTTTCATCGAGCCATATTTTCTGACCATAGCCTCATACTCTTCCGCATCGTAAAATGCGCACTGTCCGCGGCCATAGTTTTTTGCAACCTCCAGCATGAAGCGGACTGCTTCTTCTACATCTGCACAGTGGCTGGCTCCTGTGGCACAACCCGGTACCATCGTCTCGGTCGTGATCGCCACACCCACTACCGGAGCGCTTGTGGCGGTAGCCGGCTGCAGAATGCTGTTCAGATGATACAGATCATTTCCATAAGGGGTAATATCCTGCTGAGAAAGAGCGAATACCTGCGGCAGTTGCCCTGTTGTGATCTCCATAATATCCAACAGATCATCGCTAACCTTCAGGATATAGCCTTCTTTTACTGTGGGGCTGATGGCAATTCCACGATGATTGATGATGCGATTTCCTTTTGTAGTATCTACCGAAAGGATTGCTTCCATCTGAGGCTGGATCTCTTCCTGGTTCATCTGGTCCATATTAACGGGAGAACCCATAAACGGAACTGGTTCATGAGGGCTGGTAGGTGCATCGGGGCAAACATGAGTGCATACCAAAATATCGCCTTCCAACACGTCGCCCTTTCGTTTCATATCCAGCAGCTTTGCTGCCGCTGTCAGGGCAGCCAGCGCACCATCACCGTCAGATACAAATCCGATTCGTTCCGGTCTGGCTCCCAATCCTCCCAAGCGTCCAATCAGGCCCAAAGTGGGAGCATTCCCTCCCTGAGAACGGCCTTGCGAGCCTGGAATCAACACACGCACAAAGTCTGTGCTGCCTTCTTCTCCCTGCATTTTGGTTATTACGATTTCTTCTTCCTTCGCACCAAGGCTCATCAAATATTCTTTGATTTTTTGTCCCGATGCGTCAGGATTATCCAAGATCTCATAAACCTCCATCATTTGCTTTAATACCATAGCCGTCCGTCCTCCTTTTTTCTGTGCCGCAAGACTTGCATCATCGTTTTGTAAATTATTTGAACAGGATGCACATTTTCCTGCAGAATATGAAAATTGAGTATATTTTCTTTTCCGATTATCCAATCTGTAAAAATATGCTTCAAAACAGACATGCAAGCTAACAACTCACAAACATTTGTACTTTATGTTGTAAATTACCTTCTCAGATTGGTCCTATTATAGCATCTTGCCCTGATACTGTCGATGGACAGGTCAAACAAAAGTTCACCTCAGCAAAGTGCATGCTGCACTTTATCTTGAGAAATTCTGTCAAATAGCCATGCGTTATTTTCGTATTTTAGGAAGATTTTTGTCTTTTGCTTGTGTGCAGCTGTCTATCAAATGCGTTTATTATTCCACATAATAAAACAGCCAGAGCATCATGCTCTGGCTGTTCTCAAGCTATTCGAATTACAGATATGGCCGAATCATCAAGGCCAAAGCCATGTGTAGAAGGTGGTCGTTGCGCGAAAGATCGCACCCAGTCAACTGCTCCATTTTCTTAATGCGGTATAATAATGTGTTCCGATGCAAAAACAGTGCTTCTGCTGTTTTTGTTCGAATCCCCATATTCCGTACTAGCTCCTCTAGCACATGTAACAGGTCTGACCCTGTTTCGCGATCATACTGTTCCAGCTTTCCGATGGTATTTTCTACATACTTTTTTAGGTAAATATTATCTTTTCCCCGCAAGATCGCCTGCTCCAAGCGATGATCTTCAATACAAGCACAGCCGATCCCTTCAATTCGGCAGATATGAATGGCATCCAAGCTCTCATTATGTGCTTGCCACAACCCGGTATAACTCGGTATTCCGGTGACGTAGCCAGCCGTCATATCAACAGAAATCTCTTCACGCACCCGGTCTAGGATACGTTGGAACATATCTGGAACCTGCTGCCGGAAACGATTGGAAAGAACACAGAAAAAGCGGTCACTTTGTGAGATTACTGCACCAGTTATCCCTTGCCCCTCCAGTTCTTGGGTAATTATGGTTCCTACACTCTTTTTCAGCTCAAGCAGCTGGTATTCCGTCCTGTTCTGACTCAACTCTTCAAAGGCATTGATATCCATCATCGCCAGCAAAAGAGGGGGCTGCGGCCAGCTTTGCTGCTGCGCCCGATAGCGTGCTTCTTCCTCAGTTTTTATGTTTTGCATGATAATATCGATAAACAAATTATCGTTCATCAAACGATGGTGCTGGTTGAGTGCCTCCTGCTTCATGATCTCCAGGGTAATGGTAGTCACTGCGTGATCCAACACAATCCTTGCCATTTCATCCAACTTATCCGGACTAACCGCTAAAAAGATGAAGCCACAGACCCTCTCTTTGGATCGTGCCTTGCGCACCCAAAGAGAAAAACCATCTCGATTCCCTCGTAAAAACTCTTCTTGCGAATCCATGGCACTAAAGTCCCGTTCAAATCCGCTGTCCAGCATATTAAAGAACTGTTCCCGCAATTCCTCGTTATCTGGAGATACCATAGAATATATCCGAAATTGCTCATCCGTAATAATTACTGGAAACCCTAGCGCGCTATAAAGGAGTTGTCCGATCTGCTCAAAACTTCCTCCGCTTAGTTCCAGTTCAGTAAAGCGTTTATGGATTTTCTCTGAAAACTCCAAGTGGCGGTTCTGATCATCTACCAAAAACTTTATCAAAAAATTGACCGTTTCGGCAAAGGACATTTCATCTGGCAGCTGAATCAAAGGCAGTCCCAACTCGTCTGCCCGCCGCAGGGCTTTCTCCGGAAGAGGACCGATAAATCGAGTTTTGATGCATAAACCCGCGGCCTGCACCCGATGCAGCTCTTCTATCAAATGCAGTAAAGCATCTTCCTCTCCTTTAAGCGCATAGCCGGTGGTCATCATCAATTCCCGCTTTTTCAGCCAAGGTCCAATCTCCGGTACCTCCATGCTGTCCACATATTGGATATCATTATCCAGCCCGCTTTCTCCCGCCAACAATTGAAACCCCTTTAATTCTGGAAGCTGCAAAATCTTCCTCACTGTTACAGGCATATCCGTCCCTCCTTATTTTTTTCAGTATACTCTATACGCAACAAATTCTCAAGGGAAGCCCTCCTCCCCCTCTTGACAAAGGCTTCCTCCCGGGCGTATACTGAGCCCAGGCAGTTTTCTCAAATATGAAAAATCACCCATTTTATCAAGAAAGGAGGCTTGGATATGAAACGTTACGAATCGAAGGAAACACACCGCTTCCCTGCTGTACCGCTCTCCCCCAGCCTCTGCTCTTCTGCGGCCCTGCGGCCGTAATGGGTTTTTCCAGGCTATTTTTGGAGCGCGCTTCCGTCAGGGAAGGGCGCTCCTTTTTTATTTGTTTCCAATTATGATCTATTTTGAATCGAGGTGTTTTTGATGCAGCCCAATTCCCCGCCCCGGACCCCCGGGGTCCTTCCCCGCTTCCTGCGCCCCAGCTACGGTATCCTGGCCTGGGCGCTGCTCTGCTCGGTGCTGACCACCGCTCTCACCGCCCTGACCCCGCAGATCATCCTGGTGACGGTGGACAGCGTCATCGGTGACCAGCCGCTCCCTGCGTGGCTTTCCTGGCTGGGCCAGTGGCAGGTCACCCCAGCCCTGCTGGCCTGCGGCGGCGCCATCCTGCTTTCCGCCGCCCTGTCCGGCCTCTTTGCCTACTGGTCCCGTCTGAGCATCGCCAAAGGCGCCGAGGACTTTGTCAAGCGCCTGCGGGACGCCCTCTTTTCCCACATCCAGACGCTGCCCTTCGCCTGGCACACCCAAAACCCCACCGGCGAGATCATCCAGCGCTGCACCTCCGACGTGGAGGTTATCCGCAACTTCATCACCAACCAGCTGACCGAGGTCTTCCGCATCCTCTTCCTCATCGCCCTGTACCTGGGCATCATGTTCGCCATGGACGTGCCCCTTTCCCTGCTGACCGCGGCCTTCCTGCCGGTGATCATCGGCTACTCCCTGCTGTTTTACTCCCGCATCGCCAAGCGCTTTTTGATGGCGGATGAGGCGGAAGGCCGGCTCTCCACCACGGTGCAGGAGAACCTCACCGGGGTGCGGGTGGTGCGCGCCTTCGGGCGGGAACGCTTTGAGATCGACCGCTTCGACGAGAAGAACAACCACTTTGCCGACCTGTGGATTCGCCTGGGCCGCCTGATGAGTACCTTCTGGGCCACCGGCGACCTGATCACCGGTATGCAGATCATCTCGGTGGTCTGTTTCGGCGTGGTCCGCGCGGTGGAGGGGGAGATTTCCCTGGGGCAGTTTTTGGCCTTTGTCTCCTACAACGCCAGCCTGGCCTGGCCGGTACGCAGCCTGGGACGCATCCTGTCTGAAATGAGCAAAACCGGCGTCTCCATCCAGCGTCTGGCCTACATCCTGGACTCCCAGCCGGAGGAGGAAGCCCCCGACGCCCTCACCCCGCCCATGGACCGGGATATCGTCTTTGACTCGGTGTCCTTCTCTTATGAAGGGCAAACCAAGGTGCTGGACCAGGTGTCCTTCACCATCCCTGCCGGCAAGACCTTCGCCATTTTAGGCGGCACCGGCAGCGGCAAATCCACCCTCACCTACCTGCTGGACCGTCTCTACGACCTACCCCCGGAAAACGGACGCATCACCATCGGCGGGGTGGACCTGCAGCACATCCAGCGCTCTTACCTGCGAAAGCACATCGGCCTGGTGCTGCAGGAACCCTTCCTCTTCTCCCGCACCTTGGAGGAAAATATCGGTATCTCCCGCCAGCATCCCCCGTTGGAGCAGGTGCGCCACGCTGCCGCTACCGCCTGTGTGGATGAGGCCATCCTCTCCTTCCCCCAGGGGTACGACACCATCGTCGGCGAGCGCGGCGTCACCCTTTCCGGCGGCCAGAAGCAGCGAGTGGCCATCGCCCGTACCTTGATGCAGCAGGCCCCCATCCTGGTGTTTGACGACTCCCTCTCCGCCGTCGACTCGGAGACCGACGCCCGCATCCGTCAGGCCCTGCGCCGGGAGACCGGCGACGCCACCGTCATCCTCATCTCCCACCGCATCACTACCCTGATGCAGGCCGACCAGATTCTGGTGCTGGAGGACGGCAAGGTAGCGCAGCTGGGCAGCCATCAGGAGCTCATCGCCCAGCCGGGCATCTACCGCCAGATCTACGACATCCAGATGAACAGCGACGACCGCAGCCTCCTGGAGGACGCGGCCCCCAAAGGAGGCGAATAATCATGGCTTACGAAGAACAGGAATTTACCCAATCCTTTGAGCTTTCCACCTGGAAGCGGCTGCTGCCCTTCCTGCGGCCCTACCGCACCACCCTGCTGGTGATCTTGATCTTCAACCTGTTCTGCGCCCTGGTGGACATTATCATCCCCCTGTTCCAGCGCTACGCCATCGACACCTTCATCGTGCCGGGGCAGCTGGACGGCCTGCGGACCTTTGGCCTGGCATGGCTGGGGGTGGTGGCCTTCCAGGCGCTGAGCGTGGTAGCCTTCACCCGCGGCTCCATGAAGCTGGAAATGCGCCTGGGCCGGGACCTGAAGCGCGCCTGCTTCGTCCACCTGCAGTCCCTTTCCTTTTCCTATTATAACGTCACCCCGGTGGGCTACATCCTTTCCCGGGTACTCACCGACAACGCCCGCATCGCCGAAACGGTAGCCTGGAGCATCTTTGACGCCCTTTGGTCGGTGTCCTACGTGCTGGGCGTCTTTGTGGCCATGCTGTGGCTGGACGTGCAGCTGGCCGTGCTGGTCATGGTGGTGGTGCCCATCCTGGCGGTGCTCACCTACTACTTCCAGACTCGCATCCTCCACTGGAACCGCAAGGTCCGCCGCATCCACTCCCGCATCACCGGCGCCTACAACGAAGGCATCATGGGCGCCAAGACCTCCAAAACCCTGGTCATCGAGGAACAGAACCACCAAGACTTCCAGAAGGTCACCCAGGAGATGCGGGACGCCGCCGTCCAGGCTGCCCGCCTCAACGCCATCTACATCCCCCTAGTGCTGTTCGCCAGCTCGGTGGCGGTGGCGCTGGTACTGGCCCGAGGCGGATTCCTCTCCCTGGAAGGGGTGCTGCAGCTGGGTACCCTGTCGGCCTTTGCGGCCTACGCTGTGGGCATCTTTGAGCCCATCCAGCAGCTGGCCCGCAACATCGCCAACATCATCTCCCTGCAAGCAAACATCGAGCGGGTCATGGGCCTTCTGGATCAGCAGCCCCTGGTGGTGGACTCCCCCCAGGTGGTGGAAAAATACGGCGACACCTTCCACCCCAAGACCGAAAACTGGGAGCCCATCCAGGGCCATATCCGCTTTGAGGACGTGTCCTTCCGCTACCCGGACGGCCAGGAGGAGGTCCTTTCCCACTTCGACCTGGATGTCCCCGCCGGTACCACCGTGGCCATCGTCGGCGAGACCGGCGCCGGCAAATCCACCCTGGTGAACCTGGCCTGCCGCTTCTTTGAGCCTACCGGCGGCCGCATCCTTATCGACGGGGTGGACTACCGCCAGCGCAGCCAGCTGTGGCTGCACAGCAGCATCGGCTATGTGCTGCAGTCGCCCCACCTGTTCTCCGGCACCGTCATGGAAAACATCCGCTACGGCCGCCTGGACGCCACCGATGAAGAAGTCATGGCCGCCGCCCGAGCAGTCTCGGCCGACACGGTGGTGCAGAAGCTGGAAGACGGCTACCAAAGCCAGGTGGGCGAAGGCGGCGACCGCCTTTCCACCGGTGAAAAGCAGCTGATCTCCTTTGCCCGGGCGGTACTGGCCGACCCGCAGATCTTCGTGCTGGACGAGGCCACCTCCTCCATCGACACCCAAACCGAACAGCTCATCCAGCAGGCCACCGCCCGCCTGCTCAAGGGGCGCACCTCCTTCCTCATCGCCCACCGCCTTTCCACCATCCGCAGCGCGGACCTGATCTTGGTGGTGCGGGACGGCAAGATCGTGGAGCGAGGCACCCACGAGGAGCTTCTGAGCCGCAAGGGCTATTACCACGACCTTTGCCTCAAGCAGTTCCAGGAGGAATCCTCCATGAACCTGCTGGGATAAGATGAACTCCGTTCATCTTATAAAAAAGCAGCGTCTCCCGCTTTGGGAAACGCTGCTTTTGCTTTGCTCTTTTTTATGCGCCCAGGTATGCTTTGCGGACCGAATCGTCCTCCAGCAGGTCCTTGGCGCGGCCTTCCATGACCACCTTGCCGGTCTCCAAAACATAAGCCCGGTTGGCGATGGAAAGGGCCATCTTTGCGTTCTGCTCTACCAGAAGGATGGTCATGCCGTTCTGGTTCAGCTCCTGGATGATCAGGAAGATCTCCTTTACCAGCAGCGGAGACAGGCCCATGGAGGGCTCATCCAGCAGCAGGATCTTGGGGCGGGACATGAGCGCCCGGCCCATAGCCAGCATCTGCTGCTCGCCACCGGAGAGGGTGCCTGCCAGCTGGCCGCGGCGCTCCTCCAAGCGGGGGAAGCGGCGGTACACATTCTGCAGGTCCTCCTGGATGTGGGACTTATCCTTGGCGGTAAAGGCTCCCATCTCCAGGTTTTCCTCCACCGTCATCTGGGTGAAAACGTGCCGTCCTTCCGGCACATGGGCCATCCCCAGGCCCACGATCTTGTGGGGTTCGGTGGTCAGCAGGTTGGTACCGCAAAGCTCCACGCTGCCGGAGGTGGCCTTTTTGATACCGGTGATGGTGTGGAGGATGGTGGTCTTACCGGCGCCGTTGGCCCCGATGAGGGAAACGACCTCCCCCTCGTCCACATCCAGGCTGATGCCGTGGATGGCGTGGATGGAGCCGTAGTGGACGTTTAAATCCTGTACATGAAGCATCTTGCCCATGGTTTGCGTTCCTCCTTCGTTACTCGCCCAGGTAGGCGGAGATGACTTCCTTGTTATTGGCCACCTGATAAGGAGTACCGGAAGCCAGGATGCGGCCGTAGTTGATAACCACCAGCCGCTCGCAGACGCTCATCACCAGGTTCATGTCGTGCTCGATGAGCAGGATGGATACATGGTACCGTTCCCGGATGGTGGAGATAGCCTCCATCAGCTCGGCGGTCTCGGTGGGGTTCATGCCGGCGGCCGGCTCGTCCAGCAGCAGCACCTTGGCGCCGGTGGCCATAGCGCGGCAGATCTCCAGCTTGCGCTGCTTGCCGTAGGGCAGGTTTTCGGCCAGCTGGTCGGCCATCTCCTCCATGTGGAACATGGCCAGCAGCTCCCGGGCCTTGGCGTCGATCTCCGCTTCCTCCTTGCGGTAGGAACCGCTGCGCAGGATGCCGGACAGGATGCCGTATTTCATGTTCTGGTTAAAGGCCACCTTGATGTTGTCGATGACCGAAAGTTCTTTAAAGAGACGGATGTTCTGGAAGGTACGGGCGATGCCCTCCTTGGCCATCTGGTGGGGCTTTTTGCCCACCATGGACTTGCCGTTGAGGGTGATGCTGCCCTCGGTGGGCTGGTAAACGCCGGTAAGCATATTGAAGACGGTGGTCTTGCCGGCGCCGTTGGGACCGATGAGGCCCACCAGCTCGTTTTCTCCGATTTCGATATTAAAGTCCGATACCGCCTTCAGGCCTCCGAAGGAGATGCCCAGGTGGCTGGCTTGAAGCACCGGACGGCTGCCGGTGGTCTGCTGGGTGTCACTCATGATCATTCTCCTCCTTTTTGGGATTTGGTGCCGGAGCTTTTTTTGCCCAGGCGGCTCAGTGCCCGGTACAGCGAGAACTCATACCGTCCGAACAGGCCGGAAGGTTTGAACATCATCACCAGGATCAGGGCGATGGAGTACAGCAGCATGCGGTATTCCGAGAAGCTGCGCAGCGCCTCGGGCAGCACGGTCAGGCCGATGGCCGCCACGATGGAGCCGGTGATGGAGCCCATGCCGCCCAGCACCACGATGACCAGGATCTCGATGGAGCGCATGAAGCCGAAGTAGGAAGCGTTGAGCACACCGATGTGGTGGGCGTAAACGCCGCCGGCGATGCCGCCAAAGAAAGCAGCGATGGTAAAGGCCAGTACCTTGTAGTAGGTATTGGGGATACCGGAAGCCTCGGACGCGATGTCATCCTCGCGGATGGCGGTGATGGCGCGGCCGTGGCGGGAGTGAACAAAGTTAAAGAGGATGACCACCGTCAGCACGGTGACCACGAACACCACCACTTCGTGGCGTCCGGAATAACGGGGGATGCTCTTGAGGCCGGCAGCGCCGCCGGTCAGGTCGCCCATGTTTTCGATGAGCACGCGGATGATCTCACCAAAGCCCAGGGTAATGATGGCCAGATAGTCGCCCTTGAGGCGCAGCGCCGGCACGCCGACGATAAGGCCGAACAGCGCCGCCATGAGGCCGCCGCAAAGCAGCGCCCCAAAGAAGAACAGCGCCTCCACCGCCGACGGCAGGTTTTCCACCAGCGGGGAAAGGTTCTTGGTGATAATAGCCGAGGTATAAGCTCCGATGGACATAAAGCCCGCGTGGCCCAGGGCGATCTGCCCCAAAAAGCCGGTGGTCAGGTTCAGAGAGACCGAGAGCACCACGTTGATGCAAACCAGCATGATGATGCCCTGGACGTATTTCTGCCGCGGCATCCCTACAAAGACGCCTTCATAAATAAAGAACAGGAGCAGTACCGCCAGCAGATTGGCCAGGTACGCCTTCCACGGAATCGATTTGTTTTTCATGCCGCGCCTCCTACACTTTTTCGCCCACGTTTTTGCCGAAGATGCCGGTGGGCTTCACCAACAGCACCAGGATCAGGATGCCGAATACCACCGCGTCCGCCATGGTGGAGGAGATGTACGCCTTGGCAAGGCTCTCCACCAGCCCGATGACCAGGCCGCCCAGCATGGCGCCGGGGATGATGCCGATGCCGCCCAATACCGCCGCAATGAAGGCCTTCAGGCCCAGCATGGAGCCCATGTAAGGCTCGACCAGCGGGTAAGCGGTGCAGTACATGACCGCTGCGATGGCTGCCAGACCGGAGCCGATGGCGAAGGTCAGGCTGATGGTGGTGTTGACGTTGACACCCATGAGGACCGCTGCCTGGCTGTCCTCCGAAACGGCGCGCATGGCCTTACCCATGCGGGTCTTTTTGACGAAGAACTGCAGCGCCGCCATGGTCACCGCCGAGATGGCGATGGTAGCCAGGGTGGTACCGCTGATCTGCACCGGGCCCACCATGATGGAAGGCAGGCTGATGGCCTCCGGGTAGGGCTTGGGGGTGGAGGTAAACAGCAGCAGGAACAGGTTTTCCAGCAGCAAGCTCACCGCAATGGCGGTAATGAGCACCGAAAGCTTGGGCGAGTTGCGCAGCGGCTTGTAGGCCACCCGCTCGGTGATCACGCCCAGCAGCGAGCAGAGCACCACAGCGATGATAGCCGCTACCCAGATGGGCATCCCGGCCATAATGGCGAACAGCGAAATGTACGCGCCCACCATGATGAAGTCGCCGTGCGCGAAGTTCAGCAGCTTGACGATACCGTAGACCATGGTATAGCCCAGCGCCACCAGCGCATAGATGCTGCCGACCTGGATACCGTTGATCAGCTGTTTGATGAAAATAACCAGTTGTTCCATACCTTTTTTCTACCTCCCCGGTACTGGCGGCAGTCCTTTTTGCAAAAGGCGCCTGGGTAAAATCTTACCCATGATACAAATGGGGCAGGACGTTGGCCCTGCCCCATAACAATCTCGGTCTAGTTTTGGATCGGATCGGGGGTCTGGCACCTTAACCAATCTTGGTGTTCAGAACGATCTTACCATCTTTGTATTCCAGGATGGATACGGTCTTGATGGGGTCGCCGTTTTCATCGAAGGTGATGTGACCGGTAACGCCGTCATATTCCATCCCTTTGAGAGCTTCCACAACAGCTTCTGCATCGGTGGTGCCGGCTTTCTGGAAAGCCTGGTACATGATGTTGATGGCATCGTAACCCAGAGCGGAGAAAGCGGTGGGGTCTTCGCCGTATTTTTCACGGTAAGAAGTAACGAATTTGGCAACCTTTTCGTCGGTGTCATCTACGAAGTAGTGGTTGGGGAAGTAGCAGTTGTTGACCAGGCTCTGGCTGCCTTCGTCCAGAACGGCCAATACGCCATCCCAACCGTCGCCGCCGATCATCGGGCCGTCGTAACCAACTTCACGAGCCTGTTTCACGATGAGGGCTACGTTGTTGTAGTAGTCGGGAACCATGATGACGTCGGGGTTCGCTGCCTGGATCTTGGTCAGCTGGGTCTTGAAGTCCTTATCGGAAGCGCCGTAGCCTTCTTTGGCAACTACGGTCATGCCTTTTTCAGCAGCAGCTGCTTCGAATGCCTCAGCGATGCCGTTGGAGTAGTCATCGGAGGTGTTGTACATGAGAGCTACGTTCTTGGCCTGCAGGTTTTCTGCAGCGAAGGTAGCCATGACTTCGCCCTGGAAGGGGTCGAGGAAGCAAGCGCGGAAGACGTTTTCGCCCTTGAGGGTGATGTCAGCAGCGGTACCGGTGGGGGTGATCATCGGTACGCCGACGCCGTCCTCATAGTCGGTAGCTGCATAGTCAGCCATAGCAATGGAAGGTTTGGAGGTAACGTCACCGATGATGGCGTTGACACCCTTCTGCATCAGCATGTTGTAAGCGTTGACAGCCTCAGCCTCTTCGCCTTTTTCATCAACGACTTCAATGGACAGCTTGCCGCCAGCAGCGTTAATGTCCTCCATACCCAGCTCAATGCCGTTCTTGGTGGAGTTGCCGTAAACGGAAGCCGCGCCGGTCAGAGGAGCCGGTACGCCGAACACCAGTTCTTCTACGGAACCGCCTTCGGTGGTCTCGGCTGCCGGAGCGTCGCCGCCCTCGGAAGCGCCGCCTTCTTCAGCAGGAGCGCTGCCGCCGCAAGCAGCAAAACTGGATACCATCATCATCGCAGCACACATGACTGCGAAATATTTTTTGACATTCATATTTGTTCCTCCTATTCTCAACACACAACTTCACACTGGAAAACTGTAATGTGCTAAAGTGTTAATGAGACTATTATACTGGCTCCGACTGGGAAATGCAATCGTCGTTTTCACCAACTATATACAAGATTCTGCTCTATTTTTGACAAATCCGTTCCCTTTCCGGTCTCTTTTCGCTTCCCAGCATAAGAACAGCCGTCCCGGAGTCCAGGACGGCTGTTCTTGTGTATGGATGAATCATAATTGGGAAGCTTGCACTTTTTATCCAGAGTTCTTTCCTTAGGAAACCTGCGGGTTCTCCTGCACCGGCTCCTCCTGCTGGGGAAGGGGCTGCGGCTCGCCGAGACCGGTCTGCCAGTCAAAGCCCAAAGCCAGCAGCTGCCCCATGTCCCGCTCCATGCCCTCGCGGATCTCCTCTTCCCGGCGGATCAGGGTGTCCAGCACAGCCGGGTCGGTGTCCAGGCCGCTGCGTTTCTTGGCCTGTTCCAGGTAGATGCGGTCCTGGGCGTCCCGCAGCGGGGTCTCCAGGTCGGTGATGGTCAGCACCCAGTAGCGGATCTCCTCGCAGCGCTGCTGCTCCAGGCCCTGGCCTTCAAAGTATTCCATCAGCTGGCTGGTGCGGCGGTCGCGGATCTCGGTCTCCAACTGGCTGAGTTGGCTGGTGCCGTCAAAGTAATAGTTCTCCGCGTCGTACTCGTCCATACCGTTGGGAACTTCCTCCATGAGGACCTGTTCCAGGTCGCTGCGCAGATGGATCCGGCGGCGGATCAGCTCCCCGCGCAGAGCGAGGGTCTCTTCATCGTCCACGATATTGGTGCTCAGCGGGATAAAGGGCATCAGCCCCTCCTCCTTGAGCTGTTCCAGCGGATAGCCTTCCACCTCGGCCATCTCCCCGTCCTCTTTGGGGATCACCGTCACCTCCGGGGTCACCATGACCATCTCGGCGTTTTCCTGCCATGCTTCCAGCTCCTGGCGCAGGCGTTCGTTTTCCTCCCGCAGCGCTTCCTCCTGGCGGTTTTCTTCCTCCCGCTTCAGGTAATCCTCCGACGGCTGGAAGCCGTATTCTCCCAGCATCTCGGCGTTGACCGGCGCGGCACTGCGGTCCAGATAGAAGTGGATGCCGTCGTTTTCGTCCGAAAGGATGGTCACCGTGTCCGGGACCTCCAAGATCATCGAATACCCGAAGTTGGAAGCCAGCCACATTTTGCTTATGTTTTCCTTGCTGAGCTTCTGCATCTCCGGGCTGCCGAAGGTGATGGTCGCCTGGTCCCCGGACTGGTCCACGCTCACCGGCTGGCGGTACAGACCGTTGTCCGGCACCTGCAGGCGGATCATGCCGTCCTGGGAGCCTTTGATCTGGATGCTGCTCCAGCGGCCGTCGCTTTGGGTGATGCGCAGCCCGGTCACTGTTCCGGGCACTTCATATGTTTCGTAGGACAGGGACTGCCCCACGACCATCTCGTTGTACCGGTCTACGCCGTCCCCCAGGGCGGCAGGCAGGCTGAACCCCAGCCCGATGGCGCCCACACCCAGGCAGATCAGCGCTCCGGCGATGACTTTACCACTGCGTTTCATCCGACATCCCCTCCTTTGCTTCGTTTGTGTCCACAAGCTGGGGCCATTCCTCCGCGCAAGGCTCCTTCTTGGCGGGAGCCGCCTGCTTGCGGTCGGAAGGCGCCCGGTCAAAGAGCCGGCGTCCCAGCCAGACCACTGCTTCTTTCATCATAAACAACAGCCGTGCGTAAAGACGGGTTAACTTCCAAGCCAGGCAGAAGCCCAAAGTCCCCAGGGCGCTGACGCTCAGGCCCGAGAAGAAGGCCACACCGCCTGCCGCCATAGAAGAAAGCAGGCTCACTGCCAACCCTGTGAGGATCATCAGCCCTACGCCGGAAAGCAGCACCACTGCCGCCGCGAACCAAACACCCATGAGCCCCATGGCCAGGCCGACGCAGAAGCACATGAGCGCGCCCAGGCCAATGATGCCAAGGCCCAGCCCCATGCACCAAACGACGCCGTGACCGATGCGGCCCAGCAGCCGGCCCAATCCGGCCCACAGTCCGCCTTTGCGCGGGGTACCGGCTTCCTCCAAGGTCAGCGCCTCTTTCAGCGATTCCTTGCCCTTCTTCCACGCCCGGCCGACGCCTTCGCCGGTCTCCTGCATCTTCTGGCGCAGCTGCTCCTTGCGCTGGGCCGCGGCTTCCATAGCCTGGCGGCGGCTTTCCTCCTTGCGGCGGCGCTGCTCCTCCTCGCTGTTTTCGATGAGCTGGCGGGCTACTGTCTCCGGGGAACCCAGCTTGGCACTGATCTCGGAGTCCGACTGCCCCTGCCGGTGCCCTTCTTCAAAATATTCGGCATAATCGCGCAGAATATCGTCGATCTCGCTTTTTGGCAGACGGGCGCGCAGCAGCAGCGTCTCCAGCTTGTCCAGATACTCCAGTTTATTCATGACGCTCACCTCTCAGAATCTCATTGACCATCACCGAAAAGTCCAGCCAGTCCTCCTTGAGGGAGGCCAGGTACGCCTTGCCCTTTTCGGTGATGTGGTAATACTTCCGGGCTGGGCCGCTGGGGCTTTCCTTTAAGTACGATACAAAATACTCCTCCTGGGTCAGCCGGCGAAGGATGGGGTAGACCGTGCCTTCGTTGATCTCGGTATAAGCGGCGATGCTCTGCACGATCTCGTAGCCGTAGCGGTCCTTGCGGGCGATCAACGCCAGGATGCACATCTCAATGACCCCTTTGCGAAATTGGGTATTCATCCGCGCTTCCCTCCTTCCTTGTGCCCTCATTATATCACAGTACCTTGCAATACACAATACTGTTTTATCAAAAATACTAAATAATTTTCCTCCGCCCCTTCTTCCTTGACGGTCGCACCGCCCTGCGCTATCCTTTTTCTAAAAAGAAAGTGTCAAAAAGGAGGTCTTTTCATGCTGTATATGGGAAATGCCGCCTACTGGGAGCAAAAATTTGCCCAGCGCGGCCCCGACCCTCTGCCGCCGGACCCGCAGCTGCTGCGGGACCTTCCCCTTCTGCCCCAGCCGGGGGAGGGCTTGGAGCTGGCCTGCGGCGACGGGCGCAACCTGCTGCTCCTGGCCCGGCTGGGCTGGCAGATGACCGGCGTGGACTGGAGCCGCCAGGGGCTTTCCCGCCTGGAAGCCTTCGCCCGGCAGGAGTCCCGCCCCGTCCGGACTATGGAGGCCGACCTGACCGACCCGGCCTTTCTCTCTCGCCTGGGCCGCTACCGGCTCATCCTCATTAACCACTACCGCCTGGACCCATCCCTTTACGCCGGGCTGCTGCCCCACTTGGAGCCCGGCGGCTGCCTTTGGGTCAACGGCTTTCGCGCCTGCCCGCCCGAAAACCCGGACATCCGCCCCCAGGACCTGCTGACCCCGGCGGATTTTGCGGCCTTGCAGACCCTTCCCTGCCGCTTCCAAGCCTACGAGGAGGGGGAAAAACCGCTGGCCCGGTGGATATTCACTCAAATTTTCGGTTAAAATTTACATGTAGATTGCAAAAAATTCCAAATCTTGTTCTTGACCCTCCCGGAAAAGTGGGGTATCATAGGTTCATTCAAAAGCCCGGTTTTTCCCCAGGTTTTCAGAAAGGAATGAATGGCATGAATCAAATCAAAGTCGCAATTATTGGATATGGCAATATCGGCCGCTACGCCCTGGAGGCCGTGGAGGAAGCAGCAGACTTCCAGTTGGTCGGCGTGGTACGCCGCAGCACCGAAAATCTGCCCGCCGAGCTTTCGGGCATCCCGGTGGTGGATTCTCTGGACAAGCTGCCGGAGAAACCCCAGGTGGCTCTGCTCTGCCTGCCCACCCGCTCGGTGGAGGAGCACGCAAAAGTTTGCCTGGAAAAAGGCATCTGCACCGTGGATAGCTTCGACATCCACGGCCAGATCTGGGACCTGCACACCACCCTGGACGCCATCGCTAAGGAGCACGGCGCCGTTTCGGTCATCAGCGCTGGCTGGGACCCCGGTTCCGACTCGGTGGTCCGCACCCTGCTGGAGGCCTGCGCCCCCAAAGGCATCACCGACACCAACTTCGGTCCCGGCATGAGCATGGGCCACTCGGTTGCCGCCAAGGGCAAACCCGGCGTGAAAGCCGCTCTCTCCATGACCATCCCGCTTGGCACCGGCATCCATCGCCGCAACGTCTACATCGAGCTGGAAGACGGCTATGACTTCGAGTCGGTAAAACGCTCCATTCTGGAGGACGACTACTTCGCCCACGACGAGACCCACGTTATCCCGGTCCCCAGCGTCGAAGCCCTCATGGACAAGGGCCACGGCGTCAACCTGGTGCGCAAAGGCGTCTCCGGCAAGACACAGAACCAGCTCTTCTCCTTTGATATGAAGATCAACAACCCGGCCCTGACCTCTCAGATCATGGTCGCCTGCGCCCGCGCTGCCCTGCTGCAGAAGCCCGGCTGCTACGTCATGCCCCAGCTTCCTCCCATGGATCTGCTTCCCGGCACCCTGGAAGAAAAGATTCGCCGCCTGGTGTAATGCAGGAGCTTTGGGATCTTTATGACAGCCAGCGCCGGCCGCTGCACCGGCAGCATCCCCGGGGCGTCCCGCTGGAACCGGGCACCTATCACCTGGTCATCGAGGCGCTGGTCCTCCGGGAGGACGGCCGCCTGCTGCTGACCCAGCGTCACCCGGACAAGCCCTACAGCCTGCTTTGGGAGTGCACCGGCGGTTCCGCCCTTTGCGGGGAGGACAGCCTGTCCGCCGCTCTGCGGGAGCTGCAGGAGGAGACCGGCCTGCACTTTGCCCCCCAGCAGGCGCACCTGCTGCGCAGCTGGCAGCGGGTACACAGTCTGGTGGACAGCTGGCTGTTCCTGGCCCCGCTGGACTGCACCGTCCGCCTTCAGGAAAGCGAAGTGGTGGACTACCGCTGGGTCGACCGTCAGGAAATGGCCCAGCTGTACGCCGCCGGGCAGTTCCTGCCCACCCGGCCGGACCCCTTTGCCACCTACGGCAGCATCTTTTCCCATCTGCTGGCGTCCAAATAAAAGCTAGCTAAAAGCAAGCAAAAAGCGCATCCCCTGCCGTGGGGATGCGCTTTTTTGATGTTTGTTACTGGATGGTGGCGGTGATCACATAGCAGTAGCGGTAGTTTGCCAGCTGCTTTTCGATCTGGTCCAGGGTGGTGGTGCCGCTGATGGCCAGGGTGTCCCGCTGCTGCCACGCATCCTCCCCGGGCACGCCGTCCCGGTAGGCGATGTAAGCCAGCACCGACTCCTTGCCGGACTGCACCTGCACCTCCTCGCCGCAGCGTACCCGCTGGCGGATCAGGCTGCGATTGTCATCGGGGTAGTAGGTGGGCAGGTCCTGGGTATAGCTCTCGTTGCCGCACAGCTGCACCGTGCGCCAGCGGTATTCCAGCCGGTTGCGGTTGTTTTCTTCGGGCTGCTGGCCCACCAGCATGAGCACCGTTTCGCCCGTCTGGCTCCAGTCGCCCTGGTAGTAGCCGTAATCCTGCACCAGCTCCCCGCCGCGGTAAAGCTTAAGCCCCAGGGAGGCGGTGCCGTTGGGGTCCCGGAACATGGCGAAGGTCTGTCCGGCAGCGTAGGCGATCTGCTCCTCCTGCTCGGTCAGGTCCACCGGGGTGATGGTGGTCTTTTCCCCGGTATCCTTGCTGGAATTGGGGCGGACGGCGGCCGAACCGGTGGCCTTGCCGGAGCTTTCCGGCAGGATGGCGTCCTCGATCTCCTGGGAGTCATCCTCCCAGCCAAAGCCCTCGGTCAGCTGCTGGGTCAGGCTTTCTTCCTCCCGGGCAGGGGTTTCCGTCTCGGGCTGAGTTTCGGGTTTGGAGGGTTCTTCTTCGGTTTCTTCCTGGGGTTTCTCGGTCTCAGGGGCTAGGGCCTCCGCTTCCCCGGTAGGCTCGCCGGTCTGGGGCAGACCCTCGTCCTCCAGCTCGACCTCCTCCTGGGGCAGGACTTCCTCGTATTGGTCGCTGCCGGTGGGCTGGGTTTCCCCGGTCCCGCAGCCGCCGAGGCTCAGCACCAGTCCCAGCAGCACCGCGGCCGTCAACGCCGTCAGCCGGTTGCGTGTGGTATCTTTCATATCTTCCAACCTCCTTGTTGTGTCGGGGGGTGTTTCCTTCTTTCCTATACATACAGTGTACCACAGTGCCGGTTTTATTACAATTGCCGCGCAAAAAGATGGAAAAAAACAACACCCTCCCTCCGGCGCGGGCCGGGGAAAGGGTGTTGATGGTTTCGGGTCGATTTGCTTACTGCAGGCGGACCTTCTTGGGGGTGTAGCGGTCCACAGAAGCCTGGTTTACTTCATAAGAAGCGGCGGCCACAGCCTCCTCCACCTCCTGTGTGTACTCCTCGTACTTCAGGTCTGCCATAACGCTGACGCGGTTGTCCTCAAAGTCCTGGGGATCTTCGTTTGCGTCCTTGAGCATCACGATGAAGACGTTGTTTTCATCCTCCAGCTTCTGCACCTTGCCCACCTCCAGGGTGTCCAGGTTTTCCATAACCAGAGCGGGGATGTTGCTGCTGTTGTCCTTGCGGGTGATGAAGAAGTTGTCGGTCGCTTCTCCGTTGCCGGCGGCAGCGTTGTACTCGTTGATGATGTCGTTAAAGTCCTTGCCGGCGTCCTGAGCAGCCTGGGCACGGACCCACCAGTTGTCTACTTCCTGTTTGGCGGCAGACAGCTGCTGCTGATACAGCTCCTCGGCCTGGGCCTTCTCCTCTTCGGTGGCATCCTCGGAGACGGTGCCTTCGGTGGGCATGGTGAAGCTCAGCATGCCGATCTTCACATAGTTTTCGTCGTACTCCTTGCGAAGTTCTTCCTCACTGATGGCCTTTTCGCCGCCTTCGCCGTAAATGGTCTCAAAGATATAGTTGCCCATCAGCTGAGCCTCGGTGAGCATCTTCAGGGATTCCTCGCCGATGCCGTTTTTCTTCATCAGCTCTTCGTTGGGGGTGTAGGTGGCTTCCACGGTAGCGTCCACCAGCGCCTTGTCCTCCTCGCTCAGGGTCAGGCCCATCTGTGCGAAGCGGTCCACGGTATACAGCGCACGCTTGGTGTCGGTCATGGCGGTGTCGGTGATCCACTGGGAAGCATCCTGGTCCTCGATCTTCTGGGACAGGACGTCCTTCTCCCAATCCTCCACCATGTACTGGGCGGACATGTAGGCGTACATCATGTTGTACAGGTATACACCGGCGGGAACGGTAGTGCTTTCGCTGCGGATGATCCAGGATGTATCCGCGCTGCTGCACCCGGCAAAGCTCAGCATCAAAGCGCCGGCCAGCAGACCGGACAGCAGTTTTTTACCAAATTTCATCTGAATGGTTCCTCCTGTGGTTTTCTTTTGGTCCCAGGGCAGGGCCCGGGCCCCAACAAGCGGCCCGACGGGACAAACTTTTTGTATTATACACCATCCTGCCCCAAAAGTCTATTCCTCACCCGAAAACAAGCTGTAAATTTACGCCGGGGGCGCCTCTTCCTCCATGTTGGAAAGGGCCAGGCGCATGGTCTGTACCGGGCGTTCCCCCTTGGCGATCTTGACGGTGATGTAGGGCTTGGCCCCGGCGCTGACCATGACCCGGCCCTTCATGCGGGCCGCCAGCAGCGACGCCCGCTTCATGTCGAACTGCTCCTGATACAGCAGCAGCGCGTCGCCCCGCTGGCTGATCTCCCGGATGCCCAATCGGGCGGCGGTGTTGCGCAGCAGCGCCACGTCCACCAGCCCTTTCACCGATTCCGGCGGGTCGCCGAAGCGGTCGATGAGCTCGTCGATAACGTCCAGCGCCTCCTCCTGGTTTTCGATGGAGGCGATCTTCTTGTAAATGTCGATGCGCTGGGCCAGGCTGCTGATGTATTCTTCCGGGATGTGCGCCCCGATGCGGATATCCACCTGGCACTCCTCGGCCTTGTGGGCCACCGGCTCGCCCTTGGCTTCGGCCACCGCGTCGGAAAGCAGCTTCAGGTACATCTCGTACCCCACCGCTTCCATGTGGCCGTGCTGCTGAGCGCCCAGGATATTTCCCGCGCCGCGGATCTCCAGGTCCCGCATAGCGATACGGAAGCCCGAACCGAAGGTGGTAAACTCCCGGATGGCTTCCAAGCGCTTGGTGGCCACGTCGTTGAGGGCCTTGCCGCGGGTGACCGTCAGATAAGCGAAGGCCCTCCGGCTGGAACGGCCCACCCGCCCGCGGATCTGATACAGCTGGGAAAGCCCCAGGTAATCGGCGTCCTCGATGATGAGGGTGTTGCAGTTGGTCACGTCCACCCCGGTCTCGATGATGGTGGTGCAGACCAGGATGTCGATCTCGTGGTCGATGAGCCGCTTCCACACCCGGGAAAGCTGCTCCTCGGTCATCTTGCCGTGGGCCACCACCACCCTTGCCTCCGGCAGCAGCTGGGAGATGTGGGCGGCGCAGCGGTCGATGGTGTCCACCCGGTTGTGCAGGTAGAACACCTGACCGCCGCGGCGCAGTTCCCGGCTCATGGCCTGGGCCAGGATGCCCCAGTCGTGCTCCATGACGTAGGTCTGTACCGGTTGGCGGTCCTGGGGGGCCTCCTCGATGGTGGACATATCCCGGATGCCGGACATAGCCATGTTGAGCGTCCGGGGGATGGGAGTCGCCGACAGGGTCAGCACGTCCACGTTGTTGCGCATCTCCTTGAATTTTTCCTTGTGCGCCACCCCGAAGCGCTGCTCCTCGTCGATGATGCAGAGCCCCAGGTCCTTAAACTTCACGTCCTTCTGCACCAGACGGTGGGTGCCGATGATAATGTCGATCTGTCCCCGCTTGAGCTCTTCCAGCACCTGCTCGGCCTCTCGGGCGGTGCGGAAACGGGAAAGCAGATCCACCTTGATGGGGAAGCCCTCCATCCGCTTGCGGAAGGTCTGGAAATGCTGCCACGCCAGGATGGTGGTGGGCACCAGCACGGCGCACTGTTTGCCGTCCATGACGCACTTGAAGGCCGCCCGGATGGCCACCTCGGTCTTGCCGAAGCCCACGTCGCCGCAAAGCAGACGGTCCATGGGCTGGGGGCGCTCCATGTCTTCCTTGATCTCGGCGATGCAGCGCAGCTGATCGTCGGTCTCGTCGTAGGGGAAGCGCCGCTCAAAGTCGTTCTGCCAGTCGGTGTCCGGCCCGAAGGCGTAACCCTTGGCCGCCGCCCGCTGGGCGTAAAGCTTGATCAGCTCGTCGGCCATATCCTTGACCGCCTTGCGTACCCGAGCTCGGGTCTTGCTCCACTCGGCGGAGTTGAGCTTGTTGAGCTTGACGGTGGTGTTGTCCTCCCGGCCGCCGATGTACTTGGTCACCAGGTCCAGCTGGGTCACCGGCACAAAGAGCATATCCGTCCCGGCGTAGCGCAGCTGGATGTAGTCCTTGACCACCCCGTGGATCTCCCGCTTGACGATGCCCTCAAAGATACCGATGCCGTGGGAAACGTGTACCACATAGTCCCCCACGTTCAGGTCGGAGATATTTTTGATGCCCGGGCCTTTCTTCTTGGCCTTGGGCTTGCGGCTTTCGTGGGGCTTGGTGTGGCTGAGCACCGCCAGCTTCAGGGACGGGTAGTCCATCCCCGCGCTCAGTGAGCCTTCCAGCACAAAGATCTTCCCCGCTACCCGCTCCCGCACATCCTCCACCAGGTCGGCGGAGAAGCCGTCCTGCTGCAGGTCGTGGGCCAACGCCTCAGCCGAGCGCCGGGTACCCGCGAAGATGACGCAGCAGTATCCGGCCCGGCGGTAGTCCTCCAGGTCCTCTTTGAGCACCGCAAACTCGCCGCTCCAGGCGGAAAGCTGGGACGCGGTGACGCTGATCAGATCCCGCACCGGGATCTCCGCCAGCGAGCGGGTAAAGGTGTCCAGCAGCACCGTTGCAAAATTCTTGCTCCGGGCGCACAGACCGGTAAAGTCCTCGTAGAAGGTGTGGCAGCCGCTAAAGAGCACCCCTTCTTCCAGCAGGACCTTCACGTCCTCCTGGTGCTGGGCCAGCACAGTGCGCAGCGTCTCCTTCATGCTCACCGGCTCGCAGAAGAAGCACATGTCCCCCGCTTCCCCGGCGGTGAAATAGTCAAACAAGGTCCCCGCCTTGGGGTAGAGCAGCGGCAGGTACCGGTCGATACTCACCGGCAGCAGCCCGCCTTCCAGCCGCTGGATGTCGTTTTCCAGATGCTCCTTGGCGCGGACACCGGCCTTGCCCCGCAGCTTGCCGGCCGCCTCGCCCAAAAGCTGGGCCAGGTGCGCCGGGCTGTCGTAAAGGACCTCCCGCGCCGGCGGCAGCACCAGCTGATCCAGCGGGTCGCTGCGGCGCTGGGTGTCCACCTTGAAGAAGGAAAGGGTGTCGATCTCGTCCCCCCAAAACTCGGCGCGCACCGGGTCGGGCAGGTTTGGCGCGAACACGTCCAGGATGCCGCCGCGGCAGGCAAATTGGCAGCTGCCCTCTACCTGCTCCCGCCGCTGATAGCCCATGGCCACCAGCGCCTGCATCACCTCTTCCAGCTCGCAGGTCTGCCCGGCCTCCAGGGTCAGGGTCCGGCGCTCCAAAAGCTCCAGCGGCAGCGTCAGCTGGGCGGCGGCCTCCACCGAAGCGGTGACCACCCGGCAGCCTCCCCGGCTCAGCTCGCTGAGCACCCCCAGCCGCTGATGTTCATACTCCCGGGAAGCCCCGTCCACGTCCAGCAGCACAAAATCCCTGGCCGGGTAGGAAAGCACCGTCTCCCCCAGCAGGGTGCGCAGGTCCTGGGCAAAGCGTAGGGAGGTCGCCTCGTCCGGGGTCAGCACCAGCGCCCGGCGCTCCGGCTGAGCCTGGAGCAGCGAGGCGATGAAATGGGTCTTGTGGGCCGCCGAAACGCCGGTGACTGCCACCGGGGTACGCCCTTCCTGCAGGCGGCCCAGCAGCTGCTGATATTCCGGCAAAGCGCTCAGCAGCGCGGCAAATTCTTTCATCGTGTTCACCACCTTTTCGGTCGTTTTCTCGGGGCGCGGTTAGTTGAAGCGGTTCATGGCCTGGTCGGTCTTGCCGTCCAGGATAAGCCCCACCGCCTCCCAAACATGGTCAAAGACGCCGTCCAGCGTCTTCATGTCCTCGGCACTGAAGCGGCTGAGCACCCAATCTGCCAGGTCGTAGTCCGGGTGCGGCTTCTGCCCCACGCCGATCTTCACCCGCGGGAACTGGTCGCTGCCGGTCAGGTAGATGATGCTCTTGATGCCGTTGTGTCCCCCGGCGCTGCCTTTGCGGCGCACCCGCATCTTGCCCACGTCCAGGGAGATGTCGTCGTACAGCACAATGGTATTCTCCGGCGGGATCTTATAAAACTGCATAGCGTCCCGCACCGCTTCGCCGGAATTGTTCATATAGGTCGAAGGCTTGAGCAGCAGCACCCGCTTGCCCCCGATGGTGACAATATCGTAAAGGGAGCGGAATTTCAGCTGATTGACCCGCGCCCCGGTCTTCTGGGCGATGCGGTCCAGCGCCAGGAAACCGGCGTTGTGCCGGGTCTGCTCGTATTTGGGCTCCGGGTTGCCCAGGCCGACCACCAGGTACTGGGGCGGACCGACCATCTCCTGCTCCTGGCGCTTTTTGTCGCAGGGATAGACGGTATTTTTGAGCTTTTCAAAGATATCGTACATAAACTTGTCTACTCCTTTCGATACCGGGGGCTTTCGCCCGAAGGCGCCGCCGCCTCTGCGCGAAAACCCCCGAAGTCAACAACAAGGCGGGAGAGCCTTGCTATCCCGCCTTGGTTGCTTGATTCGGTTATTCTGCTGATTACAGGAACAGCGGGGAGACCGGCTTGTCCTGGTAGATGCGCTCGATGGCCTCGGCGAATACGGGAGCCACCGGCAGCTGGGTGATCTTGTCGCAGCGTTTTTCCTCGGGCAGAGCCACGGTATCCAGGATGACCACCTCTTTGAGGGCGCTGTTCTGGATGCGCTCGATAGCCGGGCCGGAGAGGACGCCGTGGGTTGCGCAGGCGATAACTTCTTTGGCGCCGCCCACTTCCACCAGGGCGTTGGCAGCGTTGCAGAGGGTGCCGGCGGTGTCGATCATGTCGTCGACGATGATGACCTTGCGGCCTTTGACGTCACCGATGATGTTCATCACTTCGCAGACGTTTGCTTTGGGGCGGCGTTTGTCGATGATAGCCAGCGGCACGTCGCAGCGCTCCGCAAACTTTCTGGCGCGGGTAACGGAACCCAGGTCGGGGGAAACCACGGTGTAGTTGGAAACGTCGTCGCCCATCTTCTCTACAAAGTGAGGGATGAGGATCGGCACGCCCATCAGGTGGTCCACCGGGATATCAAAGAAGCCCTGGATCTGAGCAGCATGCAGGTCCATGGTCAGCAGGCGGTCAGCGCCAGCTGCGGTGATCAGGTCTGCTACCAGTTTGGCAGAGATCGGGTCTCTGGCCTTGGCCTTTCTGTCCTGTCTGGCGTAGCCGAAGTAAGGCATAACTGCGGTAACGCGGCCAGCAGAAGCGCGCTTGAAGGCATCGATCATGATGAGCAGTTCCATCAGGTTGTCGTTGACCGGGGTGCAGGTGGACTGTACCACGAAAACGTCGGAACCACGGACGGATTCCTGGATGCCAACGGAGATCTCACCGTCGGAGAAGGTTTTCACGTCTGCCTTTCCCAGAGGCAGACCCAGGCAGGCAGCGATGTCGGCCGCTACCTGTTTGTTGGAATTGCCCGTAAAGATTTTGATATCCTTGCCGTGAAGATTCATTTTTTCTTGACTCCCCTTAAATTTTAACTTGGAGGGGATTGGCCCTCCGTTTGTTATTGGCCCCCGGCGGCAGCAGACCGCCGAAAACCGTTTTATTGCGCACAGCCGCCGCCGGGCATCCCTTCCCAGCGGCTGACTGCGTGTTACAAATTGCTCTGCCCCGTCCTCGGGGAATGGTTACTTCTTTTTGGCATAGGGGGCGTTCTTTTCGCGGTAGCGCACCGCCCAGCCCTCTTTTTCTACCTGGCGTGCCCGGGCGATGGCCAGGGCATCCTCGCTGACTTCCTCATAAATGGTGGAACCTGCCGCCACAAAGGCACGGTCGTGGACGGTCACCGGCGCGATCAGGTTGGTGTTGCAGCCGATGAAGGCGTCGTCGCCGATGGTGGTGCGGAACTTGCGGAAGCCGTCGTAGTTGACGGTGATGCAGCCGCCGCCCATGTTCACCCGGGCGCCGATGTCGGTGTCCCCGATGTAGGTCAGGTGTGCCACGCTGCTCTTCTCTCCCAGGGTGGAGTTTTTCAGCTCCACGAAGTTGCCGATCTTCACCTTGTCGGCCAGCACGCAGCCGGGGCGCAGATGGCTGTTGGGACCGATGCGCACCCCGTTGCCCATGGTGGACTCTTCAATATAGGAAGAGTGGATCACGCAATCGTCCCCGATGACGCTGTCGCGGATCTCGGTGTTGGGGCCGATCTGGCACCCTTCCCCGATGCGGACCCGGCCCTTGATCTGGGTGCCGGGCGCGATGGTGGTGTCCGCCCCAATAACGGCGTCGGGAGAGATCACCACGCCGTCGGTACAATAAAAGTTTACACCATCCTGCAAAAGCCTGTCAATAACAATTTTGTTTGCAATTTCATTTAACCGCAGCAGGCCGGCGCGGTCGTTGGCCCCCAGCACCAGCTTGGGGTCCTGGGCCCGGAAGGCCGCTGCTTTTTTGCCCTTTTTCACCGCTACCTGCACCGCGTCGGTGAGGTAATATTCGCCCTGGCTGTTGTTGCAGCCGATCTCGTCCAGCGCTTCCAGCAAAAAGCCTGCCTCAAACCAGTATGCCCCGGAGTTGACCTCCCGGATCTGCGCCTGCTGGCAGTCGGCGTCCTTCTGCTCCACGATGCCCAGCACGCGGGAGGGGTCCTGCGGGTCCCGCAGGATGCGGCCGTAGCCGGTGGGGTCCTCCACCGAGGCGGTGATCACCGTCACCTGGGCGCCGGACTGCAGGTGCAACGTCAGCGAATCCCGCAGCACCTGGTCGGTAACAAAGGGCGCGTCGGCGCAGAGCACGGCCACCGGGCTGTGCGGATGCTGGCGCAGGAAGTCCTCCGCCTGGCGCACGGCGTGGGCGGTGCCCAGACGCTGCTCCTGCTTCACCGTCACGGTGCCTTCGGGCAGCACCGGCAGGATCTGCTCCCCGCCTTCCCCCAGCACCACGCACAGATCCTCGATCTGCGCTTTGCGGCACCAATCGGTGACCCACTGGATCATGGGCTTGAACAACACCTGGCACAGGGCCTTTGGCCGGCGGGATTTCATCCGCTTGCCGTCCCCGGCGGCCAAAATAATGGCACAGCTTTGATTCATCCTGTTTCCTCCGTTCTTCTGGCGCGGACGTCTGTTCTCTACTATTAAATATAGGAGTTCCGCGCATTTGTGCTTTCTTGTGCGATCCTTGTGATATCTTGCTTCGACCCAGGCTCTCACCAGGGTCCCGGTACCTATAAGTATGACTTTTTTTGTGCGATATTGCAAGTAAATTTCACCCGTTTTGAGCAAAATAAAAAAATATCTAAAAATACCTTATTTCTGTGTAAAAAAGATGGAAATATTCATCACCATTTGATATAATAGTGACGATGACAGTTTGTTAATTTACTGTCGTTTTCTCTCCCGGCGCATTCCCTGCCTTGCAAAGCGGCGGCTCCGGGTCGACCTGCTCCATCCCCAGCTTGGAAAGGGGGATCGGGCAGAGGGTATATTAATTTTCAGGAGGTAATACCATTGAGTAAGAAATTTGTTTACCTGTTCTCCGAAGGTAACAGCTCCATGCGCGAACTGCTCGGCGGTAAAGGCGCAAACCTGGCCGAGATGACCAACCTGGGCATGCCCGTTCCCCAGGGCTTCACCATCACCACCGAAGCCTGCACTCAGTACTATGAGGACGGCAAAAAAGTAAACCCCGAAATCGAAGCTGAAATCTTCGAATACCTGGGCAAACTGGAGGAGATCGCCGGCAAGAAATTCGGCGACCTGAACAACCCTCTGCTGGTTTCCGTACGTTCCGGCGCGAGAGCTTCTATGCCCGGCATGATGGACACCATCCTCAACCTGGGCCTCAACGATGAAGTCGTTGTCGGCTTCGCTAAGATGACCAACAACGAGCGCTTCGCTTACGACTCCTACCGCCGCTTCATCCAGATGTACTCCGACGTTGTTATGGAAGTTCCGAAACACAACTTCGAAGTCATCATCGACGAGATGAAAGCCGCTAAAGGCGTAAAACTGGACACCGAGCTGGATGCTGACGACCTGAAAGAGATGGTCAAACGCTTCAAAGCTTACTACAAAGAGCAGAAGGGCGAGGACTTCCCGCAGGACCCCAAAGCGCAGCTGATGGGCGCCGTTATGGCCGTATTCCGCTCCTGGGATAACCCCCGCGCCATCTACTACAGAAGAATGAACGACATCCCCTCCTCTTGGGGCACCGCCGTTAACGTTCAGATGATGGTATTCGGCAACACCGGCAGCAACTCTGGTACCGGCGTAGCCTTCACCCGTGACCCCGCCACCGGTGAAAACAAACTGTTTGGTGAGTTCCTGGTCAACGCACAGGGCGAAGACGTAGTAGCCGGCGTTCGTACTCCTCAGCACATCGATGAGCTCAAAGACATCATGCCGGAAGTTTACGAACAGTTCTGCACCATCGCAAAAACTCTGGAAAACCACTACCGTGACATGCAGGATATGGAGTTCACCATCGAAAACGGCAAACTCTACATGCTGCAGACCAGAAATGGTAAACGTACCGCTGCTGCCGCTATCAAGGTTGCTTGCGACCTGGTAAGCGAAGGCCTCATCACCAAAGAAGAAGCTGTCTGCATGGTAGACCCCAAACAGCTGGACGCTCTGCTGCATCCTCAGTTCGATGCCAAAGCTCTGAAAGCTGCTCAGGCTATCGGTACCGGTCTGGCTGCTTCTCCTGGTGCTGCTTGCGGTAAAGTTGTCTTCACCGCAGAAAAAGCTGCTGAGGAAGGCAAGAAGGGCGAGAAGGTTGTTCTGGTTCGTCTGGAAACCTCTCCCGAAGACATCGAAGGCATGAACTTCTCCCAGGGCATCCTGACCGTTCGCGGCGGTATGACTTCTCACGCTGCCGTTGTTGCCCGTGGTATGGGTACCTGCTGCGTATCCGGCTGCGGCGACATCGTGATGCACGACGCCGAAGGCTACTTCGAGCTGGGCGGCAGACGCATCAACGAAGGCGACTACATCTCCCTGGACGGCTCCACCGGTAAGATCTACGGCGAAGCGATCCCCACCGTCGAAGCTACCGTTTCCGGCGACTTCGGCACCCTCATGGGCTGGGCTGACGCTGCTCGTCAGATGAGCGTCCGCACCAACGCAGATACCCCCAGAGATGCCGCTCAGGCTCTGAGCTTCGGCGCAGAAGGTATCGGCCTCTGCCGTACCGAGCATATGTTCTTCGAGGCTTCCAGAATCAAATCCATGCGTGAGATGATCCTCTCCAAGACCGAAGAGCAGCGCCGCGCCGCTCTGGCTAAGATCCTGCCTCTGCAGCAGGGCGACTTCGAGGCCATGTACGAAGCCATGCAGGGCAACCCGATCAACATCCGCTTCCTGGATCCCCCGCTCCACGAGTTCCTGCCTCAGAACGAAGCAGACATCGAAGAGCTGTCCCGCGACATGAACATCTCGGTCGAGGAGATCAAGAACACCATCGCTGCTCTGCATGAGTTCAACCCGATGATGGGTCACCGCGGCTGCCGTCTGGCTGTTTCCTATCCGGAAATCGCTGAGATGCAGACCACCGCTGTCATCAACGCTGCTATCAACACCGCCAAGAAACATCCCGATTGGGAAGTTGTTCCGGAGATCATGATCCCCCTGGTTGGCGAGGTCAAAGAGCTGGCTTACGTTAAGAACGTAGTCACCACCACCGCTGATAAGCTCATCGCTGCTTCCGGTCTGGAACTGCACTACAAAGTTGGTACCATGATCGAGATCCCGCGTGCTGCTCTGACCGCTGACGAGATCGCTACCGAGGCTGAGTTCTTCTCCTTCGGCACCAACGACCTGACCCAGATGACCTTCGGCTTCAGCC
>JAHZAU010000018.1 GCA_019423755.1 Oscillospiraceae bacterium
GGGCGGTTGTTGACCTTTCGCTGAATGCGAAAGGTCTTTGCTAAAGCACTAAAACGAAAGCGCCGTCCCTCCCGTTTGGGAGAGGCGGCGCTTTTTTGCGTCTTATTTCCCGATTAAATCGCCTGATAGAAGATCAGGTCCACGTCCACCTGGGTGCGCAGGCTGCCCAAGCTGTGCAGGCGCTCCACCGTCTGCACCGAGGACTTGTAGCAGTAGGGGGTCATGGTGAACAGGTCGTCGATCTCCTGCTGGCAGCCAAGCTCCATCTCGTAGGAAACTTTCTCCTTGCCCAAAAACCGGAAGCCCTCGTACTCGTGGTCCACCTTTTCGTTTTCGTAAGGGGTGTCGTAGATGCGCTCCTTGAGCTCCCACAGGTGGCGGGTGGAGCTGACGGCAAACACCAGCAGCCCGCCCCGCTTGAGCACCCGGTGGAACTCCTCGGTGCACACCGGCGCGAACAGGTCCAGCACCACCTGGCAGCTGTGGTCCTTCACCGGCAGGTCAAAGAGGCTGGCCACCCCGTAGCGCACCCCGGTCTCCTGGGTCTGGGCGGTTTTGGCCGCGGCCTGCACGGCGTATTTGGAGATGTCCATCCCCCATACCTGCGCCTGGATGCCCTCCGCCGCCAGATGCCCGGCCAGGCGGTTGGTGTAGTAGCCCTCACCGCAGCCCACATCCAGGATGTTGTAGCCGCCCTCGGGCTTTTTGGGCGCTTTTTTGCGCAGGAAGTCCGCCACCGCCCGGTTGATGCCGTCGCTGATGGGCTGGTACTTGCCCAGGGTGAGGAACCGCCGCCGGGCGGCTACCATGGGTTTGTTGTCCCCGGGTACTTTGGAATGCATCTGGCTGGCCGGCAGCAGATGCAGATATCCCGAGGCCGCGCAGTCGAAGCTGTGGCCCCGTTTGCAGCGGTAGCTGCCGCCGTCGGCCTCCAGCCGGGCCCGGCACACCGGGCAGGTCAAGATCTCCATGCTGTTTGTCCCCTTTCTTGCGGTCAGCTTCGGTCCGGAGCCGCGGTGACCAGGTCGCGGTCCTCTTCCAGCACCTTCATGGACAGGGTGCGGGTGCCGTTTTTTCCAAAATAGGCGGTAAAGGTGCCTTTTTCCCGGTCCACCTGCATCACCTGCCCGGGGCCGAAGATGCGGTGGACGATATCCAGCCCCGGGTAGAGGGCCACCCTGCCGGGGGAAGATTTCTCCGGGGTGACCTTGTCCTCGGTGAGGCGGGCAATGAAGCGGGAGGGCAGCACCGGCATATCCTCCGAGCGGCTGCTCACCGGCAGGATGAGCCGGCGGCGCGCCCGGGTACAGGCCACGTAAAAGAGCCGCGCTTCCTCCTCCATCTCCTCCCGGGAGCCGGTCTTGAGCTTGTCCGCCGCCGAGTGGGTGGGGAAGATGTCCTCCACCGCGTCCAGCACCACCACCGTGTCAAACTCCAACCCCTTGGCGGAGTGGGCGGTGGTCAGGGTCAGTCGGCAGTGGGTCTGCTGGCTGTGGAAGGCGATGATCTGGTCCATCTCGTCCAGCCGGCCCAACAGCTCCTCGATGCTCCCGGTGCGGGAAGCCAGGCTGCGCAATGCCCCCAGCTTCTGAGCCTGGCCGGAAAAGGCGTTTCCGCTGGCGTATTCCAGATAATCCAGATAACCGATGGTGTAAAGGATGCTTTCGATGGCCTTGTCCGGCTTCTGGTTGCGCAGGCGGGCGATGGCGTCGGCCACAAAGCGCAGCTTGCCGGTGGAGCGGCGCTCCTCCTGCTGTTCCAGCAGCCGGTCAAACCACCCTTCTCCCCGGCCCAGCGGCGTCTGGGTGTCCATCTCGGCCAGCGCGCTGCGGCGCACCCGGGCGCTGGTCTTGTAAAACACCCGCTGGAAGGCCGCCAGGTTTTGTGGGTCGAAGCTCAGGTCCAAAAAAGCCAGCACATCCCCGATGACGTAGTTTGCGCGGAAGGAGGTCTTGTGGTCCTTGACGCAGAAGTCTAGGTCGTTGCGCTCCAAAATATCGCACAGCGGGATGGCGGAATAGTGGTTGCGGTAGATGACCGCCATGGTGCCCGGCTCCTTTAAATAGGTGTCGATGACCAGGCGGTACTGATCCTTCAGGTTGCGCAGCTGGGGCGTCTGGATGGGCTCGCCCGCTTCCCGGCGGGAGAACATCTGCTTGGGGAAGCGGTCGCGGTTTTGGGCGATGAAGATATTGGCCCGGTCCACGATGCTGCGGGTGCTGCGGAAGTTTTCTTCCAGCTTGAGCACCGCCGCCCCCGGGTACTGCCGCGGGAAATCCAGCAGGTGCTGAGGGCAGGCGCCGCGGAAGCGGTAGATGCTCTGGTCCTCGTCCCCCACCAAAAACAGATTGTTGTCCGGCGCCGCCAGCAGCTGGATGATCTGGTGCTGCAGGCGGGAGGTGTCCTGTGCCTCATCCACGCAAAGATAGCGGTACTGGGCCCGCCAGCGTTCCCGCAGCGCCGGGTATTTGCGCAGGGCCGTCCAGGCGTAGGAGAGCATATCGTCAAAGTCCATCTTGCCCAGCTGCTTTTTCTGCTCCTCAAAGGCGGTCTTCACCGCCCAAAGCTCCTTGATCTGGCAGTCCAGCTCCTGGGCCTGCTGCTGGGTGAGCATGGCGTTTTTGATGTAGCCCAGGAGGTTTGTCAGCTCCTCTTCCAGGTCGTCGGAGAGGAACTCCCCGGCGATCTGCCGGTAAAGCTGGCGCAGGATGCGGCTTTTTTCCCCAGGTTCCAGCAGCTCGGGCAGCTGCCCGCCGGTCATCCGGCAGTAGTGCCGCAGGATGCGGTAGCACAGGGAATGGATGGTGCAGAAGGCCGGCTCCTCCCCTCCCAGCTCCCCGAAAAGCCGGCGGTAACGCTCGGCCATGTCGGCGGCGCTGGCCCGGGAGAAGGTCAGGGTCAGGATCTCGCTGGGGGCTGCCCGCCCGGAGCGGATCAGGTTGGCGATGCGCGCCACCATGACGGTGGTCTTGCCGGCACCGGGCACCGCCAGCAGCAGTACCGGGCCGTCCAGCGTCTGGACCGCCGCCTGCTGCTGGGGCACCAGCTTTAGCCCCTTCTGCGCCAGGTAGGAGAAGATATCCTGGTTTTGGTTTTCCATGGGGCGCGGTTACTCCTTCTCCCCTTTTTCCTCCGGCGGACGGGCTGCCGGTTTTTTAATAATCAGCTGGTTTTCCGGCGAAGCAAAGGAGTGGGTGTCGGTGGGCATGCCCTTCCTCTGCAGACGGTAGCAGGCCCAGCGGCGGATGAGGCTGTAGATGACCGCGAACAGCGGCACACCCACCAGCATCCCCAAAAAGCCCCACAGCCCGCCGAAGAAGGTCACCGCGAAGATGACCCAGAAGGAGGACAGGCCGGTGGAATCGCCCAGGATCTTGGGGCCGATGACGTTGCCGTCCAGCTGCTGCAGCACCAGCACGAAGATCAGGAAGTAGAGCGAATCGATGGGGCTGGCGATGAAGATAATGGGGAAGGAAACAAACGCCCCGATAAACGGACCAAAGTAAGGGATGACGTTGGTGACGCCGACGATGACGCTGACCAGCAGAGCAAAGGGCAGCTTAAAGAAGCTCATGCCGATAAAGCACAGCACCCCGATGATGGCAGAGTCGAGGATCTTGCCGGAGATAAAGCCGGTGAAGATAGCGTTGCTGTCGTGGGCCAGGGAGATGGCAAAGCAGACCTGCTTTTCCGGGAAGATGGCAAAGGCCAGCTTCTTCACCTGGGCGTAGAAGGTCTCCTTGGCAAGCAGCAGGTAGATGGAGATGATGATGCCCACCACCACGTCCAGCAGGGAGTTGGTCACCTTCATGACGCCGCCCAGGATGTTGGGCAGCAGGTTGGTCACCTGGCCAAAGCCGCCCTGCAGGATCTTACGGGCGGATTCTTCCAGCATTTCGGAGGAGCTGTTGAGCCATTGCAGCAGGTCGATAAACATCTGGCTGTTGCCGTAGTCCGCGGCCAGCTGGTTGACAAAGCGTTCCGCTTTCGGCAGGAAGGAAAGCAGTCCTCCGGCCAGGGTGTTGATGCTGTCCACGATCTGCGGGATGAGGATGGCCAAAAACAGCGCCACCATAGAAAGGCCGAACAGAACGCTGAGGATCACGCCGATGATGCGGCGGCCTTTGCGGCCGACCTTATCCTTGAACAAAACAGGAAATGCCGTGCGTTCCAGCCAGTTGAGGATGGGGTTTAAGATATAGGCAAAGGCGGCGCCGTAGATAAAGGGCATGAGCAGCCCCACCAGACGCACCGCCCAGCTTTTGACGGTGCCAAAGTCAGAGATAAAATGGTAAAACAGGATCGCCGCCGCTACCACCAAAAAGCAGTAGATGGCGATGGATGTATATTTTTTGTTGAATTCCAGCTTCATCCTCCCGGACTCCTTCCTTTTTCCTTGATGGGATTATTCCAGCTCTTCCCCCAGCTGCATCCATTCTTCCAGGTAGGCCTCGTTTTGGGCGCGCAGCTGTTCGATCTCCTCACACAGCTGCTGTACCTGCTGATAGTCCGCCGCGACCTGCGGGTCGGACATCAGCTCGGTCTTTTCCTGGATATCTGCCTCGGCGCGCTCCATGGCCTCCTCCAGGAAGGCCAGCCGCTTTCTGGCGGACGCCTGCCGGGCGCGGTCCTGCTTGCTGCGGTAGTATTTCTGGGCCGCTTCCTTCTTTTCCGGGGAGGGTTCCTCGGCTTTTTTCGGCTGCGGCTCCCGTTTGTGTTCCAGGTAATAGTCGTACCGGCCGTCGTAGACCTCCGGGCCGTTGGGGGTCATTTCGATGATCTTGGTGGGGATGCGGTTGAGCATATAGCGGTCGTGGGAAACCATGACCACCGTACCCGGGAAGGCTTCCAGCGCCTCCTCCAACATCTCCTTGCTGACGATGTCCAGATGGTTGGTAGGCTCGTCCAGCAGCAGGACGTTGCCCCGCTCCAGCATCATCACCGCAAAGGCCACCTTGGCCCGCTCGCCGCCGGAGAGCCGCCCTACCGGGCGGTACACGTCCTCACCGGAAAGCAGCACACGTCCCAGGATATTGCGCACCTCCACCTCCAACATTTTGGGGAAGCGGTCCCAGATCTCGTCCAGGGCGGTCTTTTCCGGGTGGAGCTGGCGGTTTTCCTGCTCGTAGTAGGCGATGCGCACGTTGCGTCCCCACTCCATGCGGGCGCAGCGACAGGGGATCAAGCCCTGGATGGCCCGCAGCAGGGAGGATTTGCCTACCCCGTTGGGCCCGATGACGGCGATCTTCTCCCCGCGCAGGATGTCCAGATCCAGGCTGGGGTACAGCACCCGGCGGCCCTCCCCTTCGCCCACGGCGATCTCCATCTGGCGGCCGTGGAACACATCCTTCACCGGCTCCTCCTCATAGGTAAAGGAGAACGCCGCCTTCTTCTCCCACATGACCGGTTTTTCTACCCGCTCCATCCGCTCCAAGGCGTTGCGGCGGGATTTGGCGCTTTTGGAGGTGGTGGCCCGGACGATGTTGCGGGCGATAAAGTCCTCCATAGCGGCGATCTGCTCCTGCTGCTGCTCGTATTCCTTCAGCTGGCGCTCCACCCGCTCCTTTTTCTGCACCACATAGGCGGCGTAGTTGCCGCGGAAGGTGGACAGCCGGGTGCGCTCGATCTCCCAAATGTGGTCCACCAGCCGGTTGAGGAAGTAACGGTCGTGGGAGACCACCAAAATGGCCCCCTTGTAACCGGTCAGATAGTCCTCCAACCAGCCCAGAGTCTTAAAGTCCAGGTGGTTGGTGGGCTCGTCCAGGATCAGCAGGTCCGGCTCCAACAGCAGCAGCCGGGCGGTAGCCAGGCGGGTTTTCTCGCCGCCGGACAGGTTGTCGGTGATGGCGTTGCGGTCGTAGTCCCCAAAGCCCATGCCGCCCAGCACGGTGTTGATCTTCACCTGGATGTTGTAGCCGTCCCGGGCCTCAAACTGGGCCAGCTTTTTGGAATAGAGGGCCTCTACCTCCCGGTACTGTTCCGGGTCGTCGTGGACCTGGGCCATGCGGTGGCGCAGGTCGTCCACCTCCTGCCCCAGGGCGATCAGGTCGCGGAAGACCTCCTCCATCTCCTGCTGGATGGTGCGCCCGTTGCTCAGGCCGCTGTTCTGCTTGAGGTAGCCGATGACCTTGCCGTTGGTGACGCTCACCTGGCCCTCGTCGTACTCCAAGCCGCCGGTGATGACATTGAGCAGGGTGGATTTTCCCTCGCCGTTGGGCCCCACCAGGCCGATGCGGTCCTTTTCGTTGATGGCGGCGGTCACGTCCTGGAGTACCAGGTCGGAACCGTAATATTTGGTAACGTGTTCTAATGATACGATCATACGCTGCGTTCTCCTAAACTCAAATGTTGCCATCTTACATACTACCACAGAAACCCGCTGCTTTCAACGCCTGCCCGCCCTGCCTTCCCCCGGCTTTTGGGGCTTTTTTAAATTTCATCTCCCCTTTACCGGGATTTGTCTTTTTGCGCTGTATCGTGTATAATGGGGGTGTATACCCTGCCTGCGGGCAGGCACCATCCCACCATCTGGAGGAGACCATGTATCTTATCAACGCCAACATTATCACCATGGAAGAAACGAACTACCCCCAGGGCTTTCTTCAGCTGGAAGGCTCGCTGATCCGCCGGGTGGGGCCCATGCAGGAGCTGGGCAGCACCGGAGAGGAAGAAGTCCTGGACCTGCAGGGAAAGACCGTCTACCCCGGCTTCATCGACGGCCACTGCCACATGGGCCTGGGCGAAGAGGGCCTGGACTTTGAGGGCGATGACCTCAACGAGATGACCGACCCGGTCACCCCGCACCTGCGCGGCCTGGACGCCATCAACCCCTTAAACGACAGCTTCCCCGAAGCGGTGCGCGCCGGCATCACCTGCGTGGTCACCGGCCCCGGCAGCGCCAACCCCATCGGCGGCCAGTTCTGCGCCATCAAGACCTACGGCCGCAACGTGGACAAGATGCTGCTCAAGTCCCCGGCGGCGATGAAGTTCGCCCTGGGCGAAAACCCCAAAAAGACCTACAACAACAAGGAAGAAGCCCCCATGACCCGCATGGCCACCGCCGCCCTCATCCGCGAGCAGCTGCAGAAGGCCCGCCGCTACATGGAGGACCTGCAGCGCGCCGAGGAGGACGAGGAAGGCGAGATCGACCCGCCGGACTTCGACGCCAAGTGCGAGGCCCTGCTGCCGGTGCTGCGCCGCCAGCTCAAGGCCCACTTCCACTGCCACCGGGCCGACGACATCCTCACCGCCCTGCGCATCGCCCGGGAGTTTGACCTGGACCTGGTGCTGGTACACTGCACCGAGGGCTACCGCATCGCCGAGGACCTGGCGGAAGCCGGCGTCACCGCCATCTGCGGCCCGCTGATGACCACCCGCTCCAAGCCGGAGCTGGCCCATTCCACCGACGCAAACCCCGGCCTGCTTTCCAAAGCGGGCATCGAGGTCTCCCTCTGCACCGACTACAACGTCATGCCCATCGGCCTGCTGCCTATCTGCGCCGGTATGGCCGTCCGCGAGGGCATGGACTACGACGCCGCCCTGCGCGCCCTGACCATCAACCCCGCCCGCACCTGCGGCATCGAGGACCGGGTGGGCTCCATCCGCCCCGGCAAGGACGCCGACCTGGTGGTCTTCTCTGCCGACCCGCTGACCCTGGCCGCCAAGCCCGACCTGGTGTTCATCAACGGCCGCATCGTCCACAAGGCTTAAATCCCGCCGCATCCTGCGACACTGGCAATATTGGAAATAAAGGAGGCATCCCCTATGCGGACCATCTCTTCCGAAACCATCACTCGCACCGTCAAAAGCCTGTGTATCCGAGCCAATAAGTTCCTCCCCTCCGACGTAAAGCTCACTCTGGACACTGCCATGGAGGTGGAGGCCTCCCCCCTGGGCCAGGAGGTGCTGGATACCATCATCAAAAACTACCACTGCGCCCAGAAAAGCAACCTGCCCCTCTGCCAGGACACCGGCATGGTGGTGGTGTTCGCCGACATCGGCCAGAACGTCCACATTGTGGGCGAGCTGCTGGAAGACGCAGTCAACGAAGGCGTTCGTCAGGCCTACCAGGAAAGCTTTCTGCGTGACTCGGTGGTGCTGGACCCCATGACCCGCCAGCCCTCCGGCGACAACACCCCCGCCATCCTGCACACCCGCATCGTCCCCGGCAATGAGCTGACCCTGACGGTCATCCCCCAGGGCGCTGGCGGCGAAAACGCCAGCCAGGTGAAGATGTTCCTGCCCACCGCCAGCCGGGAGGAGATCATCCGCTTCGTGCTGCAGTGTGTGGAGCAGAGCAAGGGCGTGTCCTGCCCGCCGCTGGTCATCGGTATGGGCATCGGCGGCAACCTGGAGATGTGCACCACCCTGGCGAAGAAGGCCCTCTGCCGCGACCTGTTCACCTACAACCGCAAGCTCTACTACACCGACCTGGAAAGCGAGATCTTAGACCGGGTCAACCGCCTGGGCGTCGGCCCCGCCGGTCTGGGAGGCACCGTCACCGCCATTGCTGTGAATATCCTCACCTACCCCACCCACGCTTCCTGCCTGCCGGTAGCGGTAGTCCTGGGCTGCCACGCCAACCGTCACGCCCGGGAAGTGATCTAGCCCCTCCCCTTTCCCGAAACGTCAAAAAGGCTCCCTGCCGCACGGCAGGGAGCCTTTTTTGTCGTTATTGGTTTATTCTGCGATGAAGTACTGTTCGCGCTCGGGACCGACCGAGATATAGCGGATGGGGCAGCCCACCTGCTCCTGCAGGTAGTGGATGTAGTCCGCTGCTTCCTTGGGAAGCTCGGCCATGCTGCGGCAGCCGGAGATGTCCTTCTTCCAGCCGGGCAGGTAGGTATAGACCGGTTTAGCGCGGTCGAGACGCTCGCCCACCGGGAAGCTTTTCAGCTCCTTGCCGTCCAGGGTATAGCCGACGCACACCGGGATGCGGTCCAGGTAGGACAATACGTCCATTTTGGTCAGGGCCAGTTCGTCTGCGCCCTGCATCCGCACGCCGTAGCGGGAAGCCAGCACGTCAAAGCCGCCTACCCGTCTGGGACGGCCGGTAGCCGCGCCGTATTCGCCGCCGGCCTTGCGCAGCTCCTCGGCCTCGTCGCCGAACATCTCGGCGGTGAAGGGGCCTTCGCCCACGCAGGTGGAGTAGGCCTTCATGATGCCGATAACCTTGTCCAGCTTGCGGTTGGGGATACCGGCGCCGATGGGCGCATAGGCCGCGATGGTGGAGGAAGAGGATGTAAAGGGATAGATGCCGAAGTCGATATCCCGCAGGGCGCCCAGCTGGGCCTCAAAGAGGATGTTCTTGCCGGCAGCTGCCTGCTCGTCCAGGTACTCGCCTACGTCGCAGATGTAGTCCTTCCAGGGCATGGCGTAGGTCATGAGCCAGTCCCACATCTCGTCGGCCGAGATCGCCTTGCCGCCGTAGCCCTTTTCCAGCATGAGGTTTTTCCATTCCACCACGCTTTCCAGGTGGGCCCGCAGAGCTTCGGGACTGTCCAGCAGCTCGCCCATGCGGATGGATTTCTTCATGTATTTATCGCCGTATACCGGTGCGATGCCCCGGCGGGTGGAGCCGTACTTGGCGTCCTTGAGGCGCTCCTCCTCGCTGCAGTCCTGCTGCACGTCGTAGGGGAAGCAGATGGGCGCGCGGTCGCTGATCTTCAGATGCTCGGGAGTGATGGACACGCCGCCATCCCGCAGGCGTCCAGCCTCCTTGCACAGATGCTCCACGTCGATGACCATGCCGTTGCCCATGACGTTGACCACGTCGGCACGCAGGATGCCGGAAGGCAGCAGGTTCAGCACAAAGGTCCCCTGCGGGTTGATGACGGTATGGCCGGCGTTGTTTCCGCCCTGGTACCGGACGACAATATCATACTCCTGGGACAGAAGGTCCACCATTCTGCCCTTTCCCTCGTCTCCCCAGTTGATTCCGCTGATGGCTGTGATCATTCCAAATCATCCTTTCGCATGGTTTTTTCCACTTCGGGCGGCACCCCGCCCAAAACACCCGTCTATTATACCATCCCGGTTTTTCCCGGTCAATCGCTACATTTTACAGTACCGCAGGCCCGGAAAACGGAAAATCCGTGAAAATTTTCTCAAACTGCCGTTTCCATTTCCGCCCAGTTCCATTCCAGGAAAATCCAAGAAAAAGCCGCCGGCCGGCCCCAAAGCGAGGCCCACCGGCGGCAAGCAGCCCGACTGCCAAGGACGGCATTAGGCTTTCTTTTTGAATTTTTCCTCTTGGGCCTTCTGCGCCTTGCGCTCCTGCCACCAAACCCACAGCGGGCCGGAGAGGAACACAGAGGAGTACAGGCCGGAGAGCACGCCCACCATCATGGGGATAGCGAAGGTCATGATGGAGGTGACGTTTGCCATCTGGGCCACCACGCAGATGGACAGCAGGGCTGCCGCGGTGGTAGCGGAGGTGGTGATGGTGCGGCGCAGGCACTGGTTGATGCTCTTGTTCACCAGTTCCGGCAGCGGCATGTTCTTCTCGTACCGCTCGTTTTCACGGATACGGTCGTAGATAACGATGGTATCGTTGATGGAGTAACCGAGGATGGTCAGCACCACCGCGATGAAGTTGTCGTTGATGGCAAAGCCGCAGATGAGGAAGGAGCCGTAAGCGATGACTACGTCATGCAGCAGGGCGATGACCGCTACCACACCAGCGGAGGTACCGCCGATCTTGCGGAAGCGGAAGCCGATGTAAACGATCATGATCACCGACGCAAAGACGATGGCCACCACGCACTTTTTCAGGAATTCCTGACCCATAACCGGGTCGACGTTGTTGACGTCCTCGGCGGAGATCCCGTTATCGGGGAAAGCGGCCTGCAGGGCGTCCAGCAGAGCGGCCTGCTCCTCGGTGCCCATGCCCTCGTTGGAGGAAAGGGTCACCACCAGGCTCTTCTGGCCGGTCACGGTGTTCTCCTGCTGCTGCAGGGTCACCTTGGTCTGGGTCTGTTCTTCCACTACCTGCTCAAACTGGTCTTTGTCCAGCTCGCCGGTGTAGGAATAGGTGGCGATGGAGCCGCCTTTAAACTGAATGTCCAGCTTGGGGCCGATGACCAGCGTCAGCACGCCCACCAGGACAATAAGCGCCACGGAGATGGAGAAGAAGGTCTTTCTTTTGCCTACAAAATCGAACATTACTTGTCACCTCCATAGAGCCATGCCTTGCGGAAGGGTTTAAACCGTGCCAGGGAGCGCAGCATCAGACGAGAGCTGAGTACGCCCATGAGGAAGTTGAGGATGATGGACACCAGCAGGGTGTAGCCGAAGGAGTAGATGGAGCCGGTGGTGGCGGTGCCCAGACCCATCCAGGAGAACAGGAAGTTGAAGGGCACAGCAAAGAGGCTGTCCGGCGGGCCAAATACGCCCATGAGGATAACGGCAATGAACACCACGGTGATGTTACTGTCGAAGATGGCGGAGAAGGCGTTTTTGAAACCGGACTGAATGGCGGTATCCAGGCCTTTTCCGGTGCGGATCTCCTCACGGATACGCTCGGCGGAGATGATGTTGGCGTCCACGCCGAAGCCCAGGCCCAGGATGATACCGGCGATACCCGGTAGGGTCAGGGTGAAGGAGGGCAGCAGCGGGAAGAAGCCGGTGTTGGCGGCAATGGTGCCGGCCAGCTGGCCTACCAGAGCGATCACTGCCACAAAACCGGGCAGGCGGTAGTACAGGATCATAAAGACCGCGATGATGGCAAAGGCCACTGCGCCGGCCAGGACCATGGCCTCCTTAGCGCCCTCACCCAGGGTGGGCGAGATGGTCTTATAGTTCTGGGTCACCAGCTCGAAGGGCAGCGCACCGCCGTTGATCTGGTTTGCCAGCTGTACGGCAGCCTCGGTGCTTTCGATGTTCTCGATGACCGCTTTGCCGTCGGTGATAGCGGTGTTGACCACCGGGGCGGAGATCAGCTCATCGTCCATCCAGATGGAGATCTGTTTGCCGATCTGTTTCTGGGTCGCCTCGGCGAATTTCTCCTTGCCGCTGTCCTTGAGGGTCAGGGAGACGACCGGTTTGGCTGCGCCGCCGGTCTGTTCGCTGTACAGGCCCACCTCGGCGCTTTCTACATCGGCGCCGGTGAGGACGATGTCCTCCTCGTTGTCGATGAGCCGGCCGGCAGAATCCATGGGCACATCATAACGGAAGGTCAGCTCCGCGGTCCGGCCCAGCTCCTGGATGGCCTTCTCCGGGTCGAAGTCGGTCTCATCGGAACGCCAGGGGAAGCGAACAATGATGCGGTCGTTGTCCAGGTCGGTGTAGACCTCGTAGTCGGTGATGTTCTGGCTCACCATACGGGTCTTGATGACCGATTCGGCAGCGGACATTTCGGCCTCGGTGGCGTCGTAGCCTTCCGGGGGGCTGAAGGTCACATCCACGCCGCCGCGGATGTCGATGCCCCAGCGGATGTCATCCGCGCCTTTGATGTACACCGTTTCCACATCGCCGTAGGTGTTGCTGATGCCGAAAAACGCTGCATAGCTGAAGAGGGCCAGGATCACCACTACGATGGCGAACACTGGTTTTCCAACTCGTTTCATCTGCAATCCTCCAATACGCATTTCCGCCCGCAAGGCAGCTTACCCCGCCCCGGACGGATTTAAAATTCCTTGTCCGCAGGCTGGACCTGGGGACAATCATACCAGCTTATTATATGGGAAACCGCCCCAAAAGTCAATGTAAAACACGGCATTTTGCACAGAACGGGGAATCTGGTCTGGTTTTGGACACAAAAACCCCCGGGCCGGGGTGTTCCCGGACCGGGGGCTTTAACCTTTTTGCAAAAATGTTGGTTAGACGGTCAGCTCGGCGTGTTCGCCCAGGACGGCGCGGTTTTCCTCCAGCACCGGGTCCACGAACTCCCGCAGGAAGGCGGTCACCTGCTGCGGCGCACGGCCAGTGAAGTTGGCCGGGTCCAGCACCGCCTCGATCTCCTCGCGGCGCAGGTTAAACAGCGGGTCGGCTACGATGCGGTCGATCAGGTCGTTTTCGCCGCCTTCTTCCTTGACCACCCGGGCCGCTGCCTGGGAATGGACCCGCAGCTGCTCGTGCAGTACCTGACGGTCGCCGCCCTTCTTCACGGCGCTCATCATGATGTTTTCGGTAGCCATGAAGGGCAGTTCCTTCATCACCCGCTGGCGGATGACCTTGGGGTAGACCACCAGCTCGGCGCAGACGTTGAGCATGATGTTGAGGATGGCGTCTACGCCCAGGAAGGCCTCCGCTACGGCGATACGCTTGTTGGCGGAGTCGTCCAGGGTGCGCTCGAACCACTGGGTAGCAGCGGTGAAGGCGGGGTTGAGCTCCACCGTCATCACATAGCGGGCCAGAGAGGTGATGCGCTCGGAGCGCATGGGGTTGCGCTTATAGGGCATGGCGGAAGAGCCGATCTGGTTCTTCTCAAAGGGCTCTTCCATCTCCTTGAAGTTCTGCAGGATGCGCATATCGTTGGAGAATTTGCTGGCAGACTGAGCGATGGCACTGAGCACCGAAAGCACATAGTAGTCCACCTTGCGGGAGTAGGTCTGGCCGGAAACGGGATAGACCTCCTCAAAGCCCATCTCCCGGGCGATGGACTGTTCCACCCGGCGGATCTTCTCCTCGTCGCCCTCAAACAGCTCCATAAAGCTGGCCTGGGTGCCGGTGGTGCCCTTGGAGCCCAGCAGCTTCAGAGAAGCGATGCGGTGGTCCAGTTCGTGGTAGTCCATGAGCAGGTCGTTGATCCACAGGGTGGCGCGTTTGCCCACGGTGGTCAGCTGGGCCGGCTGCAGGTGGGTGTAAGCCAGGCACGGCATCTCCTTATACTGGTCGGCAAAGCGGGCCAGCATGGCGATGACGTTGACCAGCTTGCGTTTGACCAGGTGCAGGGCGTCGCGCATGATGATGATGTCGGTGTTGTCCCCCACATAGCAGCTGGTGGCGCCCAGGTGGATGATACCTTTGGCGTTGGGGCACTGGCAGCCGTAGGCGTAAACATGGCTCATCACATCGTGGCGGACCAGTTTTTCTCTTTCTTTGGCCACCTCGTAGTTGATGTCGTCCTTGTGTGCCTCCAGCTCGGCGATCTGCTGGTCGGTGATGGAAAGGCCCATCTCTTTTTCCGCCCGTGCCAGGGCGATCCAAAGTCTTCTCCAGGTTTTAAACTTCTTGTCCGGGGAGAAGATGTACTGCATCTCCGGGCTGGCGTACCGGGAGCAGAAGGGGCTTTCGTAAACGTTGTTGCTCATGGGGTCGACCTCCAATCATCGGAATCCACTTGTTTCATACCCGAGACCCGGCTTGTCCGCCCGGTCTCATACCTTAACAGTCTATCAATCCGCACAAAAAAAGTCAATCGTTTTGGGCATCTTTCTCGGACAGCTCCGGCGGCAGATATTTTGCAGCCAGCTTCTGCACCGCCTGCTGCCGCGGGTCGCTATCGTCCCAGCGGGAAATCTCCTGCCGCACCACCTCCGGGTGCTTGCGGCCTATGTCCCCCAGGGCGCTGCCCACCGAGCGGCGCACCCGGTCGCTTTCGTCCTCCCGCAGGGCGGCCAGCATCTCCACCGCCAGCTGGGGATTTTGTTTGAAATACGGCCGGGAGGTCCAAACCCGCAGCCCCTCCGCCGCCGCCCGCCGTACCGTGGCCCGTGGGTGGCTCATCCACCACTGGATCTCCGGCAGGGCCTTTTCGTAGCCGGTCAGCTTGCAGTACCGGTCAAACGCCCGAGCCAGGTCGTCCTGCACCTTCCAGTTGGGGTCCAGGCTCACCTGCTCCCGCAGGTAGTCCAGCACCGACGGGTACTGGGCCGCCAGCTCCCCCATCACATATACCGCCAGCTGCCGCAGCTGGTAGGGCTCCTGCTGATACCACTCCATGGCAAGTTCCAGGCACTCCTGGTGCGGGCGAGCCGATACCAGCTCCCGCGCCGCCTCCCGGATGGGGGCAAACTCCTTGTCCAGCGTCTGGACCCAGGCGGTCAATTCTTGCAGTTCCATGGTCCTTCCTCCTTGCTCGACCCTTTGGGTCGGCTGCTCTACCCTTTCAGTTTAGAGGATTTTGCCCCGGGATGCAACCAGCCGCCGGTAGAAAATCCCCCGCCGCTTTTGGGCAGGATGGCCCGCCGCGCAAAAAAGCGGACCCTCCCGTTTGGGAAGGCCCGCAGGCTGTTTTGGTTTAGAATTCCGCCGAACCGGTGGTACGGGGGAAGGGCAGGACGTCGCGGATGTTGGAAACGCCGGTGATGTACATAATCAGGCGCTCAAATCCCAGGCCGAAGCCCGCGTGACGGCAGCCGCCGTAACGGCGCAGATCCAGGTAGAAGCCGTAGTCCTCTTCCTTGAGGCCCAGTTCTGCCATGCGGCGGGTGAGCACGTCCATACGCTCCTCACGCTGGCTGCCGCCGATGATCTCGCCGATGCCGGGAACCAGCAGGTCGGCTGCGGCGACGGTGCGCTCGTCGTCGTTGAGGCGCATGTAGAAGGCTTTGATCTCCTTGGGGTAATCGGTGACGAACACCGGTTTCTGGTACACTTCCTCGGTCAGGTAGCGCTCGTGCTCGGTCTGCAGGTCGCAGCCCCAGTATACCGGGTACTCGAAGCGGTCTTTGACCTTTTCCAGGATCTCGATGGCCTCGGTGTAGGTGATGCGGGCAAAGTCGGAATCGACGATGCGCTGCAGGCGCTCCAGCAGGCCCTTGTCGTAGAACTGGTTAAAGAAGGCCATCTCGTTGGGGCACTGCTCCATGACGTAGGAGAAGACGTACTTGAGCATATCGGTGGCCAGATCCATCATGTCGGTCAGGTCGGCGAAGGCGATCTCCGGCTCCATCATCCAGAACTCCGCAGCGTGGCGGGCGGTGTAGGAGCGCTCGGCCCGGAAGGTGGGGCCGAAGGTGTAGATGTTGGAGAAGGCCATGGCCATGCACTCGCCCTGCAGCTGGCCGGACACGGTGAGGGCGGTCTTCTTGCCGAAGAAGTCCTGGCTGTAGTCGATGGAGCCGTCCTCGCAGCGAGGCGGGTTGTTCAGATCCAGGGTGGTTACCTGGAACATCTCGCCGGCGCCTTCGCAGTCGTTGCCGGTGATCAGCGGAGTGTGGGCGTAGATGAAGCCCCGCTCGTTAAAGAACTTGTGGATAGCGAAAGCCGCTACCGAGCGCACGCGGAAAACGGCGCTGAAGGTGTTGGTGCGGGGACGCAGGTGAGCGATGGTGCGCAGAAATTCCACCGAGTGGCGTTTTTTCTGCAGGGGATAGTCCGGGGTGGAGGCGCCCTCCACCAGGATCTCCTGGGCGTGCAGTTCATAGGGCTGTTTTGCCTCGGGGGTCAGGATGACCTGACCTTTTACCACGATGGCTGCACCCACGTTCAGCTTGCCGACCTCATTGAAATTATTGACCTTGCTGTCCTCAAAAACGATCTGCAGATTCTGGAATGCAGTACCGTCGTTCAGCTCAATAAATCCAAGATGCTTGGAAGTGCGGATGGTTCTTACCCAACCGGCCACCGTGATCTCACGGTCCGCATACTCTGCGGCACTGGCGGAAAGGTTTCTCAATTCTACCCTTTGCATGGTGTTTCCTCCTTCAAAAAAGTCGGCGCTGGTGCCAAAGGCGCGCCGCGTGGGGTTCAGCTCATTATAGTATATTCTGCCCCAGGATGCAAGGCGTTTCACAAAATTTGCCGTCTGGGAAGGGCGATTTTGCGGCTGATTTTGCGGGTTTTTGGTTGTGCTGCGGGGGAAAATATGCTATCATAAGACAAAACGCGCCCCCTGCCGGCGCTTTTTTACCGCTTTGAAAGGATGATTCAAGATGAAATGCAATATTAAACGGGCTTCCACCGACAACGCCCTTTACGAGCCGGATATCTACGCCATCGCCCAGGGCCTGGAGCTGCTGGAAGAGGACATCCGCGGCTTCCTGGAGGCCGGTAAGTTCGAGCAGGTTTCCGAGGAAAACGCCCGCCAGAACCTGGAGGACCTGCTCAGCGCCCGCGAGCAGCTCAAACAGCCCCAGCAGAACTTCACCGCCAACGAACTCAAGGCCATTTACGTGGGCCTCAACTTCCTCATCGCCGACATGAAAAAGCCGGAAGCCGAGCGCAGCCGCTTTGAGAAGGGCCTGACCCCCGCCCAGATGACCCAGAAGCGCCGGGACGTGGAACTGACCCACCAGAAGATCACCGCTGCCTTCTCCCGTATGGGCATCGATATCCAGTCCGCTATGCGCGGCTTCTAATCCGCAGCCTGTGCCGGCCGTTTTGGCCGGCATTTTTTTGCCCTCAAACATAGAGAAAAGCGGCGCCGTTTTATAACAAACGGCGCCGCTTTTGTTTTGCAGAAAAACTTAGCTGATGCGGATCTCTTTTGCCTTGTTCAGGTCAAACTCGGTATCCATATCATAGATGTTGTACTGGCAGTGCTCGCGCAGCATACGGCCTTCCAGGGAGTAGGTGCGGACGAATCTTCTGTCGTCCACGGTGGACCAGTATTCTACGTCCCAGGTCAGGTAGCCGTCGCTGTCGGTTACCGGAGCAGGAAGAACGAAGTCGACCTGTCTGCCGTCTCTCATCAGCTGGATGAGGCTCTCTTTGGTGACCTCCAGCTCAACCTTGTTTACGGTATCAAATGCTTTCATCTCAAACATTCCTTTCTTATCCCGGCCCCCAAAGGAGCGCAGGGAGCTGCCTGCGCAGGCGTGGCGGAAGGTACAGCTTCATCGGCCCCGCGCAGAAGGCCCGAAACCCGCCGCCCGCATTATTACATCTACCATTATACCTGCTTTGCTCCCAAAACACAAACGCTTTTTTCCACAAATACCATCTCCATATTTTAGCTACATTCGGTAAAAGCCGCGGACAGGAAAAACGCCCCCGGTCCTCGGAGGACCAGGGGCGATAAACGCTTGTTTTGTTATCTTCTGCCGAAGATGGACATAATATCGAAGGGCTCCACATCCTCTTCCGGCTCCTTGGGCTGCTGGGCGTCGGCCTTGGAGGCGTCGGCTTTGCTGCCGTTGGATTTCACCCGGTAGTCGGGAATATCGAAGTTCTTGTCCGGTTCGAAGCCGGTAGCGATGACGGTAACCACCATCTCGTCGTTGAGGCTGTCGTCGAAGGCCACACCGAAGATCAGGTTGACGTCCGGATGCGCGCAGGAGCGGATCATATCGGCAGCCAGGTTGACCTCGTCCAGTTCGATATCGGAGGGAGCGGTGATGTTGAGGATCACGCGCTCTGCGCCGTCGATGGAGGACTCCAGCAGCGGAGAGGAGATAGCCGCTTTGGCTGCGATCTCCGCCTTGTCCTTGCCGCTGGCGCGGCCCACGCCCATGTGAGCGTTGCCGGCGCCGCGCATGATCTGGCAGACGTCCTCGAAGTCCAGGTTGATGAGACCCGGGGTGTAGATCAGGTCAGAGATGCTCTGTACGCCGTGTTTGAGCACGTTGTCGGCCTCGATAAAGGCGTTGAGCAGGGTGATCTTGGTCTCCGAGACCAGACGCAGGCGCTCGTTCTGGATGACGACCAGCGCGTCTACGTTGTCCTTGAGCATGGCGATACCCTTTTCGGCCTGTTCCATTCTCTTTTTGCCTTCAAACTCGAAGGGCTTGGTGACGATACCGACGGTCAGGATGTTCTGCTCCTTGGCCACCTGTGCCACCACCGGGGCAGCACCGGTACCGGTACCGCCGCCCATACCAGCTGCGATGAAGATCATCTGGCAGCCTTTGATAGCAGCAGCGATCTCGTCCCGGCTTTCCTCGGCTGCTTTCTGGCCTCTCTCCGGGTTGCCGCCGGCGCCGCGGCCTTTGGTCAGCTTATCGCCGATCACGATCTTTTCGGTCGCTTTGGAGTTGCGCAGGGCCTGCGCATCGGTATTGATGGAGATGAACTCGACACCGGCCATCCCGCTTTCGATCATGCGGTTGACCGCGTTGCCGCCGCCTCCGCCGACGCCTACCACCTTTATGGTTACGTCCTTTTCGTTCTCCAGATCCAGCTCAAAGTTTGACATCTTTCCGTCCTCCTATTTTAAACAAGCATGCTAGCCCGCGCAGATTTTCAAGAGAAGCGGCCGGTCCTCCGGCCCCTGCGATCTCAAAAAATCCCAATTCCAACAAATGGGACTCTTTCGCAGGATATGTACATATAATAATCTATCAGATTTTCACTATTTTTTCAATGGATTTTGGGCCGGAAAAGCGCAAATGTGCAAAAAGTTTTTTCCAACCGGGGCTTTTGCCCGCTGGAAAGGAATATCCATCCGGCCCACAGACCATCACGGGCTCAAAAGCGGCAGGCTGTCCATGTCCACCGGAGCGGACTGCTGTGTCTGGGAAGCGGGGGCCTCCTCCTGGGAGGACTCCTCCTTGGGCTCTTCCCCGCTGTCCGCTGTCTGGGCCTGGGGCTGCTCCCCGGCGGGAGCGTCCGTGTCCCCGGCCTCCGGCTGGGCGGTCTCGCCGCTGTCCTCACCGTCTGCGGTCTCCCCTTCGGTGTCCGAACCGGCGGCCTGCTCGGTATCCGGGTTCTCCGGCTCCTGGGCAGTCTCTCCGGTCTCGGTCTCCGGCTCTTCCTCCTCGCCGGTCTCCTCCTCTTCGGGCACCACCGGCTCGTGCTCCGGACGCTGGTCGATGCGTGGGTCCTTGATGCGGTCGATGTCCTGCTCGCGGGTACGCATCTCGGTAGCGTTGGTCAGGTCCACCTCGCCCTCAAAGTTTTGGAAGGCGTCGAACTGGCCTTGGTAGTTTTCCAGGCCCTTTTTCAGGAAGTTGAGCTTCTGTTCCATCTCGTAGGGGGTACCCAGCTTCACCAGCAGGCGCCCATCATAAAGCATGGTGATGTTGTATTCACTGGTAACGTCGATGTAGTCGGCGCCGTTCATCTCCAAAGCGGTCAGCGCCGCCTCCACCTCCTGCAGCGAGGTGATCTGCGGCAGCAGCTGCCGGTCCTTGGGCAGGATCTCCGGGTCGGTCTCCAGCACATACTCGTTTTCCTCAAAGGGGTATTCCTCCAACCCGAAGACCACCGGCAGGTTATCCGGCAGGTCGGTGACGCCGGTCATCATAACTTTACCGGTGGTGGACAGCATGGCGTAGCCGTCCTCGGTGTAGGCGGCGCCCATCAGGTCCTCCTCCACCACCTCAATGACCAGGGTCGTGGGGAATTTGCGGCGGATCTTCACGTCGCGGATGAACGGCAGCTTGCTGGTCACCTGCTTTTGCGCCGCCGAGACGCTGACCTCCATGAGCTTATCGCCCTTTTTGACCCCCACCAGGTCGATGACCTCCTGCTCGTTGTAGTAGGTACAGCCCTCCACCTGGATCTTCTGCACCTTGAAGAACACCGTGTAGCACAGCACCAGCGCCACCGCCGCGCAGAAGATCACCAGCAGGATGTAGTGCAGGGTGTAGCTTCGCGCCTTGCGGGCCGCTTTGCTCCGCCGTGGGGCGTTGGATTGGGTTTGGGTAGGCTGGGACATAGACTTCTCCTTTACTTGTCTGACAAGCGTTTTCTGCGTCCTGGGGGCTTATGCCAGACGGATGCTGGCCCCCACCCGGGCAAAGGCCCGGTCCAGGTTTTCGTATCCGCGCAGGATGTGGCGGATCTCCTGTACCTCGGTGCGCCCTTTGGCGCCCAAGGCCGCCACCACCAGCGCCGCGCCGCCCCGCAGGTCGGTACAGCGCACCTGGGCGCCGGAAAGCTGCGGCACCCCCCGCACCACGGCGATGCGCCCTTCGGTGCGGATATCCGCTCCCATGCGGGCCAGCTCTTCGGCCTGCTTGAAGCGGTTTTGGAAGATATTCTCCACAAAGACGGTGGTCCCCTGGGCGGAAGCCGCCACCGCCATCACCGGCGCCAGGGCATCGGTAGGAAAGCCCGGGTAGGGCATGGTGGTGATGTTGCCGCCGGCCCGCAGCGGACCGGTGCGCTGCATACGGATGGTGCTGCCCCGGCATTCCAGCCGGCAGCCCATCTGCTCCAAAATGGGGATCACCGCCCGCAGCTGCTGGGGACGGGCCCCTTCCAGCTGGATCTCTCCCCCGGCGGCGGCGCAGCCGCACAGGTAGGTGACGGTGACGATGCGGTCGGGGATCACCCGGTAGCTGCCTCCGGGGAAGGAGCGTCCCCCCTGGATGCGGATGGTGCCGTCGGCGCCCAGCTCCACCTGCCCGCCGCAGGTGTTGAGGAAGCCCGCCAGGTCGGCGATCTCCGGCTCCCGGGCGGCGTTGTAGAGGATGGTCTCCCCCTGGGCGGCGCAGGCGGCCAGCATGATGTTTTCGGTGGCCCCCACGCTGGGAAACGGCAGCGTGATGGCCGCACCGTGCAGGCCGTCCGGCGTCTCGCACTCCAGGCAGCCGCCCTCCTCCCGGATCACCGCCCCCAGGCGGCGCAGGCCGTCCAGATGCAGATCGATGGGCCGGGGACCCAGCTCACAGCCGCCGGGGAAGGAAAGGCGCGCCCGGCGGCACCGGGCCAAAATCGCCCCCAAAAAGACGATGGAGGAGCGCATCTCCCGCATGAGCGGGTCGGGGATCTCCCCGCAAAGGGTACTGCCGGTCTCCACCTCCAAAGCCTCCCCTTCCCAGCGCACCCGGCAGCCCAGGTGCTCCAAGATGTGGCAGGCCGCTTCCACATCCGAAAGATGCGGGCAGTTATACAGACGGCACCGGTCACACAGCAGCGAAGCCGCCAAGATGGGCAGCGCCGCGTTTTTGGCCCCGTGGACCTCCATGACCCCTTCCAGTTTTCTGCCGCCGTCGATTATGTACCGTTCACGCTCCATCGTATTCCATCCTTTCCGCATGGCGCCAGCCGTCCGGTCCTGGGGCTGTGCTTGGTGTAAAGACTCGCCCCAAAAGGAGCTGTACAGAAGCATCCTATGCGGTTGGAGGGAAATGGGTTCGGGCGGGCAAAATCCGCCTTCCGGCCGGTGGGGGCCGGTTATGCGAACAGGCGGCCCCCTTTTTCAAGGCAAGGCCGCCTGGGTCTTACGATTGTTTCGACGTCATCAGGGACTGGATCTGAGCGTAGATACGCTGGTTTGCGTCCACGATGGCCAAACTCTGGGCGTTCTGGCCCAGCTGACGCAGCCGCTGGGGGTCCTTCACCAGGGCCTCCACCTCCCGGCAGATGCGCTCGCCGGTCAGGTCCTTTTCCTCGATGACCACCGCCGCTTCCCGGCGGGCCAGCACCATGGCATTGTGGTACTGGTGGTTGGCCGCCACGTTGGGCGACGGGATCAGGATAGACGCCCGCCCCGCTGCTTCCAGCTCGGAAAGGGTCAGCGCGCCGGCCCGGCCGATGACCAGGTCCGCCGCCGCCAGGCAGTCGTCCATATCTTTGATGTACTCCCGGATATCCAGGTTTTTGTGTTCGCTGGGTTCCACCCCGCGCTGCCGGAGCATCACCGGGAAGTCCTCCACCCCGTACATGCCGGTAGCGTGGATGTGGTAAAGCTCCATCTTCTGGGCCGGGGCACAGTGCCAGGCCATCAGGTCGGCCACCGCTTCGTTGAGCTTCTGAGCGCCCTGGCTTCCGCCGAAGGAGACGATGCACACCTGCCCCTCCCGCAGGCCCAGCTTGGCCCGGGCCGCCTGGCGGTCGGCAAAAAGGATGCTCTCCCGGATGGGGTTGCCCACCACGGTATATTCCCCTTTGGGGTCCAGATGCTCCTGCGCCTCCGGTACCGCCAGCAAGATCTTGTCCACATAGCGGGACAGGAGCTTGGTGGTGACGCCGGGGAAGGCGTTCTGCTCGTGGGTCAGGGTGGGGATGCCCATTTTGGCCGCCTTGCGCAGGATAGGCCCGCTGACGTAGCCGCCGGTACCGATGACCAAATCCGGCCCGAAGTCCTCGATAAGCTTCTCGGAGCGGGCCGAGGCGGTGGTCAGGTAAAAGAGCGACGACAGGTTGTACTTGACGTTATACCAGGTCAGCCGCCGCTGGAAGCCTTTGAGGACGATGGGGGCAAAGTCAAAGCCCGCCGCCGGTACCAGCCGCGCCTCCATCCCCTTGGGATTGCCCGCAAACCGGATCTGGGCCTTCGGGTCCCGCTGGCGGATGTAGCTTGCTATCGCAATAGCGGGGTTGATGTGCCCGCCGGTGCCGCCGCAGGCAAATAGGATCTTCATATGCTGTCCCCTCTCTCTGGTCAGTCTTTTTCGTATTTACTCTGGCGGGATACCGCCAGCACGATCCCCAGCTCGCCTAGGATCATCATCAGCGAGGTGCCGCCGTAGGAAAACAGCGGCAGCGAAATGCCGGTGTTGGGGACCAGGTTGGTCACTACGGCGATGTTGAGGATCGCCTGGATGCCGACCTGTACGGTGATACCCAAAGCCAGCAGGCAGCCGAAGCGGTCCTTGGCCCGCATGGCGATGGTAAAGCCGCGCCATACCAGCATGGCAAAGAGCACCACCACGATCACCGCTCCCACAAAGCCCAGCTCCTCGCAGACGATAGCGAAGACGAAGTCGTTCTGCACCTCCGGCAGGTACAGGTGCTTTTGGCGGGAGTCGCCCAGCCCGACCCCCAAAAAGCCGCCCGAACCGATGGCCAGCAGCGACTGCTGGGTCTGGTAGGCGCCGGGGTCGTTGGTGGAAAAGGGCTGCAGCCAGTAGGTCAGACGCACCAACACGTGGGAGAATTTATCCGACAGGAAGGTGCTGAACACCGGGAGCAGCACCGCCGCGCCGCCCACTGCGGCGCCGCCCAGCGCCACCAGATGACGGATCTTGGAGCCGCCTACAAACATCATGACGATGGTGATGCAGGCCATGAGCACCGTTGCCGAAAGGTGCGGCTGGAACACGACGCAGATCGCCATGGCGCCAAACAGCACCAGATACCGCAAGGTACCCAGCTTAAAGTCCTTCATTTTGTCCGCCTGGTCGCTCATGAGGGTGCCGAACAGCACGATCAGCGCAAATTTACCGATCTCCGACGGCTGGAAGCTGGTGAAGCCCAGAGGGATCCACCGCTTCGCGCCGTTGATGGGCTCAAACAGGTAGCAAGCCAGGATCAGCACGATGGAGATGCCGTACAGCGGCCAGGAGAGCATCTTCAGCTTGTCGTAGTTGAGGAAGGAGGCCACCAGCATGGCCACCACCCCCACCACCGCGAAGGTCAGCTGGCGGGCGATGTAATAAAAGCTGTTTTCCCAATCGTAATAGGCACGGGCATAGCTGGCGGAGAACATCATGATCAGTCCGATGGCGAGCAGTGCCAGGGTCAGCAAAAGAAACGGCATATCAAACCGCCCGGTAATGAGGAACCAGGGGTCGATCCGGCCCGGGGCCGAGGTGCTCCGGGTACGGGTTCGGGTCATGCGGGCCATAATGTTCCTCCTTTCTGCCGATTTTTTGGGGCGCACACAAAGAAAGTATGCGCCGTCTGCCGGTGGTTATTCCCCTACCGGGACGCAAGCTGCAGCCACACTGCTCCCACTGCCACAAGGCAGCCCAGGAAGGTCACCGCGGAGAAGACCGCTACGATCTTCACCTCGCTCCAGCCGGACATCTCAAAGTGGTGATGGATGGGGCTCATCTTAAAGATGCGCTTGCCGGTGAGCTTGAAGCTGGTGACCTGCATGATGACCGAAAGGGTCTCCACCATGTAGATGAAGCCGATAAACAGCAGGATCACCGGCATCCGCAGGCCCACTGCCAGCGCCATAACCATCCCGCCCAGGAACATGGAGCCGGTATCGCCCATGAACACCTTGGCCGGGTGGAAGTTCCACATCAAAAACCCGAGGCAGGAACCAGCCAGCGCCGCCGCCAGCAGGTTCATCTCCGGCATAGCCAGCATCGCTGCCAGGATCATAAAGCCCAAGGACGCCACAAAGGTCACCGAGCCGCACAGGCCGTCGATGCCGTCGGTCAGGTTGACCGCGTTGGGCACGCCGATGAGCAAAAACAGCATGAGCAGGTAGTAAAAGACCCCCAGGTCCACCGTCCCGATAAAGGGGATGAAGGTGCTGGTGCCCGGGTCAAACAGCTGCTGCGCCGCCAAAAACAGCACGGCGATCGCCACCTGGGCTACGATCTTCTGCATGGGGCGCAGGCCCAGGTTCTGCTTTTTGACCACCTTGATGTAGTCGTCGGCAAAGCCCATAGCGCCCAAAGCCAGCGCCATAGCCACCCCGCACACCAGGTACAAAAAGCCCACCCAGTCGGCGTTTTGGAAGCCCTGGGAAAGATAGCGGGTGCAGCAGCCGATGGTCACGGCCAGCACGCTGCCTACAATGAACATGATGCCGCCCATAGTCGGGGTGCCCTGTTTCTTTTTGTGCCAGGAGGGGCCGATCTCCAAAATGGTCTGACCGTAGTGCAGCCGGCGCAAAAAGGGAATGAGCCACAGCCCCAGCAGCGAAGAAATCAAAAATCCAGCCGCGGCTGTGACCAACAGGCTGACGGTATTCATGCTTGATCATCCTTTCGTTTTGCCCTGCCGTCGGCGCGCCGCCGGGCGGCAGGGTCCTCTTTGAGAGGGTTAGAATTTTTCATACAGCCGGGAGATAACCTCCTCCAGCTTCATGCCGCGGCTGCCTTTAAACCAGATGGTGTCCCCTTTGCGGACACTGAGCAGCAGCGCGCGGATCAGCGATTCCTTATCCATAAAGTGGCGCACATCGCAGCGCTGGTCGGCCTCCCGGGCCGCCTCGGCGGTCTCTTGGGATTCCGGGCCGTAGCAGAGGATCACGTCCAGCCCGTGGGCAGCGGCCTCCTGGCCGACCTGCCGGTGGCACTGCTTGGAGTAGTCCCCCAGTTCCAGCATATCCGCCATAACAAAGATCTTGCGGCCGCCTTCCAGCGGAGACATCTCGCCGAAGGCCTTGATGGCGGCGATCATCGAGTCGGGACCGGCGTTGTAGCAGTCCTCCACCACCTGGATATCGTTGTGACGGACCACCTTCTGGCGCATGCCGGCGGGTTTGTAGGTGGCCAGCGCCTCCACGATAACGTGGGGCTCCATGCCGCACTGGATACCCACCGCAAAGGCCGCCAGAGCGTTGAGGACGTTGTGCTCGCCGAAGGTGGGGATCACCGCTGGCAGGTCCTTGCCCTCCCACAGGATGTGGAAGGAGGTCTTGCCCTGGCAGGCGCGGATCTGGGTGCCCCGGACGTCGCAGGCGGTGTTCAGGATACCGTAAGTCATAATGTGGAAGCGGTCGTCCTTCACCTGGCGCAGCAGGTCGTTGTCGCCGCAGAGGATCAGCGGAGAACCGGGCTGCATCCCTTCCAGCATCTCCAGTTTCGCCTTGAGGATGCCTTCCCGGCTTCCTAAAAACTCCACATGGGAGATGCCCACGTTGGTGATGACGCCGATGTCCGGGCGGGCCCGGCGGGTCATATCGGCGATCTCGCCGAAGTGGTTCATCCCCATTTCGATGACGGCCGCCTCGTAGGTCTCGTCCAGGTTAAAGAGGGTCTTGGGCAGGCCCACCCGGTTATTCAGGTTGCCCTGGGTCTTGAGGGTCTTAAACTGGGCGGAAAGCACCTGAGCGATCATCTCTTTGGTGGTAGTCTTGCCCACACTTCCGGTAATGCCCACGACCTTGGGGTGGAATTTGCTGCGGTAATAACCGGCCAGGTCCAAAAAGCCCTGCTCGGTGTCCTTGCAGAAGATCAGGCGCGGGTCCTGTGGGTCGCCCTGGTCCACCAGAGCGAAGGCCGCCTTGGTATTGAGCGCCACCGGCACAAAACGGTGCCCGTCAAAGTTTTCCCCCCGCAGCGCCACAAACAGGCAGCTGTCCCGGTCGCCGTCCTCATTGACCGGGCGGGAGTCGGTCGTGATCGAAGTAATGGGAAGATTGTTTGCCAGCTGGGCCGGGTTTTCGCTGCCCACTGCCTTGGCTATTTCCCCCACAGTCATGGGTCTCATAACGTGATACCACCAATCATAAATAAAGATTCCGCTTTTCCCCTCGCCAGGTGACAACTTCTCCGGGCGCATGGGATAGCACAGTAATTATATCACAGATTCGGACGCTGTCCACCACTTTCTTGCACAAGGTCCGGGGCAGGCGGGGCGCAGGGCCCTAGCGTCCGGTCCCCCACTGTGGGGGGAAATCAAACCGTTGCTCAAGCCGCAGATGGGACACCCCTCTTCTCATGATTCGGGGACGCCGCGGCGCCCCCTTTTCATGATACTACTCGGGGTCCCGTCGATCCTGTCGTTTTCTGGCTTACGGGGTCAGAAGCGGCAGGGAGGAAGTTTCCTCCTCCTTCTTTTGGTTCTCCTTCTTACTGGAGGAGCTGCTGGAAGAGGATGAGCTGCCTGCGGAGGAAGAACTGCTGCCGGAAGAAGCGGAGCCGCTTTGGACAGTAGCTGCCGTCGCGCCGGCCTCCCCTTCTTCGGCGGTTTCCTCCTGGGCCTGCTCGAAGTGGATGGTCACGATGGAGCCGATCTCCACCTCGGTGCCGGCAGGCGGGTCTTGGGTCACGACCACCGTGGAAGCGCCCTCCTCGTCCTGACCGACGATCTCCAGGTTCAGGCTTCGGTTGGTGAGGATCTGGTTTGCCTCGATCGCCGTCTTGCCGATAACATCCGGCACCTCCACCATGGAGTTGGCCTCAGTCTCATCGGTGTAGAGGATAACGCTGCCGCCGTAGGGAATCTTGGTGCCCGGCTCGGGGATCTGTTTGATGACCGCCGGGCCGCTGCCGATGATCTCGGTCTTGAGGCCAGCGGTACGGATCAGGTTCTGGGCTTCGTGGGGCTTGTTGTTCAGGTAGGAACCGACCGTCACCTCGCCCTGGGCTTCCTTTTCTTCCTCGGTGTAGTTGGCCTCGTAGCCCAGATAGGGGAGGATATCCTCCAGGATGGCGCCGACGACCGGCGCCGCGATGGTAGAAGACTGGGCGTTGCCGACGGTAGGCTCATCCAGCATGACCAGCACCGCTACCTCCGGGTCCTCCACCGGGCCGAAGCCCAGGTAGGACAGCTGATAGCGGTCGGCGTAGTCGTCGCGGTAGCCGTCGGGGGTCAGGTGGTATTTATCCAGCTTCTGGGAGGTACCAGTCTTGCCGCCGGTCTTGTAGCCGGGGATGTAGGCGTTGCGGCCGGAGCCGTCCTCGCCGTGGACAACCATGTAGCCCAGGTAACCCACCGTCTCGGAGGTCTCCTGAGAGATGACCTGGCGCTTCACCTGGGGAGAGAAGGTCTCCACCACGTTTTTGTCGGCGTCCAGCACCTCTTTAACGATGTAAGGCTGCATCAGGTTGCCGCCGTTGAGCGCCGCCGATACGGCGGTGATCAGCTGCAGCGGGGTGACTTTAAAGGTCTGGCCGAAGGAGCTGGAACTCAGCTCGGCGATACCCATGGATTTTTCCGAGTGGTAGGTACTTTCCGCTTCACCGGGCAGGTCGATGCCGGTAATGTCGGTGAGGCCGAAGCGGTCAAAGTAGGTAGAGAAGTTGCTGACGCCGGTCATCTGGCCGATGTCGATGAAGGCCGGGTTACAGGACCACATGACCGCCTGGGTCAGGGTCTCGGCGCCGTGGCCGCCGTTGGTACGCTTCCAGCAGTGGATCTTGTTGTCGGCTACGATGCGGTAACCGGGGCAGAAGAAGCTGCTGTTGAGGGTCACGCTGCCGGTATCCAGCGCCGCCGAAGCGGTGATCAGCTTAAAGACCGAGCCCGGCTCGTAGGGGTCGGAGATGGCCTTGTTTCGCCACTGGCGGTTCTGCTCGTCGTTGAGGCGCTGGGTGCGCAGGGCGTCGGATTTTTCCTGCGCCGTCATCTGCGCGATCTCCTCCTCGTCGCCCTGCAGCTGGTAGGCCTTGTTTTCGGTGACCTTTTCGTCGCTGACCTGCACCGAACCGTCGCTGAATACCTCCAAGCGGCCTTCCGCCGCCGCGTCGATGCGCTCCTGGGCGGTGGGGTCGGTGAGGACGCGGGGGTTGTTGGGGTCAAAGTCCGGCTTGGAGCTCATGGCCAGGATCTCGCCGGTGTTGACGTTCATAACGATGCCCACGGCGCGTTCCTTGACCTCATGCTCGCTGACCGCGATTTCCAGATGTTTTTCCAGGAAATACTGGATGGTCTGGTCGATGGTCAGCACCAGGGAGTGGCCGTCCTCCGATTCGTACAGCTTCTGGTACTGGAAGGGCATATCCCCGTTGAGGGCGTTTTTTGCCGAAACCAAACGGCCCTCGGTGCCGCTGAGCACCTTGTTATAGTACGATTCCAAACCGTAGGCGCCGCGGTTGTCGGTGGTGACAAAGCCCAGCACGGTGGAAGCTAAGTTTTCGTAGGGGTAAAAGCGCTTGGTGTCCTGTTCCAGGACGATGGGCAGGGAAAAGCCGTCCTTGGCCTCTTTGGTCTCCTTGAGGAAGGCCTCCACCTGCTCCATGGTCGCCTTGTCGATCTTCTTCTGGACCACCTGGTAGAAGCTGCCGGGGTATTTTTCGGCGCTCTGGCGCACCTTTTCCCCGTCTGCGCCCAGCATGGGGGCCAGCTCGTCGGCGATCTTATCCAGCTGCTTCTCGTAAAGCTCCTCGTCCTTGGAGAGGTTGGCCGGCTCGAAGATCACGTTCCAGACGGTGGTACTCAGCGCCAGAGGGTTCATGTTTTTGTCGAAGATGGTGCCGCGGTTGGGCTCGATGACCGTATCCCGAAGCTGCTGGTCGATGGCCATCTGCTTATACTGCTCCCCATCCACCAGCTGCACCACCGCCAGCCGTCCGACGAGGACGGCGGGGCACAGCAGGCAGATGACCAGCGCCACGATTCCCAACCGGAACCGGAGCCGGTTGGTGGAGGACATACCCATGTTAAAAACTCCTTTCTCGCAGCCGGCGACGGTGCTATCCCGGCCGGGCAAACCCCTGGTATCCCAAATTGCTTTCCAGAATCAAGAAGGGCACCCGTTCGGATGCCCCTCTCCTCAAAGGGAGGGCGCCTCAGTGTTGTCCCTCCCTGCTTGTTCTGTTGCCGCTATTGCATTGTATTTTCCGCTGGCTTGATATATTCCAGGATCTGCGCCAAGCCGGCCCGCAGGTGTTCCCAGATGGAAACGTTGGTGCCTTCGGGAGTGAGGATCTGGTCCCCCTCCTCGATGTTGACGTAGGTGATCTGGTCATCCCGCAGCTTGGTCATGCCCAGGTCGCGGGTGATGACCTCTTCGATGTTGTTGAGGGAGGTCATCTTTTCCAGCTCGGTCTCCAAGATACGGTACTCGGACTGCAGAGCCAGCAGCTCGTTGTTGGCGCTGTCTACCTTCTGTACCGCCTCGGTCAGGGCCACCTGGTTGAGGATGATGCCGATGATGCCGATAAAGAATACCAGCAGGCTGGCGGCGGCCTTCAGGGTAAAGTTGCGGGTCTGTACGCTGGCCCGCTGCTCCACCACCTTCAGCTGCGGTTTTACCGACTGCTTCTTGGGGACAAATCGTTCGAAATCATACGCCTGCGCGGCGCTGCTCTGCCTTGCCATGCTTCATAAACCACCTTTATCGTTTTCTATCCTGGCAGCACGGGTTTACCGTGCGATCTTTTCCAATACCCGCAGCTTGGCGCTGTGGCTGCGCCGGTTGTGTTCCAGCTCCTCCTGCGAAGGCAGGATAGGCTTGCGGGACACCAGCCGGGCCCGGGGCTTCTTGCCGCAGACACACACCGGGAATTCCGGCGGACAGGTGCAGCCTGTGGTGTAGGAGGCAAACGCCTGCTTCACCATGCGGTCCTCCAGCGAGTGGAAGGTGATGATGCAGAACCGCCCTCCCACAGCCAACCGGTCAAAGCTTTGGTCCAGGCAGGTGTGCAGATGCTCCAGCTCCTGGTTGACCTCCATGCGGATGGCCTGGAAGGTCTGCTTGGCCGGGTGTCCGCCCTTACGGCGGGCGGCGGCGGGGATGGCCTCCTTGATGACCTCCACCAGCTGGAAGGTGGTCTCAATGGGCGCCTCCTGGCGGTGATGGAGGATGTTCTGGGCAATACGGGGGGCAAATTTCTCCTCGCCGTAGTCCCGGAGCACCCGCACCAGCTCCTCCTTGGAGTAGGTGTTCACCACGTCGTATGCGCTCTGGCCGCTTTGGCTCATGCGCATATCCAAGCGGGAATCATACTGATAAGAAAACCCCCGTTCGCCGCAGTCCAGCTGATGGGAGGAAACCCCCAGGTCCAGCAGGATGCCGTCCACCTCGGGGATGGAAAGCTGGTCCAAAATCTGCGGGATGTCCTGGAAATCCCCCTGCACCACCTGTGCAGCCGGGTACGGGGCAAGACGCTCGGTGGCCACCTGGATGGCGTCCGGGTCCTTATCGATGGCAATGAGCCGGCCTCCCTGGGCAGGGTCCAGCCGGCAGGCGATCTGGGAGGAGTGGCCCGCTCCTCCGGCGGTCCCATCTACATAGATGCCGCCCGGTTTGATGTTAAGTCCTTCGATGGTCTCCCACAGAAGGACCGAAACGTGCTCGAAATCCACGGGGCTCCTCCTCCTTTCTATTGGTTAAAGTCTTGTTTGCAGATGTTGTGGGTGGGGGCAAGTGGGGGATCAAAAGTCCAGGTCCTCCAGCGTCTGGGCGATGGAGTCCGGCGTGGTCTCCTGGCAGAGGGCATCCCAGCTTTCCTGGTCCCAGATCTCGGCGCGGTTGGAGGCGCCGATGATCACCAGGTCCCGCTGCAGGCCGGCGTAATTGCGCAGCGACTGCGGGATGAGGATGCGGCCCTGCTTGTCCGGCTCGGCCAAAATCGCCCCGGAGCAGAGGAACCGCTGCAGCGCCATCGCTTTGGAAAGCGGCTGCTGGTCGATCTTTTTGGTGATCTTTTCCCACTCCTCCATGGAGTAGACGAAAAGGCAGCGGCTGCCCAAACCACGGGCCAGCATGAACTGGCCGCCCAGGGATTCGCGCAGTTTTGCCGGGAAGTTGACCCGGCCTTTGGCGTCCAGGCTGTGTTGATACTCACCGTACAGCAACCAGTTCACCCCCTTGTGGGAAAGAGGTCCCCTCTTCCCCGTTTCTCACCGCTTTTCACCACTTCTCTCCACTTACGCTTTATTATACTGGTTCTCGGGCAAAATTGCAACCCTTGCGGCCAGAAAAATTACCATCTCTTTCCAAATCGGCGGGTGTTTGGCGGGTTTTCCACCTCTGTAATTATGAACAATTTGTAAATTGTATTTGTCCCGATTTTGTCTAAAACCCACGGAGGCTGCTACCCTTCCCCACTTGTTTTTGATAGGAAGGCATAAAAAGCAGCCGAGGGGCGGATATTTGGTATCATCTGTGAGAATTTTCCCCCAAAACCTTCCGCTTTCAGGGACGGTTCCCCACCGGGGCGATCCGGGCCTTGCCCCTTCTCCACCGGAGGGTGAGGTATTGCTTTTTTCGATACTTCCGGGAAAACCGATATAAAACTTCAATCGCCGTTTTCTTGACATGATTTGACTAAAAAGTTATCCTCAATATGTATGGAATGGAGCCACCTGCTCCAGCCAAATCTTTGGTGACACCACCGATTGGAGCGTAATCACATGGAACTGATCAAAGAGCTGCCCCAGATCTTTGAAGAATTCGGCGAGCAGCGCAAACAGTCCTTCCTGGCCGCTTATGAGATGAAGCAGAAAGGCGTACCCTTTGTGGGCACCTTCTGCACCTACTTCCCCCAGGAGATCGCCCTGGCTATGGGCGCTGTGCCGGTAAGCCTGTGCTCGACCTCGGACGAGACCATCCCCGACGCCGAACAGGACCTGCCCCGCAACCTCTGCCCCCTTATCAAATCCAGCTACGGCTTTGCAAAAACCGACAAGTGCCCCTTCTTCTACTTCTCCGACATCATCATCGGCGAAACCACCTGCGACGGCAAAAAGAAGATGTACGAGTACCTGGCGGACTTTAAAAAGGTGTATACCATGGAGCTGCCCAACTCCCAGAGCCCCATCGCCTTCGACCTGTGGAAGAAGGAGATCATCAAGCTTAAAGAGAAGCTGGAGGAGGTCTTCGGCGTCACCATCACCGAGGATGCCATCCGCGAGCAGATCCGCGTTATGAACGACAACCGCCGCGCCCTCAAAGGCTTCTACGAGCTGATGAAACTGGACCCGCCCCCCATGCGCGGCCAGGATATGTACAAGGTGCTCTACGGCGCCAACTTTAAGTTTGACAAGACCCAGGTGCCGGCCGAAGTCCGCGCCTTGACCGAAAAGATCCGCAGCGAGTACGAAAAGGAAAAACCCCTGCCCCACCGTCCCCGCATCCTCATCACCGGCTGCCCCATCGGCGGAGCCGCAGAAAAGACCATCCGCGCGGTGGAAGCCAACGGCGGCAACGTGGTTTGCTTTGAAAACTGCAGCGGCGCCAAGTCGGTGGACAAGCTGGTGGACGAGCAGAACCCCGACGTTTACGAGGCACTGGCCCACCGCTACCTGGATATCGGCTGCTCGGTCATGACCCCCAACCCCAACCGCCTGGAGCTGCTGGGACGCCTCATCGACGAGTACAACATCGACGCCGTCATCGAGGTGACCCTCCAGGCCTGCCACACCTACAACGTGGAGACCCTGGGCATCAAACGCTTTGTCAACAACGAAAAACACCTTCCTTATATGAACGTGGAGACCGATTACTCTACCGCCGATATCGGTCAGCTCAACACCCGCATGGCCGCGTTCATCGAGATGCTGTAAGATGGGTATGCTCAGCTTAGGCATCGACTCCGGCTCCACCACCACCAAAGCGGCCCTCTTCGACGGCGAGAAGATCGTCCGCACCGAGATCGTCCCCACCTCCGCCAACCCCAAGGAGAGCATCACCCGCCTGTACCAGATGCTCCACACCCCGGAGGTAGGCTACACCGTATCCACCGGATACGGCCGCGACCTGCTGGAAGAAGCCGACAAAAAGGTCACCGAGATCACCTGCCACGCCCGTGGCGCCGCCTTCCTCAACCCCAATGTCCGTGCGGTAGTGGACATTGGCGGGCAGGACTGCAAGGCCATCCTGCTGGATAACGGCCTCAACGTGGTAGATTTTATTATGAACGACAAGTGCGCCGCCGGTACCGGCCGCTTCATCGAGGTGATGATGCGCATCCTGGACGAGGATATGGACAACATCGACGCCTTTGTGGCGGGACACAGCCCCATCAACATCACCAGCATGTGCACCGTCTTCGCCGAAAGCGAGATCATCTCCCTGCTGGCCAAAGGCGCCGACCGGGGGGACATCGCCCTGGGCATCATCCATTCCATCTGCCGGCGCACCTCCTTCTTTGCGCAGAAGCTCAACCTTACCGGAGAGATCTTCTTCAGCGGCGGCCTGGCCCGCTTCGAGGCCTTCCGCTCCACGCTGGAATCCTTTGTGGGCCGCAAGGTCAACACCAGCCCCCTTTCCCAGTATGCCGGCTGCATCGGCGCCGCCGTCATCGGGTACAACAAGATGCAAAAACAGCGCTAGGGTCTCCCCCGGCGTCCGGCCCCTGGCCCGCTGCGGCGGCAGGGGCCGTTTTTCCCTACCATTTTATCCCTGATTGAACTGGAGGCGTTCCCATGGAACTGGTCAAAAACCTGCCGGAGATCTTTGAGGAATTCGGCGAACAGCGCAAACAATCCTTCCTTACCGCTTACGAGATGAAGCAGAAGGGCATCCCCTTCATCGGCACCTTCTGCACCTACTTCCCCCGGGAGATCGCCATGGCTATGGGCGCCGTGGTCGTGGGGCTGTGCTCCACCTCCGACGAGACCATCCCCGACGCGGAGCAGGACCTGCCCCGCAACCTCTGCCCGCTCATCAAGTCCAGCTACGGCTTTGCGAAAACCGATAAGTGCCCCTTCTTCTACTTCTCCGACCTGATCGTCGGTGAGACCACCTGCGACGGCAAAAAGAAGATGTACGAATACCTGGGCAACTTCAAAAAGGTCTACACCATGGAGCTGCCCAACTCCCAAAGCCCCGACGCTCTGGAGCTGTGGCGCAAGGAGATCATCAAGTTTAAGGAGAAGCTGGAAGAGGTCTTCGGCGTCACCATCACCGAGGACGCCATCCGCGAACAGGTGAAGATCATGAACCGGGTGCGGCTGTCCCTGCGCTCCTTCTACGAGCTGATGAAGCTGGACCCGCCTCCCATGAAGGGCCAGGATATGCACAAGGTGCTGTTCGGCGAGGCCTTTAAGTTCGACAAGACCGCCCTGCCGGCGGAGGTGGACGCCCTGACCCGGCAGATCATGGAGGAGTACGAGAAGGAGCATCCCCTGCCCCGCCGTCCCCGCATCCTCATCACCGGCTGCCCCATCGGCGGCGGCGCTGCCAAGACCATCCGCGCAGTGGAGGAAAACGGCGGCAACGTGGTCTGCTACGAAAACTGCGGCGGCGCCAAATCGGTGGACCGCCTGGTGGACGAGTCCGACCCGGATATCTACCACGCTCTGGCGGAGCGCTACCTGAGCATCGGCTGCTCGGTCATGACCCCCAACCCCAACCGCTTCGACCTGCTGGACCGCCTCATCGACGAATACCAGATCGACGCTGTCATCGAGGTGACCCTTCAGGCCTGCCACACCTACAACGTGGAGACCCTGGGCGTCAAACGCTTTGTCACCCAGAAAAAGGGCATCCCCTACATGGCCGTGGAGACCGACTACTCCACCGCCGACATCGGCCAGCTCAACACCCGCATGGCCGCCTTCATCGAAATGCTGTAACCCCTTTCTCCCAGGCTGTTTTTCGCGGCTTGGGAGATTTTTTGCGCTATACATTGACAATCTTCTATTTTTATGATAAGGTTTTCCCATCGAAAAAGTTCTATCTATCATCCCAATACCGTCTGCAAAAGGAGAGGAAGCCCATGCTGCCCAAAGTCGCCTTTGTTTGTGTCCACAATTCTTGCCGCAGCCAGCTGGCCGAGGCCATGGGCCGGAGCCTGGCGGCCGACACCTTTGAAAGCTATTCCGCCGGGACCCATGTGAAGTCCGCTATCAACCCCGACGCCGTGCGGGTGCTGCGGGAGGAATGCGGCATCGACATGGCCCTCACCCAGTCCCCAAAGCTGCTGGAAGCCCTTCCGCCGGTGGATATCGTGGTGACCATGGGCTGCAACGTCCAGTGCCCTTGGCTGCCCTGCCAGCACCGGGAGGATTGGGGCCTTGCGGACCCCACCGGCCAGGGGGATGAAGCCTTCCGCCAGACCATCCAGCAGATCCGCCAGAAGGTGCTGGACCTGCGCCAGCGGCTGCAGCAGGGCGAACTGCTGTAACCTCTTTTTCTTATAATAAAATCCAACACAGCACCAAGTGGCGTCCCGGAGAGGGACGCCGCTTTTTTCCTGACGCAAATACCCCCGGGCCAGGCGGTCCGGGGGTATTTGGGGCATATTATTTGGAGAGTTTCAGAAGTGAAAATGAAACATTGAAGATGGCAAAGGAGTGTGGGTTATGCGTTGATGGTCACGTCACCGAACCAGAAAGCACCCAGAGGGCTGATGGTCCAACCCTGGACACGTTCGTGGTTGGAGAGGACGGGTTTCACGCGGTAGTAAACCGGGATGATGTAGGCGTCTTCCATGAGGACCTTTTCTGCCTCGTAGAAGGCAGCGTCGCGTTCTGCGCCGGAGGAAGCCAGTGCGGTGGCAATCAGCTCATCGTATTCCGGGTTGGAGTAACCGTTACCGGCGTTGCCGTTGCCGCTGACATAGATATCCAGGAAGGTCTGGGGGTCGGCATAGTCGCCGGTCCAGCCGTGACGGCAAAGGGCGTCATAGTTGGCGGTGGTCATGGTGGTGATGAACACGGCCCATTCCTGGTTGGAAAGCTTCACATCGATACCCAGGTTGGAGTGCCACATTTCCTGCATGGCCTCAACAACTGCTTTTACGGTATCGTCGGTGTTGTACATCAGTTCCAGCTGCGGGATACCCTCACCGTTGGGGTAACCAGCCTCAGCCAGCAGAGCCTGGGCCTCTTCTACCTGAGCGGTCTCGGTCAGGTAGTAGCTGCCAGCGGTCTCACGGAAGTCGTTGCCCTGGGAGTCGGAGAAGCCGTAGGGAACGAAGCCCATAGCCGGTTTCTCACCGCCGCGGCTGACGTTTTCTACGATAGCCTGACGGTCCAGAGCCATGGAGATGGCCTTTCTGACGCGGACGTCGTTGAGGGCTTCCACCGAGGAGTTGCACTTGATGGTGTAGTACTCGTTGGCCAGGTAAGGCATGATATCGCATTCACCGGTAGCAACCAGCTGCTGGATCTCTTCGTTGGCCACACGGTCGGTGATGTCCACTTCGCCGTTCTTGAAAGCAGCCAGGGTGGTGCCGTTATCGACGATCATCTTGCCGACGATGGCATCCAGCTGGACATTTTCCGCATCCCAGTAGTTTTCGTTCTTGACCAGGGTCAGATGGTCGCCCATGACATACTCGCTGAGGACGAAGGGACCGTTGCAGACCGCTTTTTCCGGGTCTTTGGCCCACAGGCCGTCCACGTCTACCATATCCTCACGGACCGGCATCAGGGTGCTGAAGGCGGTCAGCTCCAGGAAGTAAGCGCAGGGCTGGCTCAGGGTAACTTCCAGGGTCTTGTCGTCGATGGCTTTGACGCCCAGTTCGCTCTTATCCTTCTCGCCAGCGTTGATGGCGTCAGCGTTGAGGATGGGGCTCATGATGTAGGCGTACTCGGAAGCGGTCATGGGGTCAACGGCTCTCTGCCAAGCAAAGACGAAGTCGTTTGCGGTGACCGGCTGGCCGTCGGACCATTTGGCGTCACGCAGGTGGAAGGTGTAGGTCACGGTGCCGTCCTCGTTCTGGACCGGCTCGGGGACCTCGGTCGCCATAGCGGGCTGCAGGCCGTTGCCGTCATAGCAGTCGCGCAGCAGGCCTTCAAAGGTATTGTTGATGACCTGGGAACCGTCTACCGCCTGGTTGAGGGCGGGGTCCAGGGTCTTGGGGTCTACGCCGATGTTCCAAACCAGGGTGTTGCCGCTGGCAGCGGTACCGGAAGTCTCGGGAGCGGTCTCGCCTTCTTCGGCGGTCTCGCTTTCACCGGTGGTTTCCTGGGTCTGTTCGGTTTCTTCGCCGGCGGGGGCTGTTTCCTCACCGGAACCGCATCCGGTCATGGAAGCAGACGCCATCATCGCCAGAGCAAGCAATACTGCGAACGCTTTTTTCATCTCTATTTCCTCCCAAAAGCAAGTTACGTACATTTTCCAAAAGGAGCTTTTGTTCTGCTGTCTTTTTGGATTGACCCTATCATATCACTAACACTTTACAAAGTCAAAGTATTAAAACATAAAATCGGTGAAGTTTGGATATTTTGTTAAATTATCGCGATGTTGTGGAAATTAATTGTGAAAAACATTTGAATTGTCGGTATTGTGTTTTTCTCTGCGGGACGATTTTCCAAAGATGGAAGCCTCCTTTGTGTATCCGTGGGAGCGGCGGGTGCATAGGATGAGAACGGGGCACCGCCCCACCAAAGGAGGAAACGCCATGGGTATTACCAACTCGAATAAATTGGTCAACATCGACCGTGTTGACTGCGAGGGCACCCTGAAAGTGACCCTTGCCATCACCGCCGCGCCGGATATCGTCACCAACCCCACCGATATGGTGCTGGTGCTGGACCGCTCCGGCAGCATGACCGGCTCCCCGCTGGCCAACATGAAGGCCGGCGCCAAGACCTTCATCGACATCATCGAAGAAGCCACCGACGGCGCCAAAGACGGGGTCATCGGCTCCGGCAGCCGCATCGGTGTGGTGAGCTTTGCCGACACCGCTACGGTCAACGCGCCGCTGAGCACCTCGGTGGCTTCCCTGAAGGCCGCTGTGGACAGCCTGACCGCCGGCGGCACTACCAACCACGCCGACGCCTTCACCAAGGCCATCCAGCAGTTTGACCCCGCTTCCCCCAGCGCCAAGGTCATCATTATGTTCACCGACGGCAACACCACCGCCGGAGCACCCCCAGCTCCCGTCGCTGCCGCCGCCCGCGCCCAGGGGATCATCATCTACTGCATCGGGCTGGTAGGCTCCGACGGGGTGGATGTGGACACTCTCAACGACTGGGCCAGCGACCCCGACGCCTCCCATGTGGCCGTCACCCCCGACGACGCCGACCTGGAAGAGCTGTTCGCCGAGTTTGCCGCCAACATCTCCAAAACCGGCGCCACCAACATCGTCATCGACGAGGTCGTCAACCCCGACTTTATCATCACCAGTGTCCTGCCGCCCACGAAAGGCACCGCCTCCATGATGGATTCCACCACCATCAAGTGGAGCATCGCCGAGCTGGGGGTCACCGCCAGCGAGGGGGCCAGCCTGGAATTCTTCATCAAGCACGTCGCCCAGACCTCCGGCACCAAACTGGTCAACGAGTCCATCACCTACTCGGACAACGAGGGCAACGTGGTGGTCTTCCCCAAACCGACGGTATCGGTGGACTGCGGCATCGTGGTCAACCCGGAGGAATGTCCCCAGCCGGTGGACGTGACGGTGAAGGGCTGCTCCGACGCGGTCATCGTGGACGTGGGCAACGCTTATCTGGAATCCCTGGGGCGCATCCTGCAGGTGGACGTCACCATCAAAAACGTCTGCCCCGGCAAGCGGGTGGCCCTGGCCATGATCCTCACCGAGGTGGACCAGAACGGCCTGGAATACCAGCGCGGTATGAAGGCCATGACCATCCCGGCCCACAATTCCCCCACCTGCCGCGACGTGCTGGTCAAATGCGTCAAGTTCGTCCTGCCGGAGGATCTGAACCTTTCCGCCGGGGAACCCCAGGCCATGTGCAGCCCCCGCAACCTGAAGGTCCGGGTCATCGCCAACAACATCGACACCGACTACCGCTGCTGCGAGTCGGTAGTGACCTTATAAAACCAGAAACCGGGGCGCTTTCCTGCCCCAAACTATGTAAAAAAGCGGTGTGACCAGGTTTGGTCACACCGCTTTTTCGGCGTCTTTTTGTTTACCGATTCCCTTTGTCCAGCGCCTGCTGCAGCTCCTCCAAAAACAGCTCGGCTGCCTTGGAGAAGATGCGGTATTTTTTCCATACCAAATACATCCCCATCTCCAGCCGCGGCTCCAACGGCCGGAAGCAAAGGGGGCTGCCGGCGGTATTGACCAGCTTGTCCAGGGTGAAAGCATAGCCCATCCCCTCCTCCACCATCAGGGAGGCGTTGTAGATGAGGTTATAGGTGGCGACGGCGTGCAGCTCCTCCGGCTCCCGCCGCAGCCAGCGGTACAAGCTGCTTTTGTTCCCCACCTGCCGGGAGAGGATCAGCGGCTGGTCCCACAGGTCCTCCGGCAGGATGGCTTCCTTGGCGGCCAGCAGGCTGTCCCGGCGCAGCAGCACCCCCCAGGTATCCTTCATGGGCAGGTCCAGGTAGTGGTATTTCCCCTTGTCGATGTCCCCCAAAAGGACTCCGAAGTCCAGCAGGCCCTTGTCCAGCCGCTCGCAGACGTCTGCGGCGTCCCCGCTGACAATATGAAAGCGCACCTCGGGGAACCGCTGCTCAAAGCGCTTGGCCGCCCGGACGATCTGCCGCATGCCGTCGGTCTCGCCGGTGCCGATGTAGATCTCCCCGCCGATATTTTCGCCGCTGCCCAAGATCTCCCGCTGGGTGCGCCCCACCAGGTCCAGAATCTCCTCCGCCCGCTTGCGCAGCAGCATGCCGTCCTCGGTGAGGGTGACCTTCCGGCTGCCCCGGACCAGCAGCTGCTTGCCCAGCTCCTCTTCCAGCTCCTTGAGTTGGCGGGAGAGGGTAGGCTGGGTCAGGTGCAGCGACTGGGCCGCCGCCGAGATATTCTGCTCCCTTGCCACGGCAAGGAAGTACTGCAGTACCCGCAGTTCCATAAAGACCACCTCCTGCCGCCAGTATAGCGCGAAATCTCATGCGTTTCAAGCATAGGAGAGTATTCTATATAGGTATTTGCTATCGAATAACCCCGGTGCTACAATAAAACCGAAGAACAACACATCCGAAAGGTGGGAGACCATGTTCCAGTCCTTCTGCATCCTGCTTGCCCTTCTCAGCTTCACCGCCTGCGGAGCGGGCAGCCCTTCCCCTTCCCCACAAACGGCCCCCGTCCTGGAGGTGGCACCCCAGGAGGCCGCCCTTGCGCCGGAAAAAGAGCCCGCCCCGGAAGTTTCACCCGCCCCCTCCGCCGTGCCCGGGGAGTCCCAGGCCGCACAGGAGGAGCCGGTGCTTCTGGTGGGCATCGGCGACACCCAGCTGGAAGCCGTTTGGGAGGACAACCCCTCCGCCGAGGCCTTCCGGCAGCTGCTGGAAGCCGGGCCGGTGACGGTGGAGATGGAGGACTACGGCGGGTTTGAAAAGGTCGGCCCGCTGGGCACCCAGCTGACCCAAAGCGACGCGCCCATCACCGCGGTCCCGGGGGACGTGATCCTTTACCAGGGCGACAAGGTCACCCTCTACTACGGCACCAACTCCTGGAACTTCACCCGGCTGGCCAAGGTCACCGACCCCGACCGTCTTGGGGAACTGCTGGAATGTGACCGCGTCACCGTGACCTTTTCGCTGGGCGAGGGAGCGTAAGCCGTGAGCCAGCCCAAAACCGCTTGGGACACCGGCAGCCGGCGCGCCCTCTACCAAAACCTGCGGGACGCCGGGTGCCCGCCGCAGACCGCCCGCCGCTGCCTTGCCCTGCTGGAAGAAAACAGCACCCAGGAGCTGCGGCGGCAGCTTGCCCTCCACCGGTCCCGCCTGCTGGAGGAGCTGCACCAGCAGCAGAAAAAGATCGATTGTCTGGACTTTTTCCTTTACCATCTGGAACGGCTTGCCGTCCCGCCACACAACAAAACAGGAGGTTCGAAATTATGATAAAGAAACAAACTGCCGGCCGGGAGGCCCTGGGGCGCTTCGCTCCCAAATTTGCACAGCTTAACGACGATGTCCTCTTTGGCGAGGTTTGGAGCCGGGAGGAAGCCCTCAGCCTGCGTGACCGCTCCCTGGTCACCGTCACCGCCCTTATGGCCCAGGGCCTGGTGGACGATTCCTTCCGCTACCACCTGACCTGCGCCAAAGAAAACGGCATCACCGCCACCGAAATGGCCGAGATGCTGACCCATGCGGCCTTTTACGCCGGCTGGCCCAAGGCTTGGGCCGCGCTGAAGCTGGCCAAAGAGGTCTACGGCGACCCGACCGGCAGCGACGGCCTGCCCACCGGCGGGCTCTTCCCGCTGGGGCAGTTTAACCGGGACTTTGCCCCCTATTTTTCCGGCAAAAGCTACCTGGCGCCCCTTTCCACCCAGCAGGTGGGCATCTACAACGTGACCTTCGAGCCCGGCTGCCGCAACAACTGGCACATCCACCAGTCTACCCAAGGCGGCGGACAGATTTTGCTGTGTGTATCCGGCCGGGGCTATTACCAGGAGTGGGGCCAACCGGCCCGGGAGCTTCACCCGGGAGACGTAGTAAACATCCCCGCCGGGGTGAAGCACTGGCACGGCGCCGCGCCGGACAGCTGGTTTTCCCACCTGGCGGTGGAGGTGCCCGGCGAAGGCTGCACCAACCAGTGGCTGGAACCGGTCAGCGACCAAGACTACTCGAAGCTCCGCTAACCCTCCCCAGAAGCAAAAAATCCCCGTACCAAGCGGTACGGGGATTTTTTATCCAGTACAATACCAAGGCAGCGGGGATTATTCCTCGTCCTCGGGCATCTCCCAGTTGTGGTAGACTTCCTGAACGTCGTCGTTGTCGTCCAGCAGGTCCAGCAGCTTCTGCATCTTCTCGCAGAGCTCGGGGTCTTCGATCTTGGTGGTGGTGGAGGGCACCTTCTGGATGGAAGCCTCCACGAAGCTGTAGCCTTTGGCTTCCAGCGCTTCACGCACGGCGCGGAACTCGTTGGGGTCGCTGCTGGCGGAAACTTCGATGACATCTTCGCCGAACTCGAAGTCCTCGGCGCCGGCCTCCATGCAGTCCTCCATGATCTGGTCCTCGGTGTATTTGCCGTCCTCGTTGTCGATGACGATGACGCCTTTGTCGGAGAACAGGAAGGAAACGCAGCCGGTCTGGCCCAGGTTGCCGCCGCATTTATCGAAGTAATGGCGCAGGTCGCCAGCGGTACGGTTCTTGTTGTCGGAGAGGGTCTCCACGATAACCGCTACGCCGCAGGGGCCGTAACCTTCGTAATTCATCTCCAGATAGGTAGCCTTATCGCCGTCACCCACCGCTTTTTTGATGATGCGGTCGATGTTGTCGTTGGGGACGTTGTTGGCCTTTGCCTTGGCGATCAGGTCCCGCAGCTTACCGTTGTTGGCGGGGTCAGGGCCACCCTCGCGCACCGCTACCGAGATCTCACGGCCGATCTTGGTAAAGATCTTACCGCGGGCAGCGTCGATTTTTCCTTTTTTCCGCTTGATTGTACTCCACTTGGAATGTCCTGACATGAACCTATCATCCTTTCAAACATTGTAAAAGCCTCAACTATTTTATCACACTTTCCGCCCCGGTACAACGGCTTTCTCCCAAGAAAATCGTCTCTTTGGGGAAGGGTTTCTTGTGCATCATTCCCTGCCGGGGCGCTTTGTTACTTCCCGGACTGCCAGTCGGGGCCGGTCTGGGAGGGGTTTTCCATCTCCTGAAGCACCCGTTCCTGGTAAGCCTGGTCCCAAAGGCCCACATAGGGGTAGACCTTGTGGAAGCCGTTGGTGCTGCGGGTGGCGGCGAAGCTAAAGTAGGAAAGCCCCAGCAGCACCGCGCCGGATGCGGCCAGCACCCGGGCCCGGCCGCCGAAGCGTTTCCCCTCCTCCCGGAACAGCTCCACCATCTCCGGCACCAGCGCCATGCTGTACACAAACAGGAACACCGAGTACCGTTCCAGCAGCATGTGGTGGGTGCCAAAGAGGTAGATGAGGAAGGTGTAGAAGCTGCTGTTGATGGGCAGGCGGTTGCGGGGGCTGCGGTCCAGAAGTTCCTGGGAAAACAGCGCCGTCAAACCAAAGTACACCGCCGGGAAGATGGCGTAGGTCCAGTGCAGCGGCCGCCAGTACTTGGTGTCCAGGTAGCCGGCGTACTCGGTAAAGACGTACTGGGTCACCAGCCGGGAAAGGGGCATGCTGAACCAGTAGGCCACCAACGCCGGGACCCCCACCCCGATCCACTGCCGGGGGCCGGGCTTCCAGTTGGCGATCAGGTAGAAGAAGAGCATAAACACCGCCGAACGGTGTACCGTCATGGCGGCCAGCACCACCAGCGCAAACCGCACCGGCTGGCGGCGCTGCAAAAACTCATACCCCAGCAGGCAGATGGCCGCCGCCAGAGACTGGCGCAGCAGGTTCATGCTGTGGGCGAAAAACTGCAGCGCCACATAGAGGAACACCCCCAGCCAGGGGATCTTGCTGTACCGGCGGATAAACCACAGGGCCGTGCCGGTCAGGAACAGATTGATGAGCAGCAACAAAACAAGATAGTTGCCGCCCAGCACCGCTACCAGCTTGTTAAAGAGGGCGTAGCCCAAAAACTCCTGGTAAACGTAGCTGGAGAATATCTCCCCCAAACTCAGGCGGCTGATGTCCAAAAAGATGTTCTGATAGTTAAAGTAGTCAAACCCGATGCCGTAGCGAAAGGTCGCCAGCATCACCAGTGCCGCGCCGGAAAACAGCAGGTACAGGTCCTGGGCCTTCCGGCTGCCCTGCACCTCGCAGAGAAACCACCCGCCCAGCAAAATCCAGCCCAGCAGCAAAACATAGACCAGCATCTTTGCCTTCCTTTCTTTTTCTTTACGGAACAACAAGCGGCGGAGCCTTTGCCCCGCCTGCACAGTGGTTTTATTATAACGCAGATGCCCCGCGGGATGCAACCGCCCGCCGCTGTGCAAAAATCCGCCCGAAACGCGGGAGGCTTCTGTATAAATCTCCAAACCGATTCCAATATCAGGGGATTTTGTTGCGTCTTTTGGGAAAACGGTGTCATAATAATGTTAAATTTGAGGAGGGATCGCTATGACATTTTCCAACCAAGACCTGCGGCGGCTGATCGTCCCGCTGGTCATCGAGCAGTTTTTGGCGGTGACCATCGGTATTTCGGACACCATCATGGTCTCCTCCGCCGGGGAGGCCGCGGTCTCCGGCGTGGCGCTGGTGGACTCCATCAACATCCTGCTGATCAACATCTTCTCCGCCCTGGGCACCGGCGGCGCCATCGTCGCCTCCCAGTACCTGGGCCGCCGGGATCGGGACAACGCCTGCCTCGCCGCCCGGCAGCTGGTCATCGTGGTGGCGGCCATCTCCACCCTCATCGGCATCGGCTGCGCCGCCGGCGACCGGAACATCCTGCAGCTGGTGTTCGGCTCGGTGGACGGCGGCGTTATGCGCAACGCCGAGGTCTACTTCTTCTTCTCGGCCCTGTCCTACCCCTTCCTGGCGCTGTATAACGCCGGAGCGGCCCTCTTCCGGGCCATGGGCAACTCCAAGGTCTCCATGTACACCGGCCTGATGATGAACATCCTCAACATCGGCGGCAACGCCTTCATGGTCTACGTCATGCACATGGGCGCCGCCGGCGTGGCCATCGCCTCCATGGTGGCGCGGATCATCGGCTGCTTTGTCATGCTCAGCCTCCTGCGGCACCCGGAAAATGCCGTCTACATCGAGTCCTACCTGCACCTGGGCTTTTCCCCCTCCACCATCCGCAGCATCCTCAAGATCGGCATCCCCAACGGCACCGAAAATGGTATGTTCCAGCTGGGTAAGATCCTGGTGCAGGGGCTGGTGGCCTCCTTCGGCACCATCGCCATCGCCGCCAACGCCGTGGCAAACAGCGTGGCCAGCTTCGACTGCATCCCCGGCACCGCCTTCGGCCTGGCGATGATCACCGTGGTGGGCCAGTGCGTGGGCGCCGGCAACTACGACGAGGCCCGCTATTATATGAAGAAACTGCTGAAGATGGCTTATCTGTGCACCCTGGTCCTCAACCTGGCCATCGTTCTGCTGCTGCCGCTGATCATGCGGGCTTACAGCCTCACCCCGGAGACCACCACCATGGCCGAGGAGATCCTCTACTGGCACGCTTTGTTTATGATCACCCTCTGGCCGGCGGCCTTCACCCTGCCCAACGGCCTGCGCGCCGCCAGCGACGTGCGCTTTACCATGACCGTGTCGGTGGTGTCCATGTGGATCTGCCGCATCGCCATGAGCTTCGTCTTTGGCAAGATGCTGGGCATGGGCGTACTGGGCATCTGGTTTGCCATGTTCTTGGACTGGGTGGTCCGCGCGGCCTTCTTTGTGGTCCGGGTCCGCGGCACCCGCTGGCAGGAGAAGAAACTTCTGGCCTAAAAAAATCCCCCGTCCCCTCATTTTGAGGAGGCGGGGCTTTTTTCGAAAAAACTTTGGATATTTCTATTGACTTTTCGAGAATAATGTGGTAAGATTGTTTTCGTTGCTAGATGGAGAGGTGTCCGAGTGGTTTAAGGAGCTAGTCTTGAAAACTAGTGACTCGCAAGAGCCGTGGGTTCGAATCCCACCCTCTCCGCCAAATTCCTTGGAATTTCGCGGAGGTTGGGTTCCCTTCCACAACAAGGCTGTCCGAAGCCGCTCTGAGATATATAATTTCATAAAAGCGTATACGCTTACCGATCTGGAGAAGTACTCAAGTTGGTGACGAGGCACCCCTGCTAAGGGTGTAGGCTGGATAAAACTGGCGCGAGGGTTCGAGTCCCTCCTTCTCCGCCAAGCAGATAATGGGCACTGTTTTATAAGCAGTGCCCATTATTTCCATTATTTAAAATTTGCTGAGGAGAATCTGTATGCCAGACTATAAGGCTATGTATTATCACTTGGCAGGCCGCATGGCGACTGCTATGGATGTGCTGGAAGCGACCACCAATGCGCTGGTTGACATTACCGAAAAGCTGAAACTGGCGCAGCAGACCACCGAGGAAATGTTCCTTTCCAGTCCGGACGACGATGAGGATTCCTCGGACGACCTTTCCAAGTAAGAACCGTCATCCGCAAATTCCGGAAACGGCATCTGCCGTGACGAAATGTTACACGCCAAGTGAATATCTCTTTCATAACCGTCTCAAAGACCTGGAGCTGTTGCTCCGGGTCTTTTTTCGTTTTCTGCGCTGGTCAGGAGGGGGAGTTTTTCCCGCAGCTGACCAAAAAACCGATGCTGGCCGACACAAAGTCCCGCAGCTGGGAGACAATGGCCGTCCCCTCGGGCGTAGCCTGGCAGAAGGCCCGGCTGGCAAGCAGCGCCCCCAATGAGGCAAGCCCCACCAGAGACACCACCGTCACCTGCAGGTGGCTGCAGCTTTGAGGCTGGGGCTCCTCCTGGGAAAATTGGATGCCGCCGGCGCCCTCTATCGGGCGGGAGGACGCGCCGGAAAAACCGATCTTCCCCCGCGGCTGCCCGCTGTCCTCCCCTTCCCTACCTTGGGAATCCGCCGGGGCCGGAGTAGATACCGGCGAGGCCGGGCGGCGGGTGCGCACCATGTTGTTGCTTAAAAAATACCCGAAGATGGAGGCCATGGAGGTCCGGACGATGACGTCCACGGCGTTGGTCTCCTGGGCGGCCGCCGCGCCATTAAAAAGATGGTACCCCGTATAGGCAAACAACAAAATCATAAAGAGAATCAGAAACCGGTCCACGATGCAGACGCTCCGCAGGGCAGCCGCCGGGCTTCTCCACCATTTTTTCATAGAAGGGGCCTCCTTTTTCGGATCGATACGCTACCATCCTATGCAGAAGGCCCCAAGGCCGCGGCTTGACCGGGCTGGGTTCCTAAGATACAATAAAAGAAAAGACCATCGAGGAGGAGTCCCTATGAAACAACGAATCTTTGCCGCTTTGGCTGCCCTGCTGGCCGCCGGGACGCTGCTCGGAGGCTGCGCCGCCGCGCCCACTTCCCTTTCCCTTCAGGAGGCGGAGCTGAGCGAGGAGGAAACCGCCCTGCTGGAACTCATCGGGGCCGAGGAAAAGCCGCTCCTCTATGAATACCAGGTGGACGGCCAGTGCCGGAAGGTGGAGCTTCGCCGCTACCTGCTGGACCAGACGGATTACCACTGGGAGGCCGACTCCTTTTCCTCTACCCCTTCGGAGGAAAGCGGGCGGATCGCCTTTCTGCCCACTGCAGACGGCAGCTGCCAGGTGAGCGTGCAAAGCGGCTCCCAAACCAGCCGCAGCACCTACCCCGCCTGGGAGAAGGCCGAAAACGCCGGCGAGGGCAGCATCTGGGAGAGCGAATCCCCCATCGTCTATGGTCAGGAGCTACCGCTGCTGGTGCAGGTCCAGTCCGGCGCCGACAGCCACAGCATCTACACCCCCGAAGTCTCCTGGGAGGAGCCGGAGACTTACCGGAACGCCAATGTCCGGCAGGCGATGCTTTTCACCGTCACCTTCTGCGACCAGGAGAACTGTAATCATCAATAAGCGAGAAACGGAGGGTTACCCATGCTGCATATCGTGTTTGACGACAGTACCAAAGCTTGTTTGACCATGGCCCTGGGGGAAGGGCTGGTCCCGGGCTGCGCCGCCGGGGACCGGGTGGCCGGGCTTTCCTTCCGGCTGGATATGGGAGAAATCGCTGCCCCGGTGGACAGCGCCGCCCGGCGGGAGGAGTTTCTTTCCCTGGCGGAGCCGCCCTACGAGGAGCCGGAAGGCTGGTGGCCCGCCATGGAGGAGTGGTGGGAGCAAACCTGCGCCGACCTGGCTGGGATGCGCGCCGCTGCCGCCTCTGGGGAGCCTCTCTGCCTCTGGTACAGCGATAAACCCGGCGACGCCTGCGGCTTTGCCTTCTGCTGTCAGGAGCTTTTGGAGGCCGCAGGGCCGGTGCTGGCGGTGAAGCTGCCGGAGTGGGAGCTGCGGGAACGGGTTCTGGTGGAATACGCCTCCTGGGCGGAGATGAGCCCCGAGGAGATGGGCCCCTACTTTGCTAGCGCCCAGCCGGTGCCTCCCCTGCTGCGGAAGGCTCAGGCCGCCCTCTGGCAGCAGCTCTGCCGGGAAAACGCCCCGCTGCGGGCGGTGGTGTCCGGGCGGCTGGTGAGCCTGGAGGAGGACTTCTACGACCCCTTCCTGCGCCGCTGCCTGCCGGAGGAGGAACGCACGGTAGCCTGGGTGATCGGCACGACCTTGGGCCGGTACCCGCTGGGCGTAGGGGACACTTGGTACCACCGGCGCATCCGGGCGATGATCGCCGCCGGGGAGTTGGAGGTCGTCTGCCCCCATCCACACCCCTATGAGGTCCGGGTGCGAAAGGTAAAAAAAGCGCAATAAGCGGCGCTTCTGCCCGGCGGTCATGCTCCTTTTACATCTTGCGTATTTCATATTTTCTCGGCATATCCTGTCAAGACGAGGATATTTGCAGGAAGAAAAAGAGACCCCTTCATATTGACAATTTAGTCAACAAAAGTTATGATAGAATTAGTTTTTGTTATTATTTTGTTTTGTTTAGGTTTCTTTACAAAGGCATAATCATAAATCACAACAAAAACCGAGCCAGCCTACACTAAAACGTCGCTTTTTTCGAGGAAAAGGCGGCGTTTTTTTCATGGCCCGGTTTTGGAAAGGAGTGGTGCTGACTTAATACTAAAACGAAAGGGGGAATTTTTTAGCTGGCCGGGCCGGGAGGTCTGGCCTTTTTTCATCTCACGAAAAAGGAGGTTAGCCAATGGCAGATGAAAAAGTAAACGTGAGTCCGGAGGAAAGCAAAACCCCGGAAGCTCCGGCCCCGTCCGGGCCGGGCGATCCGCCCGCGCCGGAACACACCGAGGGCCCCTCTGTTCCTGGTGGGGATCAGGCGGCTCCCTCTCATGCGGAGCCCGCCGCTGGGGAACATACCCAGCAGACCATTCTCCCCGGTATGGGTGAGGACGCTCCCGCGCCGTCCGGCAAGGTGATCAACCTCTCGGACATCCAGGCCGCTGATAAGGGCGGCAAGGAGGCTTCTGCTCCCGCCCCGGACAAGAAAACGCCGGAGGCGGATAAGCCGCCGAAGCGCCGGGGCCGCCCGCCGAAAGAGCAGGCCGGGCCGACTGTGGAGAAAAAGTCGAAAGCGGCGGAGCCCCGCACAGGCCGCCCGTCTAAGGTTGACAAGGCGGCCCGTGAGGAGGCTCCGCCCTCTGTTCGGGACAAAGTGTCCAGAGGTAAGAAAGCCGACAAGGGCAAGGAAACGGGCTCCGGCGGTGCGCCTGTGTCTAAATCCGCTAAGGCGGTAAAGCCGGGCAAGGCCGCTCCCGTCAAGGAGGCGGCAGTCCCGCCGCCGGAGATCAAGCTGCCGCCCACGCCGGAGGTGCCGCCCCGCCCGGTGGAAGAGGGAAAAATCGTCTATTTGAAGATGTCGGAGCTCCATCCGTTCCATACGTTCCGGGAACACCCCTACAAGGTGCAGGACGATAAGGCGATGGACGATCTGGTGGGGACGATCAAGGAACACGGCATTATGACCCCCGCCACCGTCCGCCCGGAAAAAGACGGCAAGGGCTATGAGATTATCGCGGGCCACCGCCGCCATCATGGTGGTACACGGGCCGGGCTGGAGGAAATGCCCTGCATCGTCCGGGAGATGACCGATCTTGAAGCTGTCCGGGAAATGCGGAACAGCAACAAGCAGCGGGGCGATCCTCTCCCCAGCGAACTGGCAAAGCTGCTGGATTTGGAGGTGGAGGCCATCAAACGCCAGGGGGCCCGCCCGAAAAATGAGAAAGAGGCGGAGGCCCTGGGTAAGCTCTCGGTGGAGATCGTGGGTAAGGAACACGACATGAACTATAAAAAGGTCATGCGGTATATCCGGCTCAACTCCCTGGTGCCGGAGCTTCTGGACAAGGTGGACACAAAGCAGATGGGCTTTATGCCTGCGGTGGAGATCTCGTATATCAGGCCGGAAAACCAGCGGCTGATTGCCGTTTCCATTGACGGGGAGCAGTCCTCCCCCTCGGTGGCCCAGGCGAAGCGGCTCCACGAGCTGGACAAGGAGGGCAAGCTCAACGGCGATGTGATCGACGGCATTTTGAGTGAAGAAAAAAAGGAGGATCGCGGTGTGATTATTTCGACTGCTGAACTGTCTAAGTATTTCGGCAAGGAGGTCACTCCTGCCAAAATGAAAGAGCAGATCATGGCGCTGCTGGACGAGTGGAAAGAGAAACAGCCGCCCGAACTGGCGCAGCCGGACAGGAAAAAGGACTTGGAGAAGTAACCGGGCCCCGCTTCTGGACACTTTGTCCAGAGGTAAGCGTCCCGCGCTTGGGATGGGCTCTGTGGTGATATATCCCCCGTCGCCGCCTCTATTCCTGCACAGCCGGGAGTGGGCCGTCAAGGGTGCAACGCACCGCCGCTCGCGGCGGCCTGCCCTTGACGGTCTGCCCCGGCTGTGCTACTTCCAGCGGCGCGGCGGGGGTATATATCCTCCAGAGCCGCCCCCTTTCCCTGGATAGGGAAAGGGCGGGGGGATAGGGTCGAACTACCTATTATAAATATCGGAGGTGTTGAAGATGAAACGATCCCTTGCTTATATTACTGCCGCATGGCGCGGCGATCCTGCGGTGGACATGGAGCAGGCGGCGCATTACTGCCGCGTGGTCTATGATGCGGGCTATTCCCCCATCTGCCCCATGCTCTATCTGCCGCTGTTCCTCAATGACGCGGTGCCGGAGGAGCACAAGAACGGCATCGACATGGGCCGTGACCTGCTCCGGCGTTCCCGTGTGCTGGTGGTGTGCGGTCATACGATCACCGAGTCCATGAAAAATGATATTGCCGTGGCCCAGCGGCTGGGGATCACCGCTACTACCCTTGAGGGCATCCTGACCGTTAAGGGCCAGGGCCGCCGCTGATATGGCGTCCCTGTTTGAAGCCTACATCACCAACCTGGGAAAATACAACGAGGGCGAGCTGGTCGGTGAAACCTTGAAATTCCCCACTACCACGGAGGAGGTGCAGGGACTTCTGAAACGCATCGGCGTGGACGGGGTGCGGTATGAGGAATTTTTCATCACCAGCTTTGACGGTGATGTGCTGGGGCTCTATGACTATCTCACGGAATATGAAAACCTGGACGAGCTCAATCATCTGGCCTGCCTGCTTTCCGAGCTGGATCAAGGCGACTTGGAAAAGTTTGAGGCGGTCATTGACAGCGGCGAACATACTTCCAGCGTGGCTGACCTCATCAATCTGGCACAAAACCTGGATTGCTACGAGTTTTATCCCGGTGTGGAGGACGATGAAACCCTGGGCCGCATTTATGTGGAGGATATGGAGGCCATTGACATTCCCGATCACCTGCTCCCTTACTTCGATTATGAAGCATACGGGCGGGACGTGCGGATCAACGAGGACGGCCACTTTGCCCCCGGCGGCTATGTGCTGAACAACGGCGGCAAATTTATCGAGCACTACCACGGGATCGAGGACATTCCCGCCGAGCACAAGGTTTTTGCGTTCCCGCAGCTCTCAGTGCGAGAGCAGATGGCGGCCTACAAAGAAATTATTGACGGCTCCTCTCTGGAGGGCTATCGGAAGATTGCCAAAAAGGAGCATGAGGAGCGATAGCGGCACTTCTGGACACTTTGTCCAGAGGTGCTTTTTTCATGGAAAGGAGGGATACGGCTGATTGATGAGGACGTTTCCAGACGTACCATAGCAGTTTCCATCAAGGCGACAAAGCTCACGGGCCGGGTGCTGGCCCAGGCGTGTCTGGCGGTTGGCCGGAAGATCAAGAAAGCGCACCGGGCCCGCCAGACACCCCACGGCAAACAGACGGTGCGCCAGCTCATGGGCCACGGGGCCGCCACGAACAGCATCGAGGTGGAGTCCCCAAAGGACTTTGACCGGGTGGCCCGGAAATGGAATGTAGACTATGCCTTTTATAAGACCGGGCCGGACAAGTACCTGCTGTTTTTCAAAAGCGGGCAGGCCGATGCCATCACCGCTTGTTTTTCGGAATATTCCCGGCGCGTGATGAAGCGTTCCAAGTCCCGGCGCGTCCCGATCCGGGAACAGCTCAAACGGGCCGCCGCTGAACTGGCCCGCCAGCCGTCCCACAAGAAAGAACGTGCAAGGGAGGCGGTGCATGAGGACAGATAGCGTCAAGAAATATGTGATACCCAACATCCCGTACCTGTTTATCCTGTGGGCCTGCCTAAAGCTGGGGACGGCCTACCGTCTGGCTCCCGGCGCAGACTTTGCTCACAAGCTGATGGGCCTGGGCCAGAGCATCGGCCCGGCCTTTGCCGACTTTGCGCCGGGGCTCCATCCCCTTGACTGGCTCATCGGCATTGTGGGCGCGGTGGGCTTCCGCCTGCTGATCTACTTCAAAAGCAAAAACGCAAAGAAATTCCGGCGGGATGAAGAATACGGGTCGGCCCGCTGGGGCACCGAAAAAGACATCAAGCCCTTTGTCGATCCGAAGTTTGAAAACAACGTCATTTTGACAAAGACGGAGTTTCTCACCATGAACACCCGGCCTAAAAACCCGGCCAACGCCCGCAACCTCAACTCTTGTATCATCGGCTCGTCCGGGTCTGGCAAAACCCGCTTCTGGCTCACGCCCCAGCTACTCCAGGCGCATAGCTCCTATGTGTGCGTCGATCCAAAAGGCGGGGTGCTCTCCCAGGTGGGTGCTTTCCTGCAACGCCGGGGCTATAAGGTCAAAGTGTTCAACAGCATCGACTTTTCAAAATCCATGCACTACAATCCGCTGTCCTACATCCACAATGAGGCCGATATCCTAAAGTTTGTCGATACCCTCATAGCGAACACCAAAGGCGAGGGCAAGGAGGGCGATCCGTTCTGGACAAAGGCAGAAACGCTCCTTTATTGTGCGTTGATTGCCTATATCATTTTTGAAGCGCCTGCCGAGGATCGGAACATCAATACCCTGGTGGACATGATTTCCGGCATGGACGTGAAAGAGGATGACGAGTCCTATATGAACGCGGTGGACTATATGTTCAAGGGGCTGGAAAAGCGCAAGCCGGATTGCTTTGCCGTGAAGCAGTACAAAAAATATAAGCTGGCCAGCGGCAAAACCGCAAAATCAATCCTTATTTCCTGCGGCTCCCGGCTGGCCCCCTTTGACATCCCCCAGCTCCGGGAGATCATGTCTTATGACGAACTGGAGCTTGACCGCATCGGGGATCGGAAAACGGCGGTTTTCTTCACCATTTCCGACACCACCCCCACTTATAACTTCATTGTGGCCCTGGCCTTTTCGCAGATGTTCAATCTTCTGTGCGAACGGGCGGACAATGTTCACGGGGGCCGCCTGCCCCATCATGTGCGGGTGCTGTGGGACGAGGCGGCCAACACGGGCCAGGTGCCCTCGCTGGAGAAGCTGGTGGCCGTGATCCGTTCCCGCGAGGTGAGTCTGTGCCTGTTCTACCAGCAGTACGCGCAGTGCAAGGCCATTTACAAAGATAACGCGGAAACGATCCTGGGAAACATGGACAGCGTGATCTTCCTGGGTGGCCGGGAAAGCTCCACCATCAAGGAGATTTCCGAGAACTGGCTGGGAAAGGCCACCATCTCCATGCAGACCGAGGGCCGCTCCCGTGGGCAGTCGGAAAGCTACAACCAGAACACCCAGCGGCTGGGCCGGGAGCTGATGACCCCCAGCGAGCTGGCTACCATGCCGGGCGATAAGTGCATTTTGCAGCTGCGGGGCCTGCCCCCGTTCTTTTCGCCCAAATACGATTTGAAGCAGCACCCGAACTACAAGTACACGGCTGAGGCCGATAAAAAGAAAAACGCCTTTGACCTGGATAAGCTCATCAACCGCCGCAGGCGGCCTGGGCTTTCCGAGGCTTGTGAGGTGTACGAGGTAGACGCATCGGACACGGGGCCCGTAAACGAGGACGAGGACATCCTCAATTACGACGACGTGGACGATCCGGATGCCTATGTATAAATCACTTCTGGACAAAGTGTCCAGAGGTCGCAACCTGCCGCCAGAAATGGCGGCTTTTTTCATGGCCGGGGAACACCCGGAGAAATGGAGGCTATATGCAGTTCTTTTCTTCCGCTATTGATACTTTGCAGACCCTTGTTGTGGCTCTCGGCGCTGGCCTGGGCGTGTGGGGCGTTGTCAATCTTCTGGAGGGCTACGGCTCGGACAACCCTGGCTCCAAAAGCCAGGGTATGAAGCAGCTCATGGCGGGCGGCGGCATCATCCTGCTGGGCACCACCCTGATCC
>JAHZAU010000019.1 GCA_019423755.1 Oscillospiraceae bacterium
GCTGCGCCCCACCCCGCGCCAGTAGCCTCTGCGTAAAAATGCCCCCGCTTCCTGCTTTGGGAAACGGGGGTGTTTTTGTGTTCGATTTGGTTATTCCTCCGGCTGCACCTGCCGCTCGTCGTAAAGCTTCTGCAGGGCGCGGCGGCTTTTCTGGGTCACCAAGATGCCGATTGCAAAGCTTACCAGCACCACCGGCCAGATGCTGCTGTGGAACTGCTCAAACAGGAAGCCGTAGACCATGCGGCCCACCGGTTCGGACACCATGGAAAGGGTGATAAGCAGCGCCATGACCCGCCCCAGGAAGTTCTGCGGGGTACCCACCTGGATCAGGGAAACATAGCCCACCGAGAAGATGCTGCCCACTGCCTGCTCGATCATCAGCGCCGCGGCCACCAGCACCAGGTAGGTCCAGGGGCTCTGCCGCATCCAGGGGAACAGGCCCACCGGCAGGATGGAGGCGGAGATCACCAGCAGCAGGCGGTAGATGGCCTTGGAATCCAGCCGGTCGGCCACCAGGGTAGCCAGCAAGCCGCCCACTACCCCGGCACCGGACACAAAGCCCACCGCTACGCCGTAGACCTGGCTGTCCATGCCCAGCGGGATGCGGATCAAATACGGCAGACCCACCGTAACAAAGGGGGTGATGCACAGGTTGAGCACCACAATGGCCGGCATGACCTGCAAAATCTCCCGCTTTTCCTTCCACAGGAAGCGCACCGCCTCCCGGATGTCCGAAAACAGGGTCAGGAAGGGGTTTTCCTGGCTGGGCTGCTGAGGGACGTCCGGCACCTTCAGGAACCATTTGACGACCAAGGACAGGAAGAAACTGGCGACGCAAAGGGAAAGCACCGGCTCCAGCCCCCAGAATCCGTAAAGCATACCGCCCGCCATGGGGCCCAGGATGTTGGCCGCCATGGTGATGTTGTTGATGATGGCATTGGCGCGGGTCAGGTGTTTGGGCTCCTGCAGCAGCGGCACGCTGGCCTGCACACAGGGCGAATAAAACGCCTCCACCACCGAAAGGACGATGAGGATCGCCGCGATGACCGCCAGGTTAAGCTCCCCCCAAAGGGTACTGAGCAGCAGCGTGCCCAGGATCACCACGTCCAAAAGCAGCATGAGGGTGCGCTTGTTCATCCGGTCGGACAGCACGCCGCCCACCGGCATGAGCACCAGCGTCGGCACCAGGGACACCGCCATGATGCTTCCGAACCACACGCCGGAGCCGGTTTTATCCAGCACATAGAGGGACAGGCAGAAGTAAAGGATGTTGTTGGCGAACAGGGACAGTACCTGTCCCAGCACCACCTTGCGGTAATCGGGGTTCCATAGTTTCACGGGGCAACCCTTCTTTCTGTGGGAGATTTTTTCGGGAAGTGCCTTCCCGAGTACTTCCAGTATACTACCTCCTTAAATATTTTCAACTATTTTGTATATTTTTATTATATGGATCCAGATTCAGCGCCCGGAAAACCGCATTTTTCCCCTTTTTGCGCCCCAGCGCGTTGACAAAACCGCTGCCTCCGGGTAAACTGACAGTATCTTTTTATGCAGGGAGGCTGTTTGTATGATCGAATATCGGGCCGATGACCGTACCCTTTCCGCCGAGCGCTTCCTGGACTTTGTCAACCAGGTTTGGCCCGGGGACTACGACCTGCAAAAAACCCAGGACGCCCTAGCCCGGAGCATCAACCTTACCGCCACCGACGGCGGCCAGCTGGTGGGCTGCCTGCGCATCCTCACCGACGGCTATTTCTTCGGCACCATTACTGAGCTGCTGGTGCTCCCCGCCTACCAGAAACAGGGCATCGGCAGCCGCCTCCTTGCTCTGGCGCGGGAGACCACCCCCACCATGCTGTACTTTGGCGCTCAGCCTCAGGCGGAGGCCTTTTACGAGAAAAACGGCTGCCCGCGAAGCCTTACTTCCTTCGAGATCCCCAAAAGCCGGTAACCTGCAAATAAAAAACCGCCCCCGCTTCCTGCCTTGGGAAACGGGGGCGGTTTTTCGTTTCGGATTATTCCAGCGGGCCGTCCCAGCCAATGAGACCGCCCATGTCGGCCACCTTCTGGTAGCCCAGCAGGGAGAGCATGGCGGCAGCGCGTTTGCTGCGGGCGCCGCTGCGGCAGTACACCAGCAGGGGGCTTTCCTTGGAGGGGATGCGCTCAGCGGCGCTGGCCTCGCGGATGGTGCTCAGCGGGAAGAGGATGGCGCCGGGAATGTGCCCAGCGTGATATTCCTCCGGCTCGCGCACGTCCACGACAACCAGTCCCGGCTGACCGAGACGCTCCTTGGCCTGTGCGTGGGTGATATTCTCTACGTTGATCTGTGCTTTCATGGTTCTCTCTCCTTTTGTCTCTATTTCGATCATTCTTCGGTAAAACTCGTACAATACTGCTCCTTGAGCACCGCCATCACCGCCCGCAGGCGCTGGTCCCGCAGGGAATAGGTCACGAACTGCCCCTGCTTCTGCGCCTGGATAAGGCCGCTGTCCCGCAGGCGATGCAGATGCTGGGAAAGGGCCGGTGCGGTGATGCCCGGCACCTGCTGGCCCAGCTGCCCCACCGTCTGCGGCCCTTCCAGCAGGGCGCAGAGGATCAGCAGGCGGTTTTCGTTGGCCAGCTGCCCCATGAGCTGGGCGATGTCCCGGGCTTTCTGACGCATATTATCCATTTTCGCTTCCTCCCTTGCTGCAGCCGGTACAACCTGCACAGCCGGTGGAACAAGCCGAGCAGGCCGGCGCTTCGGGGCTTGCCTTCCCCGCCCGCAGACGGCAAATCAGCTGGGTCATGGTCCCCATGGGGCAGAAGACGCACCAGCTGCGCGGCCGGTACCAGACCATCACCGCCAGGCCGATGAGGGTGGAGGTGAGCATGACGCTGTAAAAACCAAAGGCAAACTGCGCCACCCAAGGCGCCACCGCCTCCCCGTGATAGGCCCAGTGCCACGGCACCCGGAAGGTCCACAGCAGGGTCACCGCCTGGCGCAGGTCCTGGGCGCCGCTGGCCACCAGCCAGGTGGTCCAGAGCATCTGGAAGAACATCACAAAGAAGAATACCAAAAACCCGTACCGAAACGCCCTGGAGCGCATCCAATTGGGGGTGGGACGGTTGCGGGAAAGGCCCAGCTTGCCGCCCAGCAGCCCTAGAAAGCGCCCGCGGTCACAATAGCGGTTGCAGTAGCGCTTGCTTCCGCCAAAGATGGCGATGAGCAGCGGCAGGCAGAAGAAGATCATGCCCAGCCAGGCAAAGAGGATGTTAAAAAACCCCAGCCCCAGGTAGATGGGGGTAACGATCCAAAGATAGTCTACCCACTCTTTTTTCCGCTTCATGACTGCACCTCCCGCATGGTGATGGCGCCAGCGGGGCACTCCCGGGCGCACAGCCCGCAGCCCACGCAGCGTTCCTCCTGGACCACCGCCTGGACGCCCCGCCAAACCGACACCGCCTGCCGGGGGCACACCTGCTGACAGCAGCCGCAGGCGACGCAGTAGACCGCCTCCACCTGGGCCTTTCTTTTTGCTGGCATGGCCTTCCCTCCTGTAATTAAGTAATTAAGCAATTACTAATATATCATACCTGATTTCAAAATGCAAGAGGCCGATAAAAATTTCCCCCACTCAGTCACACAAAAAACGGCCTCCCCTTGGGGAGACCGTTTTCCCTCGCATATTACAGCTGCTTTGTGAACATGATGCCGTCGCAGTAGCTGCCGTCCTTGAGGCGGTAGCCGTTTTCGATGCGGCCCGCTTCGGTCAGGCCCATAGCCCGGTAAAGGTGCAGCGCCGCCTCGTTGACCGAGACCACGCCGTTATACTGCAGCACCTTGTAGCCGTGCTCCTTGGCCCGCACAAAGGAATCCGCCACCAGCTTGTGGCCGACGCCCTTGCCCCGGCAGTCCGCCCGGACGCCGTAGCTGGTGTTGCAGATGTGGGAACGCCGGCCGTAGCCGTTGGGATGCAGAACGTAGTAGCCCAGCACCTTGTCCCCTTCGCAGGCGCAGATGGTGGCATCCTGCCCGGCAAAGAAAGCGGCGGCTTCCTCCTCGCCCAGCGGCTCCTCCTCGGGGTAGGCCAGCGCCGACTCCACGATCTCGTTCCAAATTTCCCGCAGCTGGGGCACATCCTCCGGCCGGTAGGGGCGAATTTCCAGATCCATAACGATCCCTCCTGACAGTATTATTTTCGTTTTTTATTTTATTCCCATAAGATGACTGCTGCAAGGGACAATTTTGCCGAATCGGGCGCAAAATACTGTGCAAAAAAAACCGGCGCCCCAAAGGACGCCGGCAACCGGTGGATTATGCTTTTTTCTTGGGAGCGCGCAGAGGGCCGAAGGTCCGTTTGCGCAGGGTGAAGTACCCCCAGCAGAAGAACCCCAGCACCAGCGCCAGGCCAAAGCCGATGATAATGTCCCACACCAGCTGGGTGGCGAAGAAGGCGTTGGGCTGGATGATCTTGCCCACGGCCACGCCGAACTTGGCGGCCAGGGAGATCACCGGGGTCAGCGCCAGCTGGGAGAAGTTGGCCAGCGGGTAGTTGCGCAGCTCCTGGGTCACAAACTCATACTGCCAGTAGTAGATGCCCGCCGACACCAGGAAGGAAAGGTTGCCCAGCAGGATGGCCAGGGCCGGGTTTTTGATCCGTTTGCCGTAGCACATACCGGCCCAGAACCAAAACACCAAAAACGCCGCTGCCACCACCAGGCTGAAGGTGTTGGGGACATCGTTATAAATCAGGAACTGGTTATAAAGCCAGCCCAGTCCGATGGGAGCCGCCAGCAGGACTGCCAGCAGCACCCAGCCGAGGATGGTTTTCCAATTTGCTTTCATGGGTAATCGTGATCCCTTCTGTGAAGATTTCCGGTCCCAGGGCGGTTTTTACTGCTCCTGGAGGCCGATGAGAGCCGCGCCGATGATACCGGCGTCGTTGCCCAGCTGGGCGATGCGCACCTGGGTGCGCTGGTTGGCAAAGCGCTCAAAAGCTTCGCGGTCCAGCTTTTCGCGGATGGGGCGCAACAGGTTTTCCCCCTGCTTGGATACGCCGCCGCCGATGCAGATCACCTGGGGCTGGAGGGTGTTGACCAGGTTGACCACCGCGTCGGCCAGATAGTTGGTGTAGCTTTCCACCACGCGGGTACCGGCCTCGTCCCCCTGCTGCCAGGCGTCAAAGCTGGTGCGGCCGTCGGCCTTCTCCAGCTCCCCGCCGCAGAGCTTCCACATGAGGGATTCGGGGTGCTGCTGCATCTCTTCCCGGGTCAGATTGATAAGCCCGGTGGCGGAGCAGTAGGCCTCCACACAGCCCTTGCGGCCGCAGCTGCAGGGCCGTCCGCCGGAGACCAGCACACTGTGCCCAAACTCCCCGGCGGCATGTCCGTAGCCGGTGTAGATCTTGTCGTCGATGATGATGCCGGAGCCCACGCCGGTGCCCAGGGTCACCGCCACCATGCTGTGGCAGCCCTGTCCCGCGCCGGCCTTAAACTCGCCGTAAGCGGCAGCGTCAGCGTCATTGGCCAGGTAAACCGGCACGCCCAGCGCCTCCTCGAGCCAGGGGCCGAGAGGGGTGTTCTGGAAGCGCAGGTTGCTAGCGTAGACCACCTCACGCTTCACCGGGTCCACCATACCGGGGGAGCCGATGCCCACCGACTCCACCTGCTCCATGGTCAGGCCCGCCTGCTCCACTGCCTGGCGGGCGGTCTCGATCATGGTGTCCGCGATCTCCCTTGCCGGGCGCTGGTTGCGGGTCTTTTGGCTGGCGGTGGTAATGAGGCGGTATGTCTCGTCCACCACGCCTGCTACGATGTTGGTGCCGCCCAGGTCGATTCCTACATAATATTTCATGCCGTTTTCCTCCATCCTGCGGCGCCGGGCTCCCCCAAAAGAGCCGCCGGAGCGCCGTGCTGCGTCCCAGTTTGTTATGAAAATATCATAGCATATCCCGCCAAAATTTGCAAACCCTTTTGCGCCGGGACGCCCTTTCTGCTATACTAAGGCAAAGGGCGTTAATGGGTCATGCGGCGGGATTTTTCGGTACAGGCGCGCACCGCTTGGATGACGGCATTGCGCAGGCCTTCCCGCTCCAGCACCGCCACCGCTTCGATGGTGGTACCGCCGGGGGAGCAGACCGCGTCCTTGAGAGCGCCAGGGTGCTGGCCGCTTTCCAGCACCATTTTAGCAGCGCCCAGCACCGCCTGAGCAGCAAAGGTATAGGCCTGGCTGCGGGGCATCCCCTCCAGGACCGCGCCGTCGGCCAGCGCCTCGATAAACAGATAAGCATAAGCCGGAGAGGAGCCGCTGACGCCGGCCACCACGTCCATCTTGTCCTCGCTTACCTCCTGCACCCGGCCGAAGCTCTCGAAGATGGCTGCGGCCTCCCGGCGTTCCTCGTCGGTGAGCAGGCTGCCGTAGCTGATGGCGGTCATCCCCTCCCCTACCATAGCCGGGGTGTTGGGCATGGCCTTGACCAGCTTCACCGGGCGGCCAAACTGCTGCTGGCAGCCGTCGATGGTCTGCCCGGCGGCGATGAGGATCACCACCGCGTCGGGGGAAAGGTCGTCCTTGATCTCCCCGATCACCGAAGCGTAAAAGTGCGGCTTCACCGCCAGCACCAGCATCTGGGCCTTTTGGGCCACCTCCCGGTTGTCGGCGGTGGTGCGGATGCCCCAGCGGCGGGCGGCCTCCTCCCGGGCGGGAGCCGAAGGATTGGAAGCCAGCACCTGCTCGGGCTTGACCAAACCGGCCTCCACCATGCCGCCGATCATGGCCCGGGCCATGTTGCCGCAGCCGATAAAGCCGATGGTTTTTTCGATCTGTGTCATCGTTATCCTCTGCCTTTCCTGCGCCTCTGCTTTCGGACGCGTTTTGCTCCAGTATACCTTATTTTTTCGGTTTTTGGAATGACCGAGCTGTAAACTTTTTTGAAAGGAATGATCCTATGGAAAAAACATCTTCCCAAAAAGCCGGAGAAGCCTTCCGCAGCGGCTATAACTGCTGCCAGGCGGTGCTGCTGCCCTTTGTAAAGGAGCTGGGCCTGGACGAGGCCGCCTTCCAAAACCTGACCTCCGGTATGGGCGGCGGCATGGGCGGCCTGCGGCAGAAGTGCGGCGCCGTCACCGGTATGTTTTTGGCGGCGGGGCTGCTGTTCGGCGATTTTGGGGACGACCCGGACGCCAAAGCCCGCTGCTACCAGATCATCCGCCAGCTGGACGAACGCTTTACCCAGCGGTTTGGCTCCACCTGCTGCCGGGAACTGTTGGAGCAGGCCGGGGTGCAGCCCGGGCCGGAGCCTTCGGTGCGCACCGAGGCCTACTACGCCCAGCGCCCCTGTTTAAAGCTGGTGGAGGCCGCCGCCCAGATGGTGGACGAGACCTTCCCCCGGTAATTTCCCCGCAACATAGTAACGCAAAAAGCCCGAGGCCGCAGCGCCCCGGGCTTTCTCGTGTTTTGGCCGGATTTTTTGCTATTCCACCGGGAAAAAGAGCCCCGGGCAGCCTTCGGCCGATGGGCGGGAGCGGAAGCTGCCGCAGCAGGCGCCGGCCACGCCGCCGCCCTGCACCGACACATACTCCGCCCGGCACTGGCCGCGGCAGTTGTGGGTACAGTGGCTGGCGCCGCAGTGGACCATGCAGTCCGGCTGGGCGCTCTGGTTGGTCAGATGGTTGGAGGCCCCGCCTTTTCGGGGCTGGTAGTTTGCGCAGGCGGTGTCGGTCGGGGCGCCGGCGCTTCTTCCCCGCACCTGGATGCTGGATAAGGTACAGTAGTTTTTGCAGTTGCTGGCGCAGTCGGTGACGCCGCAGACGAGATGGGTCATAACATTCAACCTGCCTTTCTCTTTTGCGCGGCCGTTTTGGGGCGCGCGTGGGACCGGGAGGCGCTTGGCTCCGGTCTGTTTTCAGCTTTCCCCGGCTTTTGTTTTCTTATTCTCCGACAAAGCCCTTCAAATTTATCCTAAGTTATGGTATGATAAAAAGAAAGCAGCCGGGTCGCCTGTTTTCGCCGCCCGGACAACCCACCTTTTCTAGGAGTGATACCGTGAAAAAAATCCTCAGTGTGATTCTGAGTCTTTGTATGATCGGCAGCATGGGGCTTTCTGCCTTTGCCACCGAGGCTTCTACCTCCTCCGGCAGCTCCAGCTCCACCACCTCGGAGGGAAGTTCCTCCGGCAGCAGCTCTTCCTCCAGCAGCTCCTCCACCGAGCGCACCCTGGAAGCGCCGCCCACTACCCTGGCCGCTTCCTATGTGGTCATGGATGCTTCCACCGGACAGGTGCTCATCTCCAAGGAGAAGGACACCCCCTACGCCCCGGCCAGCATCACCAAGGTCTTCACCACCGCTCTGGCGCTGGACCCGGAGGTCGGCGGCCTCAACCCCAACAGCCCCTATACCGTCAAGGTGGAGGACGTCCATCCCGACGGCTATAAGTTCCTGGGCGGCGGCAGCGCCATCGCCATCACCGAAGGGGAAAACCTGACCATCCAGGACCTGCTGTACGGCACCATGGTCGCCTCCGGCAACGACGCCGCCAACACCCTGGCCGACGCCGCAGCGGAAAACGGCGGCCTGCAGTACACCGCCGAGGAAACCACCTCCTCCACCACCGAAGAAGAAACCACCGAGGGCGAGGAGAACGCGGAGGAAGCTTCCGGCGAGGAAAGCGCCCAGGAGGACGCTGCCGCCGAAGAAGAAGCCGACGACAGCTACCAGCTGACCAAGGCCTTTGTCCAGGCGATGAACGAAAAAGCCCGCTCTCTGGGCGCGGTGAACACCAACTTTGTCAACCCCCACGGTCTGCATAACGCCGAGCAGTACACCACCGCCTTTGACATGGCGCTGCTCACCCGCTACGCCATGAAGGTGGACAAGTTCAACACCTACTTCGCCGCCACCTCCTACTCCATGAACCCCACCAACAAGCAGTCCCAGACCCGCCCTATGAACCGCTCCGACGGCATGCTCACCAAGGGCAGCGACACCTACTACGACGGCATCATCGGCATGAAGCTGGGCTACACCGAAGAAAGCAACCACACCGGCGTGGCCGCCGCCAAGCGGGACGGCCGCACCCTCATTGCGGTGGCGATGAACTGCAAAGCCACCGGCACCGGCCAGATCCAGGAGGACCTGACCGCCATCCTGGACTACTGCTTTGAGAACTTCGACCCGGTGACCTTCACCACCGAAGAGCTGCTCAAGCAGGACGTCGCCCTGCGAGACAACCCCCAGGACCGCAACCTGATCGGCCGCTGCACCGTCTCGGCTTCCAGCAACCTGACCCTGCTGCTGCACTGGAACTACACCAAAAACGACGTCCAGGTAAGCGCCAACGTCCCCGGCCGTTACTACCGTTCCCAGTACCCGGACGACTCCCAGATCCCGGCGGCACTGAGCTTCACCTTAAAGGAATCTGCCCGGGGCGATACCCTTTACATGGACCCGGATATCGGCCGGATGCCCATGAAGGTCACCAGCGTCACCGATGAAGAGGTGGCCGCTGCCCGCAAACAAGCCCAGAAGGAAGCCTTCGACAAGGTGCTGCGGGTGGTGAAGATCGTCCTGCTGGTCATCGTCGTCCTCTTCCTGCTGCTGCTTTACCTGCGCTTCTACAACAAGCGCCGCTACAAACGCCTGGCCGCCCAGCGGCGGATGACCCAGCGCCGGCGCACCGCAAGCGGTACCGGCAGCAATCCTTCCCAGCGGCCGCGCCGCAAATAACCCCGTTTCCCACAAAAGCCAGTCTTCCTTTGGTCGGAAGGCTGGCTTTTTTTCATGCTTTTTTTAGAATCAAGAACCCTGCCGGTACCAGGCCTCCTGGCTGGGGCGCGGGATGGTGCAGGACACCTGCAGGTCAAACTCCACCCGGGGCATCCACTGCTCCCAGGCGGACTCGTTTGCCTTCCACCACTTAGGCTGCTGCTTGCGCAGGAATTCCCCATAGCGGAAGACGTCGCACCGGTCCTGGACAAACACCCGGTCCAGCGCCCGGCGGACCTGGTCCCGCAGCTGCTCCTCCACCAGGCGCTGGATCTGCTCCTGGTCCTCTGGTCCGGCGCCGCCGCCCCCTGGGGAGACCACTTCCCGCACCTGGACCGTGCAGGAGATGTCCAGCGTCAGCCGCGGCACACCCTGGGGAGTGATGGCAGTGCGCAGCTGGGTGCGGCTGTCGGTCAGGCGGACCGAAGCGGTGTCCTCCCCCCATGCTACCGTCAGCATGCTGTGGGGCAGCTCATCGGTGGCAAGCAGCACCCCCTGCGCTAAGGAAAGGTCCAGCACATCCGCAAGCTTCCCCTCCCGGAATATGGCCATGCCGGTGATCTGCAGCCGCTGCTCCTCGCCGCTGCCGGTCACCTGCACCACCGGGAGATATGGTTCCGACTGGCCCCCCTGGTGCCGGCTGAGGATCTCCCGCAGGGAGTTGCGCCCGATGAGGCCGTTTTTCTCCCCCTGTTCCAGCAGCTCCTGGATGGGCGCCGAGGTGACCCCTTCCTCCCCCGCCTGGCAGCGGAGGACCGCTTCCGCTGTATCCTGGGCCATGACGGTGTGGATCTCCGGCGTCACCTGGTAGTTGCCGTTGAGGGAGCTGAGCACCTGCTCCAACTCCTGCTCGGCGGCGGCCCGCCCGATGATGACGTCGTTGCTGTTGCCCAGAAACACCAGGTTTCCGTGGTAGTAGGCCACCTGTTCCAGTGCCTCGCTGACGGTGGAACCGGCGGTCTGCACCAGGGTGCTTTTCTTCTCGGCGCCTTCCGCTCCGGCCTCGGGGGAGAGCTTCTGCATGGTCAGACGGTACTCCCCGTCCGCCCAATCCACCCCAATGGCCTCGATGATGGTCCGTTGCCGCAGCTCCTTGGCGTTCATGCAGCCGGCCAGCAGCAAACAGACCGCCGCCGTGGCCAAAATCGGCTTAATCCCCCGCATGGCCGCCGCCTCCTTTCACCGCCGCGGGGCTTTTGCCAAACCGCAGCCGCCCCAGCAGGACGGTGGGCAGGACCACCACCAGCCCCAGTTCCAGCGCGCCGCTCAGGAAAAACAGCACCGCCAACCCCTGGTCCGGCATGCCGCCCAGCAACAGGAGGGAAAACCCTCCCGCAGTCCCCAGCAGCAGCCAAAGGGCTGCCGGACGGGCCGAAAGGGGCAGCAGCCGACCCAGCATCTGGGCGCCCAAGATCAGATACAGCACAGCCCGCACCAGGGAGATGGCCACCCAGCTGACGATGTGGATGTAATCCATGCGGTAGAAGATGCTGGACCCCGACAGGGAGAACACCGTGTAAATGGGGAAGGTGCGGGTGCGGCCGAAGCTGCCCAGCACCCCGTTGACCACAAAGAGGATGCCTTCCAGCACCGCCAGGGAAATGCCGGTATACCACAGGAAGGTCTTCCAGGGGCGGGGTGACTGCAGCCGGGGGATGAGCAGCAGGAAGGCCGCAGCCTCCACATGCAAGCCCCAAAACCGCACCGCCGAGCGCAGCACCGGCCCCCAACCGTAGTACAGAGGGGAATAGAGATTGAGCAGGTCGATCTCCTGGTTGACCCCGGCAAACACCACCGCAAAGGACAGCACCGTCAGCACCAGCACCACCACCGCCAGCCGGGACAGGGCCTCCAACCCCAGCCAGCCCAAGTATCCCGCCGCCAGCAGGAAGATGGCCAGCACCATCCAGTGAGACACGTCCGGGTAGACGGCGCTGGTCATAAAGAACTCAAACTGCACCGCCGTCTCCACCACCGCCGCCAAGCAAAGCAGCCCAAAGCTCAGCGCCACCACCTTTCGGCTGGCTGGCCAAAGAAGCCCGGCGGCCTCCGCCAGCCCCTGTTCCGGGCGCTGCCGCAGCAGCAGCCAGGCCGGCACAAGGGAAAGCACCACCAGCCCGTATCCCACCAAGATCATCAGCAGGTAGCCGCTGCTGCGCAGCTGCGGGTCCTTTTCGGGGCTGTACATAAGCAGCAAAAACAACCGCGACAGCACCAACATCGCCGCTACCGAGCGGTTAGCGACCTTCGTTCCCATCTCCACGGGCCACTCCTCCTTCCTTCCGGGCCAGGCGGGAGCCCGGCAGGTTCTGCACATGCAGCCGGTACCGGGCCAGCTTTTTCCACCCCTCCCGGGTGAATACATCCCGCATCCCCTCCCGCAGGAAGGGGCTCACCGGGGCGGTCACCGGCACCCCGAAGGACTGCAGGGCGCAGAGGTTCCCCAGCACCACGATGAACACCACGGCGATGCCGTAAAGCCCCCAGCAGCCCCCGGCCAGGATGAACACAAACTTCAGCACCGCCGAAGCCTCATACAGCGACGGCACCACAAAGGCGCTGATGGCGGTCAGCGCCACGATAAGCACCATGGGCGAGCCAATAAGCCCGGCGGAGACGGCAGCGTCGCCGATGACCAGCGCCCCCACGATGCTCACCGCGTGCCCCACCGCCTGGGGCAGCCGCAGCCCGGCCTCCCGCATCATCTCGTAGATCAGCTGGATAAGCAGCGCCTCGGTCATCATAGAAAAGGGGGTGGACTGCTCCGAAGAGACGATATTGTAAAGCAGGGCGTCGGGGATCATCTCCGGGTGAAACACCGCCATGGCCACATACAGCCCCGGCAGCAGAAAGGACACCAAAAACGCCCCGTATTTGAGCAGCCGCAGAAAAGCAGCGTAGTACGGGCGGCTGACGTAGTCGTCCATACTCTGGAAGTGCTCGTGGAACAAAAACGGCACCACCAGCGCAAACGGCACCCCGTCCACCAGCACCGCCACCCGGCCTTCGTTGATCTTGGCGCAGACGGTGTCCGGCCGCTCGGTAATCCCCACCGAGGGAAACAGCGACCACGGCCGCCCTTCCAGGTAGGGCTCCAAATACCCGGCGCCCAGCACCAGGTCCTCCCCCACCTGCATGAGCCTGCGGCGCAGCTGCTGGAGCATCTGGGGCTTGGCGGTATCGGTCAGGTATACCAAAAACACGTCGGTGCGGCTTTTTTTGCCCACCTGCAGCATCTCGAACTTCAGCGTCGGGGACTTGATGCGCCGGCGGATCATGGCCTGGTTGATACGGATGGCCTCCACCAGGCCCTCCCGGGAGCCGTGGACGTTTCGCTCGCCGGAAGGCTCGGACACCGACCGGTAGGCAAAGCCCTGGATGCCGCAGGCTACCCCGTGGGCCACCCCGTCGATAAGCAAAATGACAAACCCGGCCATCATAAACCGGAACAGCTCATCATAGGTAAAGAACTCCTTCTGGTCGCCGGAAAATACCGCCTTCTCCGACACCCACTGGGCCAGCCGGGGGCCGGTACAGTCGGGGATCTCCAAGGCCATCAGCGGCTCGGCCATGCTTTCGATAAATACCGCGGTGTTCACCATCCCCTCGCACATAAGCAGGGCGGCCTCCACCCCGCTCACCCGGATGCGGCGTTCCAGCAGGTCGTTGGTATTCTGACAGTAGGCCCGGATCTGGACCATGTCCTCCGCCAGATCCCCGGTCAGCCGCCGCCCGGTGGTGTCCGGCGGCAGCTTCGGCTCTTGGTAGGCGGAAGATACCGGCTCGTTTTGCTTCAAATGGCTCCTCTCCTTCCTGAGATTGGTCTTTGCTCTAGTATTTGCATAAGCCGCCGGCCTTATACAAATACTACCGGTATCCCATTTTCTCAAAAAAGGAGGTCCTTGCCGTGTTGCTGATCTTTCTGCGCACCCTGGTGCTTTACGCGGTGGTCATCTTTGGCATGCGAATCATGGGCAAACGCCAGCTGGGGGAGCTGCAGCCCTCTGAGCTGGTGGTCACCATCCTCATCTCCAACATCGCCACCCTCCCCATCGAGGACACCGACGTCCCCCTGCTGGCCGGCATCATCCCTATCATCACCCTCATGTGCTTCGAGGTGATCCTCTCCTTCCTGACGCTGCACAGCAAACGCCTGCGGCAGATGGTCTCCGGCAACCCCCGGCTGCTCATCCAAAACGGCCGCCTGGACCAAAAGGAGATGCTCAACATCCGCTACTCCATCGACGACCTGATGGCCCAGCTGCGGGCCAACGGCGTCTTCGACCTGCGGGAGGTGGACTGGGCGCTGGTGGAGACCACCGGCAAGCTTTCGGTGAACAAAAAGGCCGCCAACCAGCCGGTCACCCCCAAGGACCTGAAGCTGGTGGTGGCCCAAACCCCGCCGCCGGTGGTGGTCATCAGCGACGGCGAGGTGCTGGACCGGCCCCTGCGCTCCCTGCACATGGACGAAAAGCAGCTCCTCGAGCTGCTGCGCCGCCACCACCTGACGCCGGAGCAGGTGTTCCTCATGACCTGTACCTCCCCCCGGGACTACTACATCATCCCCCGCAGCCCGGATGGGCCCTCCCGGGACGGCTGGCCGGAGGGCATCTCCTCCCCCAGCCCGTAACCCGATAACAAAAAAGGACCTCGCCCGGCCGCCAGACGCGGCACGGACAAAGTCCTCATTTCCTATGATTTTCATTTCGGCATGACGCCAAGGAGGAAGCATGAAGCGCTTTTTTCTCGCCCTGATCCTCATGGCCGGGGTACTAGGGGTCTCCGCCTATTCGCTGACCCAGGTCTACACCTTAAAAAACACCGCCCTGCCCCTTTTGGAGCAGGCGCTGGAAGCCGCCCAGCAGGGCGATCTTGCCCAGGCCGGGGAGCTTTCCCAGCAGGTGGCCGCCCTTTGGGAGGAGCAGCACCAGGTGCTGGTGTTCTTCCTCAATCACGAGCCCATCGACCGCATCTCCGGCCTGACGGCCCGGCTGCCCTATCTGGCCGCCTGGGAGGACGCCTCCCAGTTTTCCGCCCAGACCAGCGAGCTCATCGACTGCATCCGCTCCCTGTGGCAGGACGAACTCCCCCTGCCCCAGAACCTGCTTTAGCCGCTACTTTTCCCGCTCGGCCAGCAGCTTCTGCAGCTCGTCCAGGAAGGTGTTCACGTCCTTAAACTGGCGGTACACCGAGGCAAAGCGCACGTACGCCACCTCGTCCAGCTCCCGCAGCTCCTCCATGGCAAGCTCCCCGATCTGCTGGGAGGTGACCTCGCTTTCTAAGGAGTTGCGCAGGCGGCCTTCGATGTGGTCCACCAGCTCCTCGATGCTCTTTAAGGTCACCGGGCGCTTTTCGCAGGCGCGCAGGATGCCGTTGAGCAGTTTTTCCCGGTCAAACTGCTCGATGGAACCGTCCTTTTTGATGATCATCAGCGGGGTGGTCTCGATGATCTCATAGGTGGTGAAGCGTTTGCCGCATTGCAGGCACTCGCGGCGGCGGCGGATCTTTTCTCCCTCGTCCGCCGGACGGGAATCGATGACCTTACTTTCGGTATATTGACAATATGGACACTTCATAGATGTTTCCTTTCTCCAGATGGGAAAGCGCCCAGCCCGCCGGGCGCTTCGAGAATGTGGTTGTCCTGGATGTCAATATTATACCATCGGGAAAAGACCCGAGTCAATTTGATTTTGTGAATTCTTCTCCGGCGGCCCTCTTCCCGGCCGCTCCCTTCCCTCTCCCTTGCAAAAGCTTACAAAAAAACGCGCGCCGGCCCGGGGATCTCCCCCAAGCCGGCGCGTTTTTTCCCGGAATCAGCTAGGCTAACCCGGACAATTTTTCTCTATTCTGCGGCGGGCGCTTCTTCTGCCTCCTGGGAAGCAGCTTCGCCCTCGGTCTGGCCTTCCAGGGTCTGGACGGCGTTATCCACCGCGTTGGCGTTCATCTTTTCCAGATACTGCTCGTAGAAGTCGCCCAGATCCAGGTTGGTCAGGTCGCCTTTGCGCTCCACCTTCATGTTCTCCTGGTACTCGTCCGCCAGCTGGACCACATAGGTCTGCAGCAGCTGAGAAACCTGCTCCGGATTGGCCTCCAGGCCCTCCTCCAGGGATTTGCCCAGGATGATGTAGTAGGCAGAATCGGTCTCCACCACGTCGCTCAGCTCGCCGGGAGCCAGCTCGGCAGCTGCTTTTTCAAAGCTTTCCGGCATGCTGCTGGGAGCGTAGAAGTAGCCGTCCTGGCCTTCGGCGCGCTGGGTGTCCTCGGTGTTCTCCTCCGCCAGCTTCAGGAAGGTGGCAGGCAGGTCCTCGGCGGCCTTCAGCTGGGCCAGCAGGTCCTCGGCCAGTGCTTTTTTATCGGTCTGCTCCTCGGTCTCTTCCCCTTCGGCTGCGGTGTCCTTGAGCAGCATGATGTAGTCGTTATACATCATGTAGTCGCTGTAGTTTTCTTTGGGCAGGTAGATCTCGCTGCCTTCCTCGCCGGCCAGTTTCACCAGGCCGTCCAGCAGGCTGGTGGTGGCCATAACGCGCTGCAGGTTTTCCAGGCTCAGGCCGGTCTCCTTCAGGTAGTTGTCAAAGGCTTCCTCACCGCCCAGGGACTCGGCCATGCTCTTTCTTTCTTCCTCGATGGCCTTCTGGTCCTCTTCGGTCAGCTCCACGCCGTACTTCTTGGCCATATTTTCGATGCTGGCGTAGAAGAAGACGGTGTCCTCGGTCATCTCTTTGGCGTACTGGGACATGGTCATGTTGCTGGAGGGGAACTGGGCGCTCCAATCGATGGTACCGTCGTCCTGGACGATCTCGTCGTACATACCGAAGTAGTCGTGGAACATCTTCACCTGATACTCCAGAGCGCTGCAGTTAAAGGCAGACCAGTAGCAGTACAGCTCCGCCGGGATCTCCACCCCGTCCAGCACCAGGACGGTCTCGTCCGGGTTCACGCCGGTGATCTCATAATACACACCGGAGCCTTCCCCGCCGGAGGTACCGACGGTCTCGGATTCCGCGGCCGGGTTGCTGCCGCAGGCGGAAAGCATCAGAGCCGACGCCAGGAAAAGAGAAATGATTTTTCTGTTCATAAGAATCTCCTTATTTCATATTGATATCGTCTGCCGGCAGCGAAAGCCGCCGGGAACATGCCAAATCACCGGTTTTGGGGAAGCTGTTTTTTCCCCTTTCGGAACGCGCCCCGTCCCCACCAGAACACCGCGACGGTCCAAGCCAGCGCTACCACCGCCAGGTATTTGGGGTAAGCATACTGGACGTAGACCCCGCCCTCCCCGGGCTGGGGCAGCGGCGACGGGTCGATGGGCAGACCGTAGGCCACCGCCAGGCTTTTGATATTCAGCAGGTGGATCACCGGCACCTCGTCCGCCAGGAACAGCTGCACCAGGCCGGTGGACTGGTCCTTTTCCGGAAGGGAGGTCAGGATGCCGCCGTCGCTGAAGACGATGATCTTGCTGTCTCCAAAGGAAACATCGTTGCCGCCCACGTTGATAAAGCAGCGGATGTCGCCGAAATCCTGGTAGATCTTGTACCGCTCGTGGATGTTTTGGATCAGGTCGTCTTCATAGAAAAAGGGATAACCGTAACCCTTGATACGCTGTGTGATGGTCTCCACCACGCCGGGGTCCATGTCCATGCCCTTATCCTTCATGCCGCCGATGGAAAAATAGTCGCTTTTGTGGAACAGCAGCCCTTTTTCCAGCAGGTGGTGCTCCATGTCCAGATAGGTCATCTCCGGGTCGTTGGCGCCGTGGGTGGAGGACCCGAAGGAGGTCATCACCAGCGGGGACAGGTCCATGACCTCCACCGCGCACATGACCGCAATGTTCAGCGCCGGGAAGGAGCTGGAACAGTTGATCCCCACCTTATCCCCCGGCTGCAGCCCCAACTCGTGGAACATGTCCACGATCATGGCCGCCATGTTGGGGTTGGTGGAGGTCCGTTTGGCCTCCAAGTTGCCCAGGGTGGTGGTGATCAGAGAAAAATCCTGACCGATGAGGCCGGTATCGTTAATGTCGCTGGCGCTGTTGATGGAGACACCGGCCTCCTCCTTCCAGCGGCGGATCTCCTCCATGCACGCCTGAGTCATCTGGCTGGCCAGAAGCTTTTGCTCATAGTCGGGCGCCGGGACGGTGGTCTTGCCCACGCTGATGACAAACCAGCACGGGATCAGCACCGCCAGCGCCGCGGCGATCACTTTCATCTTTTTATCCATATCCGCAAGCCCTCTATACCAGGATGATCTGGATCATCTTGATGATCAGCACCACCACCGCCAGGGAGCTGAGCGTCTTAACGCAGCCCTGGTTTTCGATCTGGTTGCCCAAGATGCCGGGCACCAGATAACCGATGGTCATGGACAGATTATAAAACAGATAGGTGTTTCCAAAGTACAGATATGTAAACAGGACCTTTTCCAAAAGGCCCACGATGATATACAACGCAAATCTGCGCCGCCCGTAGAGGATGGTCACGCTTTCCAGCAGACGCACCACGCCCACCGCCACCAAAGCGGAGATGAGGGTCGCGATGATCTTGACCGGTTCTTCTAAGTATAGCGCAAAATAAAAGGGGACGACAATACCCCCAGGTACCAATTGTGTAATTTCGCAAAAAATCAAGGTGACCAAAAGCGAGACAATGGCCAACTCATTCATATCATATCCCCACTTTCCGCGTGTTCTACCATTTCATAGCCCTGGCCCTTGATGTTGCCGATACCGACTACCACCGGCGTGTCGGCCTGGCTGAGCGCCTTGCTCCAGCTGGCCGCCGTTTCCACACAAGGCAGACCGGCCCGCTGCAGACGCAGCTTGGCAAACCAGCGGCCCTCCCCGATGACGATAATCTTCCGGCAGCGAACCTGGGGGAAGAAATAGCGAATAAACAAAAGAAGGCGGTCCTGCCGGTCGCTGCGGTGGTTGTAGATGATGGTCAGGTCCTCCCGGTTGGGGAAGGTCTCCTCCAGCAGCATCCGCGAGGACTGCGGGTCATTGGCGGAAAAGAGGTCCAAAAACTGCTTTTCGCCCAAGGTGTAGCATTTGTGGGAGCCAAAATCTTCATGATAGCGGGAAGCCGCTTCCGGAAAACGCTCCGGCGCGATCCCCAGTTTTTCACCGATGGCGCAGGCAATGGCGCGGTTTTCGTCCCCCGGTTTGCCGTTGGAGCGGCAGAGCACCGCTTCGGTGCCGGCTTTTTGGCAGCATTCCTGGAAGAAGGGGAATTGCTCCTCCTCCCCGGTAAACAGCACCCCGTTTTTCGGGATGGTGCCGCTGAGGCTTTCGGCGATTTCCTCCAGGCTCTCCCCCATTTCGAAGATGTGGTCATAGCGCACGTTGGTGATCACGTTCCAGTCGCCCTGGACGATCTGCTCCTGGGCCACGCGCTGCAGCTGCGGCGCTACCGCCATGCACTCCAGGATCACAATTTCCGCCCCTTCCCGGTAGGCCTTGCGCATCATAGCAAGCTGCTCCGAGATGTTGGCCCGTCCCAGACGGCGGATGGGGTGCTCCTGACCGGCGGTGTCGATGTAGACCGGTTCGGTGCCGGTGGTCTTGGTAAAGACCCGATACCCCGCTTGCCTCAGGTGTGCGTCGATGAGGCGGCAGGTGGTGGTCTTGCCTCGGATGCCGTTAACGTGGATCACATGGCGAAAACTCTTGCGCGCCCGGCGGTTCATCTTCGCTTCCCAGATGAGCCAGGAAAGATATCCTGCCAGCAGGATCAGTGAAAATACAAGCATAGTTCTCCTTATTGCCCCATGCTCCGGAAAAGCCCCTCGTTAAAAACGAAGGGCTTTTCCAAAGTTGGTTTAAATGGGGTCTTTGGGATTAATCGAAGTATACGCGCTCAGCGGGAGCGGTAGACGGATCGTGGTAGTAAGGAGCCAGACCGTTGGCCATGATCTCCTCATAGGTCGGGATGTTTTCGATGGTGATGACCTGATCGGTGTTGACGGTACCGTTTACTTCCATGATGGTAGTAGCGGTAGCGACATGTCTGGCGACACGTTTTTCGATGGGCCAACCATTTTCATCGATGGGGGCGTACAACAGCTTGTGCTCGCCGGCCTTGATGACGAATACGTCCTTACCACTCATCAGCAGCTCTTCGTCGGTGATACCGCGGATACGGTCGAGCATCGGCTCAGCTACCTCTACCAGGTAGGAAGCAGCGTCGGTGTGGTCACCGACTTCGCGGTGGCTCAGACCGTGGAGGGCTGCAGGAGAGAACTCCATGCCGATCGGCACGTCGAAGGTCTGAGAGGTCAACATCATGGATACCATGGCTGCGACAGACTGGCCTTTTTCGTGAACAACGATGGTGTTCTCTACGGTGTACTCCAGCTCGGCCTCATGGAAGTCGAGGGTCATGTCGATGCCTTCCTGTTTGATCAGCTGGGTAACGGCGTAGTTGGTACGCTCGGTCAGCAGACCGTTTTCCTTACCAGGCCAGTTACGGTTGGTGTTACGGATATCGACGTTTGCCAGGGTCTGGCCACTGGGGTAATGGATGTATACCTCAGGATCCGGCCAGGAATCCAGCGGGCTTGCGTGACGGTCGCCGAATCTCCAGGTCTTGGTGCCCCAGTCGGTCTCGTAGTTGAAGAAGCGGGGGTATGCCTCGCCTACACGGGAGACCAGAGAGCAGCTGTTGTTGCCGCGGTCGATGACGATAACTTTACCCTGGGTAACCTTCAGGTTTTCCACCAGGAGGTTTGCAGCCATAACGCCTGCGGGCTCCTCAGCGTGGGTACCGCCCCAGATCAGCATGTTGCCGCCTTCTACGCCGCTATCAAAGATGTAAACGTTGCTGTCGTTGACGGTGCCTTTGACCACATCGCTGTAATCGCTGAGCTTTTTGACCTCAGTGATGTACGGGCTGACAACAACCGGCTCTTTGAAGTTACGATGCTCCCAGAACAGGAAGCCCGAAACACCGGCGCAGAATGCCATGATAATGGCGAAGATGGCTTTCTTTGTTCCAATATCTAATTTTTTCAACTGTTTTCCCTCCCTTATTTCAAGCGCAGCAGGCGCAGCACGAAGGGAACCATGATCAAACAATACACCAGCGCAGCTTGTGTATCCTTCGTTCTAACAAATGCACGAATGATGGCGATCAGGAAGAACAATGCGGTGGCGTAGGTAAGAATGGTAAAAATGCTGTTTATGATCATCAGAATACTCATACGTTACACCCCCAGCAGACTGCCCAGTTGTTTGTTGAAGATCATGCTGACAGTGCAAAGCGCCAGGATGAACAGCATGGGAACAAGGGCAGATTTCAGGAACCCTTTGTAGTAGTTACCCTTATAATCCAGTTCCATTGCTGCTGCACGGCCAACAACGGCTGTCGGAGGCAGGCAGTCGCCTACCGGCCACATAACAGACCAGGTAGCCAGAGCAATAACTGCGTTGTAACCCTTCATGTTGAAGAGCATGATCAGCGGAACGCCCAGCAGAGGAGCGATTGCGTACTGCAGCACGCCTTCGCCCACCGGCAGGATGAGCCACAGGGTGGCAAACAGCAGCCAGATCGGCAGGATAACAACAGCCAGGGAAACCAGGCCGCGGGCACCAGTCAGGGTCAGGATCTGGTTGAGGATACCAACTACGACCATGATACCAACCAGTTCTTTCAGGTTGGTAACGGTGGTAACGGCAACTTCCAGGACCTTTACCTTGCGGGGAGCGCAGACGATAACGGAAGCAGCGCTGATCATGAAGATCATCGGCAGACCGATAACCGGCCAGTAAGCCGGGATCACGCGGGCGCCCAGGATCAGGACCAGCATGACGATGAAGGGCAGGATTGCACGACCCATGCTCCAACCCTGTACCTGCTCGGGCAGAGTAGCTAATACTTCCTCAACGGGAGCATCGCTCTTGGTGCCGCGGGTCAGATAGAAGGTGGCGAACAGGGCGCCAGCAATGGACAGCAGAGCCAGAGGAGCGGTGAAGCCAACATAAGGCATGTTGGCGCCAGCAGCAGCCATCATGGTCCACAGGTTGATGGGCGGGCAAGCGGCACTCATTGCAGCCAGGATAAATACCAGGGCAACACGACGGTCTTCGTTTACGCCCATGGCAGCCAGTACGGTACCAACCAGGCCGCCGACGGTCAGAACGGTGGTAGCACCGGAACCGGTAACGGCGCCGGGAACCAGCATAACGACCAGCAGGAGCAGCAGGCAGATCGCACGGCGTTTGTAGAACTTACCAACGATCTTATGGACCAGATAGTTCGCACCACCGGTTTCTTTATACAGGGTCATAAAGAAGGTGGCGGTCATAAAGGTCATGCATACATCGAAGTAGTTAAAGGTACCCTCAACCAGATGACGGATCATTTCGGTGAAGGGTAAGGGGGAACGAGCGTCAACGCCCATGGGCAGCAACAGATGCGCTACCAGAGCACTGATTGCCGCAGTCAGCAGAGTGATCTCTGTGCAGGCCTTCATTTTTTTCGCTACTGCGAACGCAATAACGATTACCGCAATGACGGCCAGCGAGTGCTGAAACATACTCAAAATATTACCTCCTTAAGCCGATTGCAGAAAAAACGCAGATATCAGCGATTATTCTGCAGCCATGAACTCGCCCAGGCCCAGAGCGTCTTTGGCAATAACGATCGGAATGTTGTTTTCCGAAGCGTAGTTGGAGAACAGCTTGTCGCTGTCGCTTTCTTCAACAGCCAGGATCACGTCGGCGAAGGGCAGCATGCTGTCGATGGAAGACTGGTCAGCGCTGTCGGTACGGCGAGCCATACCCTCAACGTGAGCAACAACAATGGTCATGCCAGCTTCTTTTGCAGCTTCAGCAACAGCGGTGCAGCGCTCGATCTCGTCGTTGACATCGGTGCCAGCAGCGCCCATGCCCTTACCGCTGGTACCAGTGGTGATAACCAGGGTCTTTGCGCCGGAGGAAGCAACAGCATCTGCAGCCAGGCTGTGGTCATCGGTGGAGGTAGCACCGATCTGGCCGGCAACCATGTGCAGCATTACGGAACCAGTACTCTGACCGCAGGTGGTCATCAGGAAGGGGCCATGGATCTTGCCGTCGAACTCAGCGGGAGCGCTGGTAGCAGCTTCGCCGGAGGTTTCGCCTTCTGCAGCGGGAGCTTCCTCAGCGGGAGCCTCTTCTGCCGGAGCTTCTTCGGTCTGCTCGGTAGCAGCCGGAGCGTCAGCGGTCTCCTCAGCGGGAGCTTCTGCGCCGCCGCAAGCAGCCATGCTCATCATCATCATCATAGCCATCAGCAATGCTACAAATTTCTTGTTGTTCTTCATAGTGAATCTCCTTAAGTGGATGGCCGCCCCATTCCCCAAACAGGGAATGGGGACATACCATCACAAAATGTTTGGTTTATTGGTTTTGGGTTGGTGGATTTTTATTTTGGCAACTATTTGCCGCGTTTTTTGGTGAGGACGATAACTGCGCCGATAGCAACGATCACAACGCAGACAGAACCGATCACCAGAGCGGTGGAGTTGCTGGTGGTGGTGTTGACAGACGGAGCTGCTACATCACCGCTGGGAGCGGCAGCAGATTCACCGGGGGTAGCCGGAGCTTCTTCAGCTTCTTCTGCAGCGGGGGTCTCGCCGTTCAGTTTGGCTTTATCAGCCAGGCTGGTGGAACCGAAGCCTACAGCTTCCAGCCACTCGGTGGGATAGCCCAGAGTAGTGGAGGAACCGTCTTCTTCGATGCGCATACCATCGTAGTAAGTACCAACCAGCTGCCAAGCGAAGGCCCACCACTCGTTGTTGAGGGTCTCCAGGTTGTTGTAAACGTAATCGGTTACAAAGGCTTTTGCAGCGTCAACGCCCTGGGTGTTGTACAGTTCCAGAGCCTGAGCGTCGATGTCAGCCTGCTCAGCGAAGTATTTGGCTTCGATTTCGGCTTTCTTCTCGCGGATAACGGGATACATAGCATTCCAGTTCAGCTGAGCGTAGTTGCCGATGAAGTTGAATGCCCACCAAGCGCAGTTCTGGTCGAAGGACTTACGGTCACCGGTAGACCACTGTTCGGGAACTTTGGTAGTACCAGCGTAGATGGGGGTGTAAACGGTGGTGTCAGGAGAATCCTGGCCGAACCACAGAACGCTACCGATTTCGCCGGGCATGTCGGGACGCAGTTCAGCTACGAAGCTGTAGGTGCAGCGGAACTGAGCGATCTCGCGCTCCCAATCTTCATTTGCAGCGCTTTCGGGTTTGTCGCCGCTAGCCAGCTGGAAGCGGTGCGGGTTGCCCCAAGGACCGGCAGCCAGACCTTTGGTCATATCATACTCGGTGCCTTCCAGATGGTCGCTGTAGATGTCCATGATGTCCTGAACGGATACCAGCTCATCGGGAACGATGGTGAAGTCGTAGTGGCTCTGGTTGTCCAGCAGCGGGAACTCCTGAGAAGGAGCCAGCAGGCTGAATACGCGCCACTCGCGGCGGCTTGCGTAGAACTCATAGCCGTAGGGTTCGGGGTTGAAGATCTGGGTGAAGTTGAAGTCCTCGCCATCGCTCCACCAGCCCAGCTGTTTGGGCAGTGCGGTGATGTCGGTGGACCACATGAAGTTTTCAGTATCGTTGAAGTCGATCACGCCGATACGAGAGCGGTTTGCGCCGGTGTAAACCTGATCGTCCGGTACTCTGCGAGCTGCCCAGTGTGCGCCGGGAGTGCCGCTTTCGGGAGTCCACAGAGGACCGCCGCCGCAGATCTCGAAGATCCAGGTCTCGGTGTTATCGGAAACCAGCAGGCATTCGCCGCCGTCCACATAACCGTATTTCTCAGCCATTTCGCCCATGACCTGGACAGCTTCGCGAGCGGTTGCTGCGCGCTGCAGGCCCAGCATTTCCAGGTTTGCGATAACCATCATGCCCTGGGGGTTTCCAACTTCACTACGGCCGCTCCAGGTGAACTCACTCATGACAACGCCCTTTTCGTTCATGAAGGGGTAGCCGATGTTGAAGTAGGTGTAGGTTTCAGCAGCCTGCGGAATCTGGCCAACCAGTTCCGGATCTTTCTTGGTAGCCACGCAGGGGTCGTTGTAGATATCTACCATTTCGCCCTCAGCATGGGTGCCGCCTTCCACAATCTGGATGCGATGGTCATACCAACCGTCGCAGGTGTGGGATACCAGAACGGATCCGTTTTCCGATGCGTCTTTACCTACTGCCAAAGTGGTACATGCGTTGCTCGTTACAGATGCGCCCATAACAGTAGCGCAAGCCAATGTCAGAGTTACCGCACTCTTTAACATCTTTTTCATAATCTGCTCCTTTGCGTGCTGTTCACATTTTCACACACTCATTGTTTTTTGACAGAGATTTTTTCTTTTCTTTTTTCCTTTCACCTTCTTCCACAGGCTCGACAAAATGTACGTCCAGCGGGCCGGTTCCCCGGAGCATGGACCGCACACCGTTCCTCTGTGATCGACCTTCTCTTCTCAATTTTGAGATATTACCAATTCCGTAAAAAAGAGGCCACCTCCTCTTTTTTACGGAACAGAACGGCCTTTTGGCTGTGTGTATGTCGATTGCATATACTTCTATTTGTTTGACCCACTTTTCGTGTTCTGTGCCTGTGTGTTTTTCTTTTGACACATTGCATATGAGCAGGCGACATATTCCCCCTATTCTTTTGCTTAATTGACAGGTATCTGATGAATATATCAAGATTTCGTGAACATTGTACCACCGTTTTTTGAAAATTTCCAGGTTATTTTGTGTTTTTGATTGTTTTTTGTATATTGTATATGTAAATATTATCTCTTTTTGTTTGTCTTTGCGTAAAAAACAAAGCACCTGTTATAACAACACAGGTGCTTGTTTCCAATTAATATACTGTTTTTCATAAAATTGGATTCCCGAAATATGCCTAAATTGCCTTCCCTCCCTTGATATTTTTGCCGAAAACCTGCCGCCGGTCTGCCCGCTCGATGTCCAAACCAGAGGCTACATCATCTCCGGTTCCGCCACGAAATCCTCGATAATTTCCTTAAAATGACAGGCAGAAAGTCCCGCCAAGGTGCAGCGCCGCAAAAGCCGCTCCAAGGCCAGGCGGTCGGTGGTGATATCCTCCACCCGCATGATCTCCTGCTGCCGGCAGTAAACCGCCGCCCCGTAAAACACCGGGCCGCCGCATTCGCGCCCGCTGGGAAGGAGCAGCCGATAAACTACATCCGGAGGCCGTTTCTTTTCTTCCAATCCACACAAAATTCTCACCTCAAGCGTCCGACCTGGAAAATTGTCCACTCCAAGTCAACAATGTCGTAAATGCGTCCTTATCCTGTGTACCGGCCGATACCACAGGTATTATAGCATACCATTTTGGGAGAATCGTTGTGCTTTCTGCCTAAGAAAACAGGCGAACTTCGGGTGTTTGGGTGGAATTGGACAGCGGCTTTTGCATATTTTGGGGAAGGCGTGTATTTTTTCGCGAAGGGTGTCGAATCATGTCGAACTTCCCGACGGTTGGTTCAGCAGACGGCACAAATTTTGGTAAGATTGGAAAACCTGGCCCACATCCTGGTAACTGTGGCGGTACAGCTCCACCACCGCGCTGCCGTCAAAGCCCTGGCGCCGCAGCAGGGTCAGCAGCCCTGCCAGGTCGAAGGTCCCCTCCCCCAGCGGCAGGCAGTCCCGCCCGGGGGCGTTGTCGCTCAGGTGCAGATGGGCGATCTGCCCGCCGGCCAGCTGGGCAAAGACAAACGGGTCCTGCCCCGCCCGCAGCGCCTGCTTGATATCCAGCACAAACCGCTGTTCCGGCTCCCGCTGCAGCAGGGCGTCCCAGTATTCCGGGCGGCCGCCTTTGCAGCGCTGGACGTTTTCCTGCAGCAGCTCCACGCCGTACCCTTCCCGGGCCACCTTCCGCAGTTCCAGCACCCGGCGGCAGCTTTCCTCCAAAGGCAGGCGGCTCATGGCAAACTCGCCGTGCAGCACAAAGTACCGCGCCCCCAGCCGCTGGGCTGCGGCAAACAGCTTCCGGTAATAGACCAAACCGTCCTGGAAGCGGTAGGGATAGTCCGAGAAGAAGAACAGCGTCTCCATCTCGCTAGTGAAGGGGTGGAAGGAGACGATCCCCGCTTCATGGCGGCAGCAAAGCTCCCGCAGCCCTTCCAGGTAAGGCTCACCGGCCTCGGTGGGCGCGTTAAGAAAGACCTCCGCCTGCTTCACGCCGCCTTCCAGCAGGCAGCGCAGGGCGTCCTTTGTCTCCATGGGATAAAAGCAGGCCGTCGATACCCCCGCCGTCATCATAAGCGCCCCTCCCCCGGTCTGGTGGAAAATGCGCCGTCCGCGCAGGTGGAAAACTTTGGAATATTGCCTTCTGCAAAGCGGCGGGCCAGCTCCGGCAGCTCCGACGGCGTCTGCGCCAGGAACACAGCCCCGTTTTCCTCCAGCTCCTTTTGCGGGCGGAAGCCCCACAGCACCCCGACGCTGCACACCCCGGCGGCCCGGGCAGTCTGCATATCCACGCAGGAGTCCCCGCAGTAGAGGCAGCCTTCCGGCGGTACGCCCAAGGTGTCCAGCATCTGCCGCAGCAGGGTGGGGTCGGGCTTCACCGGGATACCCGGCCGGTTGCCGCAGATTAGGGAAAAGAGCGACCCAAAGCAGTGGCGCACCATCTCCTGGGCAAACTCATCGGGCTTGTTGGTGCAGACGCCCAGCAGGTAACCTTGCTGCCGCAGTTCTTCCAGCGCCGGGAGCATGCCGTCGTAGGGGCGGGTGTGCTCCATCCAGCGGCGGGCGTAAGCTTCCTTAAATAGCACCTTGAGCCGGGCGGCCCGCTCCGGGGTATAATGGGCCTCGGTCAGCGCCCGCTGCATCTGCTTTTCCACCCCGTTGCCGACGATATACCGGTAGTCCTCCACCGGGTGACCGGGCAGGCCCAGCTGGGCCAGGGCATCGTTGGTACAGAGCGCCAGGTCCTCCAGCGTGTTGCAGATGGTGCCGTCCAGGTCAAAAATCACCGCTCGTTTCATGCTGTGTCACCGCCTTTTGTTTTTCTGCCGTGGAAGGAGTTTCCTTCCAGTCATATCTTTTATGATAGTATGCTGCCGGGGTGGTGTCAAGCGCCGGTGGGAGGAAAATGTGGAATCCCCGTTGACAGCGCCGGGCCGGTCTGCTATACTAAGTGCGCTGCCGGCGAGGAAGCTTGTCCGGCAGGAACAAAACAGGGGTGCTGGGTCCTTCCCGGCTGAGAGCAAGCCAACCGAGGCTTGAAACCCTTTAACCTGATCCGGATAATGCCGGCGTAGGGATCATCGCAAAGCAGGATGCGGCTGCCGCAGGTGCGCCGTGTCTCCCAATCCGATTTTTCTGCCGTCTGGTGTTATCATCAGGCGGCTTATATTTTTGGAAAAGGAGACTGTCCCATGAACAAAAACTTCCGAACCCACCGCATGGTGGAAAGCGCGCTGATGATCGCCCTTGCTATCGTCCTTTCGTTTATCATCATCTTCCGTCTGCCCTTCGGCGGCTCCATCACCCTGTGCTGCATGCTGCCCATCATCCTGGTGTCCTACCGCTACGGCATCAAATGGGGTCTGACCACCGCCTTTGCCTTCAGCCTGGTGCAGGCGCTGCAGGGCGTGGCCGAAGGTACCTTCACCGCCGCTGCCCTGGGCGTGGATGAAGCGACCGGCGTCTACACCGGCGGCTTCTTCACCGGCTCCCACCTGATGGCCGTGGCCGGCATCGTGCTGCTGGACTACATCCTGGCCTTTACCGTCATCGGCCTGGCCGGCCTGTTCCGCGGCCGCTTCTCCTCCCGTCCCGCGCTGGGCGTGGTTTGCGGCACCCTGTTTGTCGGCGTGCTGCGCTACCTGTGCCACGTCCTTTCCGGCGCCATCTTCTTCGGCATCTGGGGCGAATGGTTCTTCACCCAGGACGGCTTCCCCGCTTGGGGCCAGCAGCTGGTGGCCCAGTTCCCTGGCTCCAGCCTGTACTTTATTTACTCCATCATCTACAACGCCTTCTTCCTGGTACCGGAGGTGCTGCTGACCGCCATCGTCGGCTACCTGTTGGTCAAAGGGATGCCCAAGCTGGCCGCTCCGGTAGCAGCTCCCGCTCCCGCCCAGAAGTAAAAGCGATACAAGCGCAAAAAATCGCCCCCGCCTTTGGGAAAGCCGCGGCTCTCCTCGGGCGGGGGTCCTTTTGTGTTTTTGGGGGTTATTTTTCCTCCTGGGGGAGGATCACCGGGGCCGGATTGCCGTCCGGGTCCACCGCCTCCCGCAGGATCTTCTGGCGGTACTGCCAGGCGGCCTGCTCGGTCTTGTTGGGGCCAAAGTGATAGTAGACCCGGTCCCGGAGCAGGTCCGGCAGGTACTGCTGGCGGACGTAGTGGTTGGGGTAGTCGTGGGGATAGCTGTAAAACTGCCCCTTGCGCTCCACCTCGGCGGAGTCGAAGTGCTTGTTCTGCAGGCAGCGCGGGAAGTCCCCTACCCGCCCGGCGCGCACGTCGGCAATGGCAGCGTCGATAGCCAGATAGGCGGAGTTGGACTTGGGCGCGGTGCACATGAGCACCACCGCTTGTGCCAGAGGGATGCGCGCTTCGGGCAGGCCCAGCTGCAGGGCGCTGTCCACGCAGGATTTCACCACCACCGCCGCCATGGGATAGGCAAGGCCCACGTCCTCGCTAGCCATGACCAACAGCCTCCGGCAGGGGGAGATCAGGTCCCCGGCTTCCAGCAGCATAGCAAGATAGTGCAGGGCGGCGTTTTCGTCCGAGCCGCGCACCGACTTCTGCAGCGCCGAAAGCAGGTCGTAGTGCATATCGTCGCTTTTGTCGTAACGGATGGCGCCCTTCTGGGACAGGTCCTCCACGTCGGGAAGGCCGATGCACCGGCCGCCGTCCTCTCCGGGGCGGGCCGCCAAGAAGGCCGCTTCCAGGGTGTTGAGGGACTTTCTCACATCGCCGCCGCAGCCCCGGGCGATGGCCTCCGCTACGCCGTCTTCCAGCACCACCGGCGCGCCGGCTTCCTGGGCCAGCGCCGCGGCGCCCCGTTCTACTGCCGCCTGGACCTCCTGGGCCGGCACCGCCTTGAACTCAAAGACCACGCTGCGGCTGATGATGGCGTTGTACACATAAAAGTACGGGTTTTCGGTGGTGGAGGCGATGAGGGTGATCTGCCCGTTTTCCAGGTATTCGAGCAGGGTCTGCTGCTGCTTTTTGTTCAGGTACTGGATCTCGTCTAGGTAAAGCACCACGCCGTTCATCCCTTCCAGGGTGTCCAGCGAGGCGATGACCTCCTTGATGTCCGCGGTACCGGCGGTGGTGCCGTTGAGGCGGCGCAGGGTCTTGCCCGCCTGCCGGGCCAGGATGCGGGCCACGGTGGTCTTGCCGGTGCCGGGCGGGCCGTAGAAGATCATATTGGGGATCTGTCCCGAAGCGCTGATCCGCCGCAGGATGCCGTCCGGGGCGAGGATATGCTGCTGGCCCACCACCTGGTCCAGCGTCTGCGGACGCAGCCGGTCCGCCAAAGGTGCCGTCATGCTGCCTTCCTCCTTTGGGCGCCCCGCGTGGGGGCTGCCGGGTGTTTTCCTTATATTATACCCACCGGCGGCCGGTTCGTAAAGAGGCGGGGCCGAAGGCTCCAAAGGCAGAAACTGGCCCTTCTTGCCGCACAAAAGCTGGGCATCCTGCATGAAATCCCTGAAAAAAACCGGCCATTTCCGGCAGAAGGGCGGAATACGGCAAAAATATTGCAAGAACGGTGCAAAAGTCCTGCAAATCCCTTGATTTTTGCAGGAAATCGCGCTACAATAGTGCAGAGATTGCACATTATCCCAACGGTAAGGAGAACACGCCATGAACATTGATTTTTTGAGTGAGATCGAAAACAAGCTCCCGGAGTTTTCCAAGGGGCAGCGGGTCATCGCCCGCTATATCCTCAATCATTATGAAAAGGCCGCCTTTATGACCGCCTCCAAGCTGGGAGCGACGGTGGGCGTCAGCGAGTCCACGGTGGTGCGTTTTGCCTCGGAAGTTGGGTGCGACGGCTACCCCCAGCTGCAGAAGGGCCTGCAGGAGATCATCCGCAACCGCCTGACTTCGGTCCAGCGTATGGAGATCACCAACGAGCAGATCGGCCGGGACAACGTGGTCTCCAAGGTGCTGCACATGGACATCGAGCGCATCAAACGCACCATCGAGGAGATCAACCCCACCGAATTTAACCAGGCGGTGCAGAAGATCATCCACGCCAAGACCATCTACATCATCGGCGTGCGCAGCGCCGCTTCCCTGGCGGGCTTTTTGCAGTTTTACTTCAACCACATCTTCCCCGACGTGCGCCTGGTAAACACCACCAGCACCGGTGAGATGTTTGAGCAGATCTTCCGCATCGGCGAAGGGGACGTGCTCATCCCCATCAGCTTCCCGCGCTACTCCAAGCGCACCTTCAAAGCGGCGACCTACGCCCGCAAAAAGGGCGCCGACGTCATCGCCATCACCGACTGCGACACCTCCCCCCTGGCAGCAGACGCCAACATCTGCCTTTACGCCCGCAGCGACATGGCCTCCTTCGTCGACTCCCTGGTGGCGCCGCTGAGCCTGATCAACGCCCTGATCGTGGCGGTGGGACTGGAAAAGCAGGACGAGATCGGTCAGACCTTCGCCCAGCTGGAAAACATCTGGGAGGAATACAACGTCTACGAAAAGGTGGAGGACGACAAACAACATGGCAGATAATATGTGGGATACCATTATCGTCGGCGCCGGACCGGCCGGGCTCATGGCCGGTATCCAGGCCGCCCGCCGGGGCCAGCAGGTGTGCATCCTGGAAAAAACCGACCGCCCCGGCAAAAAGCTGCGCATCACCGGCAAGGGCCGCTGCAACGTCACCAACTGCTGCACGGTGGAGGACTTTATGCCAAACGTCCTGGCCAACCCGCGCTTCCTGTACAGCAGCCTCAACGCCTTCACCCCCTACGAGGTCATGGGCTTCTTTGAGGAGCTGGGCGTGCCGCTGAAGGTGGAGCGGGGCGACCGGGTGTTCCCGGAGTCCGACAACGCCCACCACATCGCCGACGCCCTGGTGCGCTGCGCCGAGGAAAGCGGCTGCCTGATCCGGCAGGGTGAGGTGAAAAACCTCCTTCTCGAGGAAGGCCGCGCCGCCGGGGTCCAGCTTTCCGACGGCAGCCAGCTGCGCAGCCGCAGCGTCATCCTCTGCACCGGCGGCAAAAGCTACCCCGTTACCGGCTCCACCGGGGACGGCTATACCCTGGCCCGCCAGGCGGGACACAACATCACCCCGCTGCGGGCTTCCCTCATCCCCATCCTCTGCGCCGAGCGCTGCTGCCGGGACATGATGGGCCTTTCCCTTCGCAACGTCACCCTGTCGGTGACCCAGAAAAACGCCTCCGGCAAGGAAAAACTCATCTTCCAGGAGCTGGGCGAGATGCTCTTTACCCACTTCGGCGTTTCCGGCCCGCTGGTGCTCTCCGCCAGCTGCCACATGACCGGCAAGCTCTCCAGCTACACCCTGGCCATCGACCTGAAACCCGGCCTGAGTGAAGAACAGCTGGACGCGCGCATCCTGCGGGACTTCGGCCAGTTTGCCAACAAGGACTTTATCAACTCCCTGGGCCAGCTGCTGCCCCGCAAGGCCATCCCGGTCATCGCCCAGCGGTCGGGCATCCCCTTTGACACCAAGGTCAACCAGATCACCCGCCCGCAGCGCCAGGCCCTTTGCCAGGCCATCAAGCACTTTACCCTGACCCCCACCGGCTTCCGCCCCATCGAGGAAGCCATCGTCACCGCCGGCGGCGTGGACGTGGGCCAGCTTAACCCCAAGACCATGGAATCCAAGCTCTGCCCCGGGCTGTACTTTGCCGGGGAACTGCTGGACGTGGACGGCTACACCGGCGGCTTCAACCTGCAGATCGCCTTTTCCACCGGCTTTGCGGCCGGCAGCCACTGCGGGGAATAGTCTCTGCCTCTGGGCCCCTTTCCTTTGGGAGAGGGGCTTTTTTGCCGCTTTGCCCAAAGTTTTCAGACTTTTTGTCACCCATTCGGCAGGTTGGCGAAATTTTCTTATTTATGAAATTACCCCTTTGAAACTTTTCAAATTTGTGATACTATGAGCAGGAACCGGCAGATTCGGGAGAAAAATCTCGTTTTTGTGAAAAGCAAAACAGCTCCCCCTCTGCCGATACCTTCCCTCGCAAAGGAGCCTTTCGGATACTATGAATCTTCCCGTTGCCATTTTGCTGATCTTCGCCCTGCTGGGCGCCGTGGACAAACTGCTCAACAACCGCTTCGGTCTGGCGGAGGAGCTGGACAAGGGCCTGACCATGATGGGGTCGCTGGCCCTTTCTATGAGCGGCATCTACTGCTTTTCCATTATGCTGGGCGAGTTCCTTTCGGCCCATTTGGGCTGGGCGGAGGCGCTGCCCTTCGACCCGTCGGTGATCTTCTCCAGCGTGCTGGCCATCGACATGGGCGCCTACTCCATCACCGCTACCCTCACCAGCGACCCGTCCATGGTGCTGTTCACCGGCGTGCTGCTCTCCTCCACCTTGGGTACCACCATCTCCTTCACCCTGCCGGTGGCCCTCAGCGGCGCCAGCCGGGAAAACACCTCCCAGCTCATGGGCGGCATGGTCTACGGCATCGTCACCGTACCGGTGGCGCTGGTGGTGGGCCAGCTGTTCCTGCGGCTGCCCATGGGGGTCTTCCTGCTGAACCTGCTGCCGGTGGCGGTGATCTGCGGCCTGCTGTGCGCCGCCATCTTCCTCTTTAAGGAAGCCACCACCCGGGTATTTCTTTTCCTGGGAAATGCCATCCGCTGGCTGTCGGTGGTGCTGTTCGTGCTGCTGGTGGCGCAGATCTACCTGGGCATCCCCTTTATGCGGGATGCGCTGGTTTCGGAGATTTTGGCCATCGTCTTTAAGATCACCATCGTGGTCTGCGGCTCCTTCATCCTTTCCAAGCTGGTGCTGCGCTACTTTATGGGGCCCATCCTGTTTTTGGCCCGCAAGCTGCACATCAACACCTTTGCCATCATCGGCCTGCTGCTGAGCCTCATCAACAGCGTGTCCATGTTCTCCATCTTTGATAAGATGGACCGCCGGGGCCAGACCATGAACGCGGCAGCTTCGGTGTCCGGCGCTTACGCCATCGGCGGGCAGCTGGCCTTTGTGGCGGCGGTGGCCCCCCAGGCGACGGCGGTGTTCCTGGTGGCCAAACTGGCCGCCGGCGCTGCGGCGCTGTTTTTGGCCTCCCGCGCCACCCGCGACTGCTACTGCAACGACCTGACCGAAAACTAACCCCCACAGGAGGTATTTGTCATGATCTTCCCTTCCGCTTTGATGCTCAAAAACCGCGAATCCGGCGAGTCCCGGCTGTTCGGGCTGTCGCTGCTGGGCCCGGAGGACGCTTCCCTGCTCTATGACTTCCAGCAGGCCCAGCTGCCCACCATCCAGGACCCCCAGACCTTCCAGCCGCTGAGCCGGGAGGAGCTGGAATACGCCCTTTCTCACGGCATCACCATCGGGGTCTACGCCGGCGAGGAGCTGTGCTACTTCCTCAACTGCCTCTACCCCACCCCGGCGGACAACCTGGGCCAGGACCTGGGCCTTGCGCCGGAAGAGCTGCCCCATGTGGCCCATCTGGAGGTGGCTATCTCCTCCCCCGCCGCCCGCGGCTGGGGCATCCACCAGAAGGTGCTGGAGCTGGGGCTGCGGCTGCTCGGAGAAGACGGGCGCACCCGCTGGGTCTGCGCCACCATCTCCCCCTTTAACCTGCCCAGCCTGAAACCGGCGCTGAAAGCCGGGCTGGAAATCGCCCTGCTCAAGGAAAAATACGGCGGTCTGCTGCGGTATATCCTGGTCAAGGAGCTGCCCGCGGCGGACACCTCCCGTGATAATGGATAGTTTTCTACGTTAAATTTGTAAAATGACATAAACTTGCATTCCCCAGTGTAGCGAAACGCCCTTCTGCACCGTTTTATAAGCAGAACGAAAAACATGATGTGTTAAAGGGGGAAGCAAGATGAAATGTCAAAGCTGGGTACCGATCCTGTTGGTAACCCTATTGTCCATAACCTCGACGCTGGTGGTCTACGCCCTCAGCGACCTGGAAAAGCCGCAGCAGCGTCCCGTAGTGGAGCTGACGGTGGAGGAGGCTTCCTCCTCGCTGTTTTAGGCAAACGGATACAAAACCTGTCATACAAAGAGCCGGAGGACCTGGGTCCCCCGGCTCTTTTTCTGCCCTCCCCTTGACAAAAAGCCACGGATGCAGTATGATATTCCCATAAAGTTAGCAAGCACTAACCACTTCCCCGAAGGCATGTTCCCTCCTTCAGAAAGGAATTGTTTTATGTCTACCTTCCTCGTCTCTCTGGCTATTATTATCGCCGTCGTGCTGGCTCTGCGCAGCCTCAAGCGCTCCGGCGGCTGCTCCTGCTCCGGCTGTTCCGGCGGCTGTGCCGGGTGCCACGGCGCCTGCCATTGTTCCTCCGCTCCCCAGCCCGCCGCCCCGGACGCTTCGGTTATCGCTGCTCCCCGTCGGACCATCGACGCCTACCAGGGCCTAGAGCCCCCGGCGGACCGCTAGTTGCACCCCGAAATGAAAAGCGAAACGCTCCTGCCTCGCCTTGAGACAGGAGCGTTTTTCTATGTTTTTGATTACCACGGGAGCTTGGAACCGCAGTGGGAGCAGTAGGAGCCGTCGCTCCGCCCCAGAGAGCGCCCGCAGGTGGGGCACCGACCGAAGATGAGCCAGAATACGGCCCCGGCGACGGCTGCCGCCAGGCCGCCGTAGAGCCACCCTGGCTGCCGGGTCCAGGAACCCATCATCAGCAGGAGCCCCATAAGCAGACAAAATCCCCACAGCCCCCGCCGGGCGTTTTTCAGACTCATAACTTCCCTCCTATTCCGGAAGTTCCGGCTCTGGGTGGTGCAGGATGCCCTTGTTCTTCCACCGGCCGCTGAAGTACCAGCCGCCGGAGATCAGGATACCCAGCGCCCAGCCCACGGCGTAGGAGTAGTACATGGTTTCGCCGCCCCACATGTTGGCAAAGAAATACGCCGCCGGTACACGGGCCAGCCACAGGGAGATCATGGACGATACCATGGGCACTACCATCTCACCGGCGCCGCGCAGTACGCTGTTGAACATAAAGCTGATCGCCAGCAGGCAGTAGAAAGGCAGCACGCAGTGCAGATAGGCCACGCCCGAGTCGATGACCGCCTGGTTCTGGCTGAACAGGCGCATAATCAGGTCACTGGTGAAGTAGACGAACCCGCCCAGCACGATGCACACCAGGCAGCTGAGGAAGATGGAAGCCCGGATACCGTGGCGGATGCGGTCCATTTTCCCAGCGCCGATGTTCTGCCCGGTATAGGAGGTGACTGCGGTGGCGAAGCTCTGCACCGGCATAAAGGCGAAGGTATCGATCTTGTTGGCGCCGTTAAAGCCCGCCATAAAGGCCGAGCCGTAGGAGTTGACCAGCGACTGCATCACCAAAATACCCACCGAGAACAGCGCCTGCTGGATGCCCGAGGGGATGCCCAGCTTCATAGCCTGGGCAAAGAGAACCTTGTCGAAGAAGTGCTTTCGCACGTCGATGTGGATGAAATCATAGTGCCGGTTGATAAAGAAGATACCGAACAGCCAGGACACCAGCTGGGCGATGATGGTGGCCAGCGCCACGCCCATGACCCCCATGTGGAACACCAGGGTAAACACCAGGTCCAGCACGGTGTTGATGATGGAGGCGATGAGCAAAAACAGCAGCGAGGTGCGGCTGTCGCCCAAGCCCTGGAGGATACCGGCGTTGATGTTGTAGCCCAGGTTGCCGATGATGCCGATGAAGATGACGATCATATAGGTCTCGGCCATCTGCAGGGTGCCGTCGTTGGGGGTGTTGATCAGGCGCAGCAGCGGGCCGCTGATGCACACGCCGATGATGGTCAGCGGCAGGATGGCCACCATCAGGGCGGTGTAGATGGTGTTGACCGTCTCGTCTACCTTATCGTACATCCGGGCGCCGAAATACTGCGACACCATGACGCTGGCGCCGGTACCGATGCCGATAAACAGCGAGCTCATCATAAAGATGATGGGGAAGCCGGTGCCCACAGCGGCAAGGGCCTTTTCCCCGATGAAGTTGCCCACCACGATACTGTCCACCATGTTGTACAGCTGCTGGAAGATGTTTCCGATGAGCAGCGGGATCGAGAAGATCAAAATCAGCCGGTAGGGGCTGCCGTTGGTCATATCGGTGGCGGATACCCGTTTTTTCTCGGTTTGGCTCATTCCCTTTTCCTTCTTCCTTCATAAAATTTCCCGGTAGGCCGCAGGGCCCCTGCTGCCGGGTCAGGCATGGTGCATTCCTCCTTTTTGGAATCATTCTGGTGAAACCTTCTCCCCTCTTGCAGAGAAATTTCACCGAAACGCGGAAAAACCCGCTCCAATCATTGATTACAGTATAATTGAGTTATCAAGAAAAATCAACCGTCTTTGCAGGAAAGACGGTTTTTCGCCGGAACAAAAAAACAACCGCCCTGCCGGGCAGCGCATCCTGCCAGACAAAGCGGCCGATTTTCCGATTATGACGGGAGAAACAGTTGGTCCACCAGGACCCCCAGCTCCCTTGCCAGCGCAAAGGCCAGCGCCAGGGTCGGGTCATACTTGTTGTTTTCGATGGCGTTTATGGTTTGCCGGGAAACTCCGCAGCGCTTGGCCAGCTCCTCCTGGGACAGGCCCAGCGCCTTGCGCCGCTCCCGAATGGTATTTTTCATCCTAACCACCGTACCTCCGTTTAAAATACAGCAAAAACCCAAAATAGATGGTCGCTGTGGCCCCCAGCTGCACAAACGGGCTGCTGATCACCATCTCCCCGGCAAACCAGCTCCTCCCCATATCGATGAGCATACTGCCCACCACCCCCAGGAGGGTGGCGGTGCTGGCCTTCCACACCACCAGCTGTCTCCGCTCGTCCCCCGGGCGCACCAGCGAAACCACCATCCCTACATCCAGCGCCAGCAAAGCCAGGATCGCTGCCGCGAAAAGCACCATTCCCACTCGTTCCATCCGAGTCCCTCCTTTGCAAAATGTCAAAAACTTTTTCCATTTTCATCTTAGCAAAGCTTTCGGAATATGTCAAGAGTTTTTGACATATTCCCGCAGTTCTAGACGGGACGCCGGTTTTGTGGTATAATAGGAAACTAACGTCCGGACGCGCCGCGGCGCACGGGGATCGGAGGGATACCATGGATTACAGCAAAGAATTTGCCGCCGAACAGGCCTACCTGGAAAAGACCCAGGACTTTATCACCCGCAGCCTTTCCCAGGAGGAGGCCATCCTTTCGGAGGAAAAGGACAAGATCATCGACGCCCGCAAGGATATGTGGGAAAACGTCTCCTTCAAAGGGGGCTTCAACAACGTGGTGGAGGCCAACCAGGCCCTGGAAGCCATCCAGGTGCGGGCCGCCAGCTACGACGCCGCCCACCAGCGGGCCCAGAAGTATCTGCGCGCCCGCCAGAACCCCTACTTTGCCCGGGTGGACTTCGCCGAGGGCAGCTGGCCGGCCGAGCCCATTTATATCGGCCTTTCCACCCTCATGGACGAGGACAGCTACGAGACCTTCGTCTACGACTGGCGCGCGCCCATCAGCTCCATCTTCTATCAGTTTGAGACCGGCCCGGTGCATTATCAGGCTCCCTCCGGCCAGATCAGCGGCACCATGACCCTCAAGCGCCAGTTCGACATCCGGGACGGCAAGCTCAACTACTTCTTCGACTCGGACGTAAACATCCAGGACGAGATGCTGCGCGCCGCCCTTTCCCAAAACGCCTCCCCCACCATGCGCTCCATCGTGGAGACCATCCAGCGCCAGCAGGACAGCATCATCCGCGACACCCAAAGTGAGCTGCTCATCGTGCAGGGGGTGGCCGGCAGCGGCAAGACCTCGGTGGCGCTGCACCGGGTGGCCTTCCTCATGTACCAGGGGGTTGCCGGGAAGCTGGCCGCTCATAACATCCTCATCCTCTCCCCCAACAACCTTTTCGGCAGCTACATCGCCAATGTCCTGCCCGAGCTGGGGGAACAGAACGTCCGCAGCCTGACCTTTGAGGACCTGTACCACCGCCTTTGCGGCGACGGGCTGGTACTCTCCCCCCGCAGCGCCCTGCTGGAAGAGATGGTCACCGCTCTGCAGCCCCGGAGAGAGTTCCTCCACCGGCTGCAGGACTTCCAGGCTTCCGGCGTCTTTACCGCCATCCTGGACCGTTGGCTTGGGTATGTGGCCCGGCGGCTCATCCCCTTTGAGGACCTGTGGTACAACGGCCGCATCCTCATGACCCGCCAGGAGATGCGGGAGTTCCTGCTGTCCTCCAACCGCTCCCTCCCCATCCAGACCGCCCTTTCCCTACTGGAAAAGCGCATCTGGGAGCTGGTGGCCCGGGAGCGCAAGGAGCGCCGTCTGCCCCGCCTGCGGGCCTTTGTGCGCCCCATGCTGGAGCACCAGTACGACTACGAAAAGTTCGGCCGCCTGCTTTCCATCAAGGAATGCGGCCGCCTCAAGCGCCAGGTGCGCGCCTTCACCACCGTCCAGCCGCTGGCCCTTTACCGCCTCCTGCTGGAGACCCCCAGCATGATGCAGCGCCTGGGCAAGGGTTTGGCCCTGCCGGAGGAGCTGGAAGACTTCCGCCGGGAAATGCTGGCCGCCCTGCCCTCCCCCGGCGACGGCAAGACCCTTTGCTACCGGGACGCCATGCCGCTCCTTTACCTGCACGCCCGACTCAACGGCTGCTCCAGCTACAACGACATCCGCCAGGTGGTGGTGGACGAGGCCCAGGACTACGACGCCATCCATTATCACATCCTGCGCCAGCTGTTCCCCCGGGCACGCTACACCGTCATGGGGGACATCAACCAGACCATCGAAAAGACCGCCGGTATGGACTCCTACGAGGCCCTGCCCCAGATCTTGAACAAGCAGTCCTGCTGCACCATCACCTTGGACAAGGGCTTCCGCTGCTCGGCGGAGATCAACAGCTTTGCCCAGCGCTTCCTGGCCCAGGATATCCCCATGGAGATCTTCGACCGCCACGAGGAGCCGCCGGTGCTGCAAGGCTGCGACAGCCCCGAAGCGCAGGTCCAGGCCATCCTGGACGCGGTGGAACGCTGCCGCCAGGCAGGGCTTGCCTCCATCGGCATCCTCTGCAAGAGCCAGCAGCGCTGCCGGGAGCTTGGCAAATTGCTGCAAGGCAAGCTGGACTTCACCCTGCTGGACACCTCCCGCCGGGACGGCTTTGCCGGGGTGATGCTCATGCCCATCTACATGGCCAAGGGCCTGGAATTCGACGGCGCCATCCTCTGCGACGCCAGCGCCGAAAGCTACAACACCCCCCACGACAAGAGGCTGCTGTACATCGCCTGCACCCGCGCCCTGCACCGGCTGACGATCCTCTGGACCGGGGAGCCCTCCGCCTTCCTGGCAGAGCCCGTCCCTGCCGCCCCTGCCGCAGAAAAAGCCCCCCGCCGGGGCCGCAAGCCCAAAAACCTGCAGAAATAGATAAAAAAACGCTCCTGCTTCACCATGAGACAGGAGCGTTTTTCTGTTTCTTTTTGGGGTTAAAGGATCTGTTCCATACCGATCTTCTGGGGCTTGAGGCCGCAGGCTTCGTAAAACCGGCGGGCGCTTTCGTTGCAGTACCAGACGTTGAGGGTCACGTTGTAGCAGCCGATCTTTTTGGCATAATCCAGCACGAATTCATAAAGCCGCTTCCCCACATGCTGGCCCCGGACGGCCTCGTCCACGCACAGGTCGTCGATGTACAGGGTCTTGATGTCGGTCATGATGTTGTGGCCAATATGCTGCTGCAGGATGCAGAAGGCGTAGCCCCGCACCTGGCCGTCCTCATCGGTCTCCACGAACACCGGGCGGCTGTCGTCGGCAAGAAGCTCCTCCAGCTCCGGGTCGGTGTATTTTTTTGCATTCCCTCGGAACAGGTCCGGGCGGCCGTTGTGGTGGACCTCCAACACCTGGCAGAGCAGGCGGTCGAGGGCGGGGATATCCTGGTTGGTTGCGCGGCGTATCATATGGCATTTGCCCCTTTCTTCTGCATAAAAATTCATCCCTCTTATGATAGCACAGCCCCCCGCGAAAGAAAAGGCCCTTTTCCCCAAAACAAAAGCCACCCCCCGCTTTTGGGACAGGGGGTGGCAGAATGGGGCATATTTTCGGGACCGTTAGTCCTTCATAAAGTCCTTGAGCTTGTCGAAGAAGCCTTTGCGTTTGCGGTAGTTTTTATCGGAGGACAGGCTGTCGAACTCCTTGAGGGCTTCCTTCTGCTTCTGGCTCAGGTTGGTGGGCACCTCGATGTTTACCCGGACATACTGGTCGCCGCGGCCACGGCCGTTGACGTAGGGAATGCCCTTGTTGCGCAGGCGGAACACCGTCTGCGGCTGGGTACCTTCGGGGATGTTGTATTTGACCTTGCCGTCGATGGTGGGCACGGTGACCTCGTCGCCCAGCACCGCCTGCGGGAAGGTGATGGGGATCTCGCACCAGACGTCGAAGCCGTCGCGCTCAAACAGCGGGTCGGGGCGGACGTTGGCGGTGACGTTGACATCGCCGGCGGGGCCGCCGTTGATGCCGTGGTCGCCCTGTCCGCGCAGGACGAAGGTCTGGCCGTCGTCGATACCGGCGGGGACATCCACTTCGACCTTGACGCTCTTGCGTACCCGGCCCATGCCCTTACAGGCTTCGCAGGGGGTCTTGACGATCTTACCGGTACCGGAGCACTTGGCGCAGGTCTTCATGGTCTGTACCACGCCGAAGGGGGTGCGCTGCTGTACCCGCACCTGGCCGCTGCCGTGACAGTCGGGGCAGGTCTCGGGCTGGGTGCCCTTGGCGGCGCCGGTGCCGCTGCAGCTTTCGCAGCGGATGAGCCGCTGGAAGCTCAGCTCCTTCTTGCAGCCCTTGGCGGCTTCCAGGAAGGAAAGGTTCACGCTGATGTTGATGTTGTTGCCCCGGATAGGCCCGTTGGGGTTCCGGGTCCGGGTGGAGCCGCCGAAGCCGAAGCCGCCGCCTCCAAAGAAGCTGTCGAAGATGTCGCCCATATCGAAGCCGCCGAAGTCAAATCCGCCGGCTCCGGCGCCGCCGCCGTAGTTGGGGTCTACCCCAGCGTGGCCGAACTGGTCATACCGGGCGCGCTTCTGGGAATCGGACAGCACGGCATAGGCCTCGTTGACCTCTTTGAACTTGGCTTCCGCCTCTTTGTCCCCCGGGTTCAGGTCCGGGTGATACTGCTTGGCCAGCTTCCGGTAAGCCTTCTTCAGCTCATCGTCGGAGCAGCCCTTCTGCACACCCAGTACTTCATAATAATCTCGTTTGGTTTCCGGCACAATATCACCCGCTTCTCCCGCAGCGCCGGTTTTTCAGCTGCCTGCGGGGCTTTCCTGTTAGTCTATGGATTTTGCCTCAAACCGGCCAATAAGGCCTTGGGAATCGCTCCCAAAGCCTTACCGGTTGGGCCGGTGGGACGGCCGGACCGCGTCCGGCGCCCGCCTTTGCTCGTTATGAATGGGGATAACGACTATTTGTTGTCGTCTACTTCTTTAAAGTCCGCATCCACATAGCCGTCGTTGCCGGTGGAACCGCCGTTGCCGGGGTTCTGGCCGCCGAAGCCAGCGCCCATGTCCGGGCCAGGCTGGCCAGCCTGCGGATTTGCGTTCTGGTAGAGTTTTGCAGATACGTCGTAGAACTTCTTCTGCAGCTCTTCCTGTTTTGCCTTGATGGCATCCAGGTCGTTGCCTTTGAGGGCTTCCTTCAGGTCGTTGAGCTTGGTTTCCAGCTCGCCCTTGTCAGCAGCGTCGATCTTGCCGTCCAGCTCTTTGAGGGTCTTTTCGGTCTGGAAGACCATCTGGTCTGCGCCGTTGCGGATATCCACAGCCTCACGCTGTTTCTTATCAGCCTCAGCATACTGTTCAGCCTCTTTGACAGCCTTGTCGATATCGTCCTTGGACATGCTGGTGGAGGAGGTGATGGTGATGTTCTGCTCCTTGCCGGTGCCCAGGTCCTTGGCAGATACGTGAACGATGCCGTTGGCGTCGATGTCGAAGGTTACCTCGATTTGAGGAGTACCTCTCATAGCGGGAGCGATGCCGTCCAGACGGAACATACCCAGGGTCTTGTTGTCGCGGGCCATTTCACGCTCGCCCTGCAGGACATGGATATCAACGGAGGTCTGGTTGTCGGCTGCGGTGGTGAAGATCTGGGACTTCTTGGTGGGGATGGTGGTGTTGCGCTCGATGATCTTGGTGCAGACACCGCCCAGGGTCTCCAGGCCCAGGGACAGAGGAGTAACATCCAGCAGCAGCAGGCCCTTGACCTCGCCGCCCAGAACGCCTGCCTGGATGGCAGCGCCGCTGGCCACGCATTCATCGGGGTTGATGCCCTTGAAGGGGTCTTTGCCGGTGATGCGTTTTACGGCTTCCTGAACAGCGGGGATACGGGTGGAACCGCCTACCAGCAGGACCTTGTTCAGCTCGGAAGCGGACAGACCAGCATCGCTGAGAGCCTGGTTTACCGGGCCCATGGTAGCGTCTACCAGGTCAGCAGTCAGCTCGTTGAATTTGGCGCGGCTGACGGTCAGGTCGAAGTGTTTCGGGCCGGTCGCGTCAGCGGTGATGAAGGGCAGGTTGACGTTAGCCTGAGTCATACCGGACAGCTCGATCTTGCACTTCTCAGCAGCTTCTTTCAGACGCTGCATCGCCATCTTATCGGTAGAAAGGTCGATGCCGTTTTCTTTCTTGAACTCGTCGACGAAGTAGTTGATCAGTCTCTGGTCGAAGTCGTCGCCGCCCAGGTGGTTGTTACCGGCAGTAGCCAGAACTTCCTGTACGCCGTCGCCCATCTCGATGATGGAAACATCGAAGGTACCGCCGCCCAGGTCGTATACCATGATCTTCTGGTCGTTTTCTTTATCTACGCCGTAAGCCAGAGCAGCGGCGGTAGGCTCGTTGATGATACGTTTGACCTCCAGACCGGCGATCTTGCCTGCGTCCTTGGTGGCCTGTCTCTGAGCGTCGGTGAAGTATGCGGGAACGGTGATGACCGCTTCGGATACGGGCTCGCCCAGGTAAGCTTCGGCGTCGGCTTTCAGCTTCTGCAGGATCATTGCAGAGATCTCTTGGGGAGTGTAAGCCTTGCCGTCGATGGTAACTTTATAGTTGGTGCCCATCTCTCTCTTGATGGAGCTGACGGTGCGGTCTGCGTTGGTGACAGCCTGACGTTTTGCTGCCTGGCCGACGATACGCTCACCGGTCTTGGAGAAAGCGACCACAGACGGGGTGGTTCTTGCGCCTTCGGGATTGGGGATGACGACGGCTTCGCCGCCCTCCATAACTGCTACACAGGAATTGGTTGTACCAAGGTCGATACCAATGATCTTACTCATAATCCATTACCTCCAAAATATCCAAAAACATTCTTTGTGATACAAATTTAATTAGTTTGCTACCTTTACCATAGCGTACCGGATGACCCGGTCGCCCAGGCGGTAGCCCTTCTGCAGCACCTGGACGATGACGTTTTCGCCATAGGCTTCATCCTCCACGTGCATGACGGCGTTGTGCAAGCTGGCGTCGAAGGTCTCGCCTTCCTTGCCGATCTCCTCCACCTTCAGCTCGCCCAGGGTGTGGACCAGGGAATCGAAGATCATCTCCATTCCCTTTTTGAAGTTGGGGTCGGCGCATTCGCTCTGCATCGCCCGCTCAAAGTTATCCAGCACCGGCAGGAAGCGTGCCACCGTGTCGGCCTGCGCCTGCGGGTAGATGGAATCCTTTTCCTTCTGGGTGCGCTTGCGGTAGTTATCGTACTCCGCCAGGGTGCGCAGCAGGCGGTCGTTGGCTTCGGCCAGCTGCTGCTTGGCCTGAGCCAGCTCGTCGGGAGCTTCCTCCTCTGCGGGGGCCGCTTCCTGCGTGGCTTCCTCCTGCTTTTCCTGGAGTTCCTCCTCCGGGAGGTCCTCCTGCTGTTTCTTCTTCTTTTCCGGCACAGCCATTCTCCTTTCGGGATGTTACTTTCTATCTGGCTCCGGACCTGCCGGAGTGGATGGTGTTACGATTGTTGGAAGGTGCTGCCCAAAAGCTCGCCCAACGTCCTGGCGAAGTAGTCCAGGTAGGGCACCAGGTTGGAATAGGGCAGCCGCACCGGACCAACGAGTCCGATGCTCCCGCAGCGGCTCCCGCCGATATCGAACCGGGCGAAGGCCACGGAAGCGGTGGAAAGCTCGGGGCGGTTGTTTTCCTTGCCCACGGTAATGTGGATGGCTCCCGGCCCGTGGGGAAGCAGCTCCAGCACCCGGTGTTTGTCTGCCAGAAGGAGCAGCAGGTCGCCAGCTTCTTCCTTCATCTCCGGCTGCCGCAGGAGGTTTACTTCTCCTTTGGTGTAAAACTGGCCGCCGTAGATCTCCTGGCAGAGATCATAGATGGAAGCCAGCAGGGAGGTGAACATCTGGGAATATTCTCCCAGGGCAAAGGCCACCGAGTTGATGTAGCTTTGGGAGATCTCCTGCAGCGTCCGCCCTTCCAAACGGGAGTTGGCGAAGCTGGTGAAGAACTCGCACACATTGGGCGTCACCTGGAACATGACCCGGCAGACCCGGCTTTTGATCACGCCGTTGGACGCGATGACCATGATGATCACCGTCCGCTGTGCCGCCGGGATCAGCTCGATGCGCTGCACCCGCACGGCGTCGGGGGTACTGGTGGCGGCGATGGCCGCGCAGCCGGTACGCTGGGCCAGCAGGTCCGCCGCGTCGGCCAGCAGCCGGTCCGGGTCCGGGTTCATGACGTTGAACATGGCCTGGATCTCCGCCTGCTGGGACGGGGAAAGGGGTTCCTGCTGCATCAGATGGTCGATGTAATACCGGTAGCCCATGTGGGACGGTACCCGGCCAGCCGAGGTGTAGGGCTGCTCCAGCATCCCCATTTCGAACAGCGCCGCCATATCGTTGCGGATGGTCGCCGGGGAAACGCTGATGTCCAGCAGCTGGGAGATCCGTTTGGAGCCAACCGGCTCTCCCGTCAAGGTATATTCCTCGATGACAGCCTTCAAGACCTTCTGTTTTCGAAAATCCAGTTCCACTGTCATCACCTCTTTTTTATCTTTAGCACTCTATATCCCCGAGTGCTAAACATAATATACCCCGAAACCCCCGCCCTGTCAAGGGGTTTCATAAATTGTTCAAAAACTATTCTCGTTCTTTCTCATTTTGCCCGGGCTTTGGCGAAGTAATCGACTTTTTCTTTCCTTTTGACGGCGTTTGTGCTACACTAAAAGCAGTTTCATCCCAACAAAAAGGAGCCTTCTTCTTTATGCGCATCTCCCGACCGCAGGTGTACTACCTGCTTACCATCCTTTTTTCCGTACTGTTTTTATGCTGGGGCGCCTCGGTGTCCATCCCTGGGGCCAACCTGTTCCGCAACGAGGCGGAGATCGTCTCCATCCCCTGCCAGGTCACCGAAATCACCCTGGACAAGACCGATATGGGGGAGCTGGGCGCCGGTTCTGGCAACTACTACCTGGAGCGCACCCTGGTGTTTGACGGCATCGCCCTGGGCGGCGAGCAGAAGGGCCAGACCATCCAGGCGGTGCAGATCATCGACAACCTGAGCGGCGCCGCCGTCTACCCGGTGGAGCCGGGGGACAAGATCTTCCTCTACCCGCTGCAGGAACCTTCCCACGGCGCCATGTGGCAGGCCGGAGACTACTACCGCTCCCCGGCGCTGGGCTGGCTGGGGGCCCTTTTCCTGGCTGGGCTCATCCTCTTCGGGCGCAAAAAAGGGGTGAACACCATCCTTTCTCTGGTGTTCACCTGCCTGGCCATCTTTGTGGTCTTCGTCCCGGCTATCCTTTCAGGCTATAACCCCTACCTGGTGTCGCTGGGCATCTGCGGCTTTGTCATCGCCATGACCCTGAGCCTGGTCAGCGGTTTTACCCTCAAAAGCCTGGCCTCCGCCCTGGGCTGCGCCGGGGGCGTGCTCACCGCCGGGCTGCTGACCCTCCTTTGCACCCACCTGCTCAAGCTCACCGGCATGGTGGACGACACCTCGGTCTATGTCTCCCTTTTAAATGAGGACCACCCCATCGACATGCTGGGCATCCTCTTTGCCGCCAACATCATCGGCGCCATGGGAGCCACCATGGACGTGGCCATGTCCATCTCTTCCTCCCTCCACGAGCTCAAGGAAAAGGCCCCGGGCCTGGGCTTCGGGCAGCTGTTTGCCTCGGGGGTGAACATCGGCCGGGACATTATGGGCACCATGTCCAACACCTTGATCCTAGCCTATATCGGCAGCTCCCTTTCCACCGTGCTGCTGTTTGCTTCCTACCAAAGCTCCCTGATGCAGCTGCTCAACCGGGAGGCCATTGTCATCGAGATCCTCCAAGCCCTCACCGGCAGCATCGGCATCCTCTGCACCATCCCCATCTCCGCCTGCATCGCCTCCCTGCTTTACCGTCCGCTTTCCGCCCCGGCCCCCGCGCCGGAGCCTGCCGCAAAGGAGTGATCGTCTATGCCGCTTCCCTTCCTACGCATCCGCGAGGACAACCGCCCCACCCTGGCCTCCTGGCCCAAGCAGATCTTTGAGTGGGAGGAACTCCCCGCCTGCTACCACGACGCTGTCCGCCCCTGGGTGGAGGACGGCATGCCCTTAGAACACATCCTCTTTATCCCCCGGGTGCATCAAAACAAGCTTTCCCAACCCCAGTGGGTCACCGCCTGGCACAAAGACCAGGTGCTCATCCTCACCGACGACGGCTCCGCTCCCCCGGACATCCAGCTGCTGACGGCGGCGGACCTGTGCTACCTGCAGCGGGACACCCGCCTGCTGGCCTGCACCGTGACCCTCCACCTGACCCAGGGCCGGACGGTGCGCTTTGGCTACAACAAGACCAAGGAGGAACAGGTGGTGCCGGTGCTCAACCTGCTGCTGGGGCAGCAGCCCGACTACCTGCCGGTGCCGGGCTTCCAGCAGTGCGCCGGGCTGGCCCCTTTGGAGCAGGAGAGCTTCGCCATGTTCCACGCCTCCAAGCCGGCCTACCGCCTGGGGGAGGACGCACCCTTCTACTTCTGGGCCCGCGGGAAGCAGAAAAGCCGCTTCTTCCGCCAGAAGGAGGACCCGGAGTACTTTGCCGCCCCGCTGAAAAAGGGCCTGTGCCTGGTGAACACCGACTTCTACGGCGCCACCGTCTCCTATCTGCCCTGGGAGCAGCTGGCGGCCCTGGACGCAGACGCCGAGCAGGGGCTGTCTGCCCGCCTGCAAAACGGCGAGACCCTCACCCAGCCGCTGCTCCCCCAGCAGCTGGACCGGGCGCGGACCTTCTGCCAACAGGTGCAGGAGTTTCACCCGCTGACCAAAACTCTCCAATAAACACGAAGTCATGACCACCCCTAAGAGGGGTGGCATGACGAGCGGCCTATAAGGCCGTAA
>JAHZAU010000002.1 GCA_019423755.1 Oscillospiraceae bacterium
CTGAGCGCCATCTTTGTAGATAGCCATTACAGGCAGACCCATGATACCCTGTTTGATAGCCAGACGTCTAGCTTTGGTGGTGTTCATGCAGCAGAATTTCAGCTTGCTGTCATGATATTTGTCAGCCAGAGCATGTACGTGGGGCATCAGAGCAGCACAAGGAACGCAACCATCGCCGAAGAAGTCTACGAATACGTAGCCCTCAGCCTGCAGTACTTCCGGTTCAAAAGTATCTTTAGTAACTTCCAGCATAATTAAAGTCTCCTTTAACTCTTTGCCGGCGCGTGCCGCGTGGACACGCGCCAACAAAGCAGATTTCGATGAATTGGATTATCGTTCTTAGAAAGCCCTCGGTTCAAACTCTCACATCAAAACCGAACTCTTTGAAAGATTATTCACCCAGGTTTTCTACGTAGTGCTGAGCCTCGGTAGCAGCAACAGCGCCATCACCGCAAGCGGTAACAACCTGACGCAGGTGCTTCACGATAACGTCGCCAGCAGCGAATACGCCGGGAACGCTGGTGTGCATGTATTTATCGGTAACGATGTATCTGTTCTCCATCTCGAGTTTGCCCTCGAAGAGCTCAGATTTAGGATCGAAACCAACGAATACAAAGATACCGAAGGTGCCGTCTTCTTCATCGGCTTCGATTTCTCTGGTTTCACCAGTAACGGTATCCTTAACGATCATAGAGGTAACAACGCCGTCGCCCTTGATCTCTTCGATGGTGGTGTTCCACATGAATTCCATCTTCGGGTTCTTGAAAGCTTTCTCCTGAATGGATTTCGCAGCTCTCAGTTCAGCACGTCTATGAACCAGGGTTACTTTTCTGGCGAATTTGGTGAGGTACATAGCTTCCTCAACAGCAGAGTCACCGCCGCCAACTACGTATACTTCGAAATCTTCGAAGAAGTTAGCATCGCAGGTTGCGCAGTAGGAAACGCCTTTACCGGTGAATTCTTTCTCACCAGGGCAGCCGATCGGACGCGGAGAAGCACCGGTAGCAATTACGACTGCTTTTGCATAGTAGTCGCCGTGAACACCTTTCAGGTGTTTCACTTTGCCTTCCAGCTCGACATCGACGATGGTATCCATCACTCTGTCAGCGCCGAATTTCTCTACCTGTTTAGACATTCTGGCGATCAGGGACGGGCCGGATTCCTCTTCCAGAGAACCAGGATAGTTCTCGATTTCGTTAGTGATGACGATCTGGCCGCCATCTTTCGCTTTCTCGATGAGAAGGGTGTCCATTCTGGCGCGGCCAGCGTAGGAAGCTGCAGCCAGACCAGCAGGGCCTGCACCAAGAACGATAATGTCATAAACTTTGTCCATTGTACTCGTCTCCTATCTTGATAATCCGCCGATTGATGTGAGCAGATCGGTTATGGATTAATATTTAACGTCGAAGATAGTCTGATCGTCAACTTCGGTCTCCAGAGCTTCCAGAGCAGTCTCAACGATCTTTCTTCTGATCTTCTTCTCTTCCTCATGATCCAGAGCGGGGTTGCCCAGAGGATGGGGGATAGCGATAGCCGGAACGATTCTGTTAGCACCAACGGTCATGGAGATCGGGGTAACAGTGCAGACGTGAACTACCGGCAGGCCAGCTCTTTCGATTTCTTTTACCATCGTTGCGCCGCAACGAGTGCAGGTGCCTCACGTAGAGGTCATGATAACGCAGTCAACGCCATCTTCTTTCATCTTCTTCGCATATTCTTCAGCGAATTTCTTGGAAGACAGAACTGCGGTACCGTTACCAACGGTGGTGTAGAAGTATCTGTACAGTTTGCCGATGCGGCCTTCTTTTTCCATCTCGCGCAGAACGTCGACGGGCAGAACGCGGTCAGCATCTTCGTTAGCGTATACGGGGTCGTAACCACCGTGAGCGGTCTCCCAAGCATCGGAGGTCAGGTCCATAACGCCTTCGATGTCGTACTCACCGTAGTGAGAAGCGGAAGAGGACTCGATGTGGTCGGGGTTGCCCTTAGGAACGATACCACCGGAGGTGCACAGAGCAACGGTAGCATGAGCCATGTCTTTAACAGCCGGGTTGGGAGCAACACGGTCGAAGGAAGGCATGGGGAACTCAGTGGTGAAGGGCTTGTCGTTCAGCTTAGCGATCAGCATCTTAACAGCACGAGCGGAACCTCTTTCTTTCTCGAACAGGTTCACACGAACGCCGTTGGGGATGTAACCTTCTACGCAGGAAGCACCGATAGCTTCGCCACGAGCCAACTTCAGAGCCAGAGGAGCCATCTTCTTGATAGCGTCCTTCATACCAGCAGCGCTGTTCTTGGTGGATACGATCAGAACGTCCTTAGCGAACATATCAGCACCGGGGTTCTCAACGTACATACCGGTCAGAACAGGCAGACCGAGGGTTTCTTTAACAGCTTTAGCGATGGTGCCGCAAGCAACGCCGTAACGACCAGCGTTGAAAGCAGGACCGGAGATGAACATATCAGCGTTAACGGATTTAACCATCTCCAGAACTTCAGCCTGGGCTTTTTCCAGGTTCTCACCGAAGTAGGAGTCACCGCAGATAACGGTAGCAACAACTTCAGCCTCGTCGCCCCAAGCCTGGTTCAGTGCGAGACCAGGACCTACAGCGCCTTCACGGAGCTCAGGTTTGATGTCGGCTTTTTCTTCGCCGCCGATCTGAGCGAAGAACTGGTTAATATACTGAACTACTCTGATTTTACTCATTTCTTTTTTCCTCCTAACCTTATCTCTTATCTAGCAGACAGGTAGTTGAAGCCTGTTTCGTTGGTTGCACCAGTGATAGCCTGGATCTCAACAGTGATATTGCCGTGAGCATCAATGTTGTTGGCAGAACCGCCAGCGATGGTGTCAACGAAATGCAGATGGCCGTAAACTGTTTCCATGGGAGGCAGAACGATAACCTGGTTAGCATTACCACCGGTTACAACAGCGTTAGCAGAGGGGTCAGCATCAGCCAGAGACTGAGACTTACCGTCGCGGCCAGCGTACTCGTCGGTGATGATAACGGTCTTAATGCCTTCAGCTTCGATCTTCTTGGTGTTCATGATCAGGTCAGTATCGGGGTTACCGAAGCCTTCCTGAGAGATGATAACGCCATCGCAGCCGAGGTATTTAGCCAGCTTAGCGGACCAGTTGGAGGAACGCTCTTTATCAGCCAGGTAAACGTTCTCGTTGGTGATGATCATACCAATGAAGTTCAGAGTCTTACCATGCTCCTGGAACAGGTCATGGATAACAGGGTTGTTCAGATGAACGTAGGTGGGGTTCTTATCGCAGGAGGATACGCAGTTACCAGAAACGATAGCACCATCCATGGTCTCCAGGGGGTTGATGATGGTGGTCAGAGTCTTCTTAGCATCAACGCCGTAAACATAGGTGTCGTGCAGCAGGCCCTGAGACTGGAGCATCTGAACGTAAGCAACTCTGGGCAGGTTGGGGTATTTCTTAGCAGACTCAACCAGGTTGTCGAACTCGTAGGTCTCAACCTCGTCGGGAGTGATCTCTTTACCCAGTGCGCCCAGGAAGCAAGCGATCTTGAAGCCAGCGATACGCAGAGCGTACTCATGCTCGTGCTGTTTCAGGCCTTCAACGGGCTCCATTTTAACAACAACGTTGTTGGTCTTGGAGAAAGGAGTGTACTCAGCACCAGGGCCGGACATATCGATGATGCCTTCCTGGAAGCCAACGATCTTACCGGTGGTAACAACAGCAGCGCCCTTCAGGACGTTGGTCTTGCCTTCACCAACGGTGTCAACTTTAGCGATCCAGCCGGGGAAGATACCGCCACGGCCTTCCACTTTTACGCGGGGCTCGATAACGTCTTTAACAGGGGTGATTCTGACGCTTTCGCCGGGACGAGCCAGGAAAACTTCGCAAGAAGCGATGTTTTCGTCTTCCAGAGCGATTTTGCAGATTTCTTCTTTGTTCACATAGAGAACGCCGTTTTCTACTTTAGATCCTTCGTTTGTAAATTGAACATCTTTGATAATGATTTTACCAAGTTCCAATTTCAAGACGAACACCTCCTTAAGATTATAACCCTTTATCTTCCTTAATTATGACCTAAGCTGTTAGGCCTAATGTAAGACAATGTTAATACAGCTCATTGATGGAGCCAAAGGCACTGCTGATGAGGGTGAAGTCGATCAGCTGGAAATCCTCTCTCATGCTCTGCGGCATGTTCACGAATTTCTCCTTGAACTTGTCGCAGGTGATGATGCTGTTTTCCATGATGGCCACCTCGTCCAAATTGACGGGGCCGGTCTTCTTGCCTACCAGGATGGACTTGTACGGGGTCTCGTTGGGCTTTACGCTGCCGGACAGCGGATGGGTCAGCAGCTTGTGTCCCGCGTGTACCATGTTCCGTACCTTGCACAGGAGATCGTGGTAGGAAATATCCTCGAAGTCCACCTCGTAGTCTTTTCCCAGCTCGTCGCGGACCTTGGGGTTGTTGGTTACAATTACAAATCTCATTCCTACTTCTCCATCCCGTTTCCTAAGGTTTTGCAAAAGCGCCCAATTGTCAAAAAAACAGAGCAAAAGAACCGCTTCGTGCCTTTTGCTCTGTCCCTAACCTGAGAGTTTCCCCACAGCCTTCCGGCTGCCGGTTGCCCCATCGGCGCTTACGCTTTCCAGAGTTTTGTCAGACTACGGTTCTGGTACCTGAGATCTTCGAGACCGGTTGGCCGCCGGCCTCTTATTCCTTCGGCGCAGCCGGCACCCTTGTCCCGGCCACTTCTCCCGCAATCGTCATCCAATGGTATTGACTTTTCATGGCTGTTTACAAACCGGCAGGAACCCGCGCGGATACCCTTCATTGAAGTTTTCTATCCGTTCAAGTTCCATCAATAGATAAAACCGATTTTGTGCTTTTATTATAGCTGATTCACCACATTTTTTCAAGCATTTTTTTATTCTGACCTGACACTTTTTTCCCGCGGCTTTTTATTCATTCTGCACAGTAGTACTTTTTTGGATATGCAAGTTGCACAACGCTCGCTTCCAAATCCTGTACAGTTACACGAGGTGGCTCCGGCCGGTCCTGCTTGCTAGTTATCTTTGCGGCTAGGCTTGAATAATTTTTTTAACCGCGTCCACCGCATACTGTACATCTTCCATAGTGTTGCGGTAGCCGAAGGTGAAGCGCACGGTACCCTGGGGATAGGTGTCCAAGGTCTTGTGAGCGTTGGGTGCGCAGTGCATGCCGCAGCGGGTGCTGATACCGTACTCGCTGTCCAAGCGGAAGGAAACTTCGGCGTTGTCGTGGCCGGTGAAGTCCAGCGACACCACCGCCACCCGTTTTGTCATATCCCGGGTACCGGCCAAGCGCACGCCGGGAATGGCGTCCATCTCCCGGATGAAGGCTTCGGCCAGGCCCAGCTCATGGGCGCGGATGTTTTCGATGCCGGTCTCCTGCAAAAACTGCAGCGCCCGGCGCAGGCCGTAGATGGCCGGGATGTTCATGGTACCGGACTCGAACTTGTCCGGCAAAAAGTCCGGCTGCTCCTCCGAGTCGGAGATGCTTCCGGTGCCGCCGGTGAACAGCGGCTCCATTTCGTGGGCCATCTTGTCGCAGACCAGGAAACCGCCGATGCCCTGGGGGCCCAGCAGGCTCTTGTGCCCAGTGAAGGCCAAGCAGTCGATGCCCATGCGCTCCATGTCGATATCCAGCACGCCGGCGGTCTGGGCAGCGTCTACAATAAAGTAGATGCCGTGGGCCTTGCAGATCTTGCCCACCTCTTCCAGCGGCATGATGGTGCCGCAGACGTTGGAAGCGTGCAGCATCATCACGGCCTTGGTGTTGGGGCGAATCATGCCCTCGATGGCCTCCACCTGGAGCTTGCCTTCCCGGTCGCAGGGGATGCGGTCAAACTCCACGCCCAGCTTCTGCATCTGGGTCAGCGGGCGCATCATGGCGTTGTGTTCCAGAGAGGACACCAGCACATGATCGCCGGGACGCAGCAGGCCCTTTATAATATAGTTGAGAGAATAGGTGATATTGGGGGTAAAGATGACGTTTTTCATCTTATTAAAATGGAAGAGCTTGCAGAGCATCTCCCGGGTGCCGATGATGGCATCTTCGGCCTCGTAGGCTTCTTCGTAGCCGCCGCGGTTGACATTGGTGCCCACGTTGTCCATGAAATCCTTCATGGCATCGCTGACCCCGGGCGCCTTGGGGTAGGAGGTACTTCCGTTATCCAGGTAAACTCGCTTCATCGTTTGACAACCTTTCTTGCCGCTTCCTTCTCAAAAACCGGCCCGGGCGCGCTGCCCTGCCGTTTTACGCGTCTGAAAAGCGCGGAGCTTGCCCCGCGCTCTTTCCCATAATCATTATAGCGGCCCGGGCGCAGGATTTCCAGAAATATCGACAACTTCTATCCATTCGCACTTTCCCATTGAGAAAAACGATTTCATTTCCGCCCGGAGAAGGTTTAAACTGTGGGTGTAGCCGCTTCCAGTTTTTATCTGCCGGGCGGCAAATCTATCAGTAAAGAGAGATGTGTTATGAAGGACAAAAAAGCTATCGCAACCATCATCCTGGCCGGTGCGGTCATCGGTCTGGGCGCTGTGGGCCTGGTCGTTTTGGGCAACCCCAAAAACATGGGCTTCTGCATCGCCTGCTTCCTGCGCGACATCGCCGGCTCCGTCGGCATGCACTCCGCCAACGTGGTCCAGTACTTCCGTCCCGAGGTGGTCGGCCTGGTGCTGGGCGCCATGGTCATGGCTCTCGTCGGCCGTGAGTTCTCCCCCAAAGGCGGCTCCGCTCCCTTCACCCGCTTCGTGCTGGGCGCCTTCGTTATGATTGGCGCTCTGGTATTCCTGGGCTGCCCGCTGCGCATGGTCCTGCGTATGGGCGGCGGTGACCTGAACGCCGTGGTCGGCCTGGTGGGCTTTGCCCTGGGTATCCTGGCCGGCATCCAGTTCCTCAACCGCGGCTTCAGCCTCAAGCGCACCTACACCCTGCCCAAGACCGAAGGCTTTGCCTTCCCGGTGGTGCTGACCGGCCTGTTCGTACTCTTCCTGGCCGTCCCCGCCTTCTTCATCTTCAGCGAAAGCGGCCCCGGTTCCATGCACGCCCCCTGGATCATCGCTCTGGCAGTCGGTCTGGTGGTAGGCGCCCTCTGCCAGCGTTCCCGTCTGTGCATGGTCGCTGGTATCCGTGACCTGGTGTTATTTAAAGACTGGAAATTGCTCATCGGATTTGTTACAATACTGGTAGCAGCTCTCATCGGCAATATGGCTACCGGCAACTTCAACCTGGGCTTCGCCGGCCAGCCGGTGGCACACTCCGTTCACCTGTGGAACCTGCTTGGTATGTTCACCGTGGGTCTCGGCTCCGTCCTGCTGGGCGGCTGCCCCCTGCGTCAGCTGATCCTGGCCGGAGAAGGCAACACCGACTCCGCCGTTACCGTTATGGGTATGATCGTCGGCGCTGCCTTTGCCCACAACTTTAAGCTGGCTGCCTCCGCCGCTTCTGCCGAAGCCGTGGGCGGCCCCTCCACCGCCGGCAAGGCCGCTGTACTCATCGGCATCCTGGTGATGGTGATCGTTGGTGTGACCAATACCGCAAAAGTACAATCTGCCAAAGGAGCTGAAGTAAAAAATGCCAAATAATATCGTAGACGCACGCGGCCTGTCCTGCCCCCAGCCGGTCCTCATGACCAAAAACGCTCTCCTTTCTAAGGAAGACAGCTACGAGGTCATCGTGGACAACGGCACCGCTCGGGAAAACGTCACCCGCTTCGCTCAGCACGCCGGATACCAGGTATCCTGCACCGAGCAGGACGGGGATTACCACCTTTCCCTGACCCGGTAGACGCCGCCTGCGGGAAAAGGATGATCCGTTTTGACCTACATTGCTACCTTTTACACCCACTTTGGAGCTATGAACTGTGTGCGCCTGATGAAGCAGGCCGGTGGGATGCACCCGCTGCTCATGCCCGTCCCCCGCAAGCTCAGTTCCTCCTGCGGCACCTGCGTCCATTTTGAGATGGACGGCTCGGTGCAGGAGTACGCCGCCGGGATGGACCAGGAGGACCTGGACACCATCTACCAGGTGGAAAACGACGAGTACACCCCCGTCTATGAGACCCCCCGCAGATAGCCCCTGCCCCGGGCCGGTTTTCCGGTCCGGGGCTTTTTTTGCGTTTTGGGAGAAGATTTGTGAGGAAATTGTGACCAAATGGTTCTTCCTCTTTGAATAATCCTCCGGGATGGTTGACATTTTCTCACAGAATAGTACAATACATTTTGTAAGATTAAACTAGATTCGCCCGCAGCATTATGGAAGGCAGCCTTCCCGTTTTGCGGGTCGATTTTTCGTATCCAGGAGGTCATCACACTATGAAGCGGCAAGGACAGATCAGTGTCGATTCCAAAAACATCTTCCCTATTATTAAAAAATGGCTCTATTCCGACCAGGACATCTTCCTGCGGGAGCTGGTGTCCAACGGCTGCGACGCCATCCACAAATTCAACCGCCTGGTGAGCCTGGGCGAAGCCGAAGCCCCCGAAGGCTGGCAGCCCCGCATCCAGGTCCTCACCGACCCGGAAAACCATCTCCTGCGCATCGAGGACAACGGCATCGGTATGACCGCCGACGAGGTGGAACGCTACATCACCCAGGTGGCCTTCTCCGGCGCCGAGGAGTTTTTGCAGAAATACCAGGAAAAATCCGACGGTGACGCCGGTATTATCGGTCATTTCGGTCTCGGATTCTACTCTGCGTATATGGTAGCCTCCCAGGTGGAGATCGATACCCTCTCCTACCAGCCGGGCGCCCAGCCGGTACACTGGGTCTCGGACGGTAACGAGACCTACGAGATCTCCGACGGCACCCGCACCACCCAAGGTACCACCATCACCCTGCACCTGACCGAGGAGGGCGCCGAGTTCGCCCAGGAGGCCCGCATCCGGGAGCTTCTTTATAAATACTGCCAGTTCATGCCCTACGAGATCTACCTGAACCCGGCAGTGACCCAGCGCACCCTTTACGGCGACGACGGCAAACCCCAGCTGGACGAGACCGGCAAGGAAAAGACCGAAGAGGTCCAGCCCTCCCCGGTCAACGACACCCATCCCCTCTGGCTCAAGGCACCCAAGGACTGCACCGAGCAGGAGTACAAGGACTTTTACGCCAAGACCTTCCTGGACTACAACGAGCCGCTGTTCTGGATTCACCTGAATGTGGACTACCCCTTCAACCTCAAGGGCATCCTCTACTTCCCCCGCCAGAACAACCGCCTGGAGGTCATGCCCGGCCAGGTGAAGCTGTACAGCAACCAGGTCTTTGTGGCAGACAACATCAAGGAGATCATCCCCGAGTTCCTGCTGCTGCTCAAAGGCGTCATCGACTGCCCCGACATGCCGCTGAACGTCTCCCGCAGCTTCCTGCAGAACGACGCCCAGGTGCAGAAGATCGCCGCCCACATCACCAAAAAGGTCTCCGATAAGCTCCACCAGATCTTCAAGGAGGACCGCGCCGCCTACGAAGGCTACTGGAACGACATCTCCGCCTTCATCAAGTTCGGCTGCATCAAGGACGAAAAGTTCTACCACCGCATCCGGGACATCATCCTGCTCAAGACCATCGACGGCCAGTACAAGACCCTGGACGAGTACCCCAAGCAGGAGGGCGGTAAGATCTACTACGTCACCGACGAGGACCTGCAGTCTCAATACATCCGTATGTTCCGGGAAAACGGCCTGACCGCCGCGGTGCTCACCCACGCCATCGACCCGCACTTCATCAGCCTGCTGGAGTATATCACCCAGGCCGATGCCGCTTCCGCCCCCAAGGACCAGGAGCCGGCTCCCCAGCCGCTGCACTTCCTGCGCATCGACGCCGACATCGGCGAGGCCCTGCGCCAGGCCCAGTCCGAGGAGGAGAAAAAGACCGCCGAAGAGCAGAACCAGTCCCTGGTCTCCGCCTTCCAGTCCGCTTTGGACCCGAAACTGACCATCCAGGCTCAGAGCCTCAAATCCTCCGAGACCCCGGCGGTGCTGTTGCTTTCGGAGTACGCCCGCCGCATCCAGGACATGAACCGCATCTACGGCGAAAGCTTCGCCGCCATGGACCCGGATCTGACCCTGGTGCTCAACACCGCAAACCCCATCATCCAGAAGATCCCCTCCCTGTCCGGCGAGACCCGCGACCTGGTCTGCCGCCAGATCTACGACCTGGCCCTGCTGAGCAACCGTCCCCTCACCGCCGACCAGCTTTCCGACTTCATCCAGCGCAGCGTTCGTCTGCTGGACATGGTGTCCGGTGAAGGAAAATAGCCCCCTTTTCCAGCGTCTCCCGCCCTTTTTTCTGAACGGGGGCTATTGGGTGACTTTGGCGGTCTATTTATGCAGCCTGTTCCTGCCGCTGTGGCTGGTGGGCAAAAAATACGAATAACCAGGTAAAGCAAAGACCCCCAGGCCGTTTTGGCTCGGGGGTCTTGTGTTTCTCTTAATTAATAAGGCTGGCGGAAGCTGGTACCCTTGCGGTAGCTTGCGAATTTGTCCTGCTTGCGCGGGCCTTTGCGGGAAGGTTTGCGTCCGGAGCGCTCCCCGGGCTTTCCGCCGTCCCGACGGGGGCGGCCGTTGTTTTTCGGGGCGCGGCCTTCCTTGGCGGGGCGCTCCTCCCGCTCCTTGCCGCCGGAGCGGCCTTCCTGAGCGGGCAGGCGGACGGTGGTAGTCTTGTGGCCGTTGATGCGGCAGCCCTCCATGGCCTGCAGCACCTCTTCCACCGCGTCCTCCGGCACCTCCACGATGGTGTGCTCATCGTAGATCTCGATCTTGCCGATGTCCTTGCCGGAAAGGCTGGTGCTCTCGGCGATGGCGCCGACGATGTAGTTGGGAGCCATGCGCTCCTCGCGGCCCACGTCGATGCTCAGCTTCACCCAATTTCCGCGGCGGGCACGCTTCTTCTGGAAGCCTTCGGCGGAGGGCAGCTGCAGCACCTCCTTGCCGTAGAGCAGCTCCAGCGCCATGGCTGCGATCTGCCGGGGCTCAAAGCGCTGGGCCAGCTCGTCCACCATCTCCATGTAGGGGTAGATGGTCTTGCCTTCCAGCGAGGCGCACAGGGCGTCCATATGCTGGCTGCGGCGGCGTTCCAGGATGCGGTCGGGGGTGGGGACCTCCTGGGGCTGGATCTGGGAGCGGACCATGCGGCCGATCTCCATCAGCTGGTTGACCTGGCGGCGGCCGCTGCACAGGGTGTAGGCCAGACCGGAACGTCCGGCGCGGCCGGTACGACCGATGCGGTGGACGTAGTACTCGTTGTTTTGGGGCACGTCGTAGTTGACCACGCACTCCACGCCGTCCACGTCGATGCCGCGGGCGGCCACGTCGGTGGCCACCAGGATGCGCACCCGGCCGGACTTATAACCGTTCATGACGGTGTCGCGCTGGGACTGCTTCAGGTCGCCGTGCAGCCCCTCGGCGCGGAAGCCGCTTTCGTTGAGGGAGGCGGTCAGCTCGTCCACCATCTTTTTGGTGTTGCAGAAGATGATGGCCCGGGCCGGGTCCTCGTAGTGGAGCAGCAGGCTCAGGGCGTCGTTTTTGCGGCCCATGGGCACGTCCAGGTAGTACTGGGCGATACTGTCCAGGGTCACCTGGGCCTTGTTGATCTCCACAATCTGGGGCTCCCGCTGGTAGTTGCGGATGATCTTCATGATCTCCGGCGGCATGGTGGCGGAGAAGAGGATGGTCTGCCGCTCCTCGGGCACCTGCTGAAGGATGGTCTCGATGTCCTCCCGAAAGCCCATGCTCAGCATCTCGTCGGCCTCGTCCAGGATGATCATCCGCAGGTCGTCCAGCTTGAGGGTGCGGCGGCGCAGGTGGTCCATGACGCGGCCGGGGGTACCTACCACCAGGTTGGCCTGCTTGAGGGCGGTGATCTGCCGCTCAATGGGGGCGCCGCCGTAGACCGGCACCGCCTTGATGCCGTTGGTATACTTGGAAAGCTTTTTGATCTCGCCGCAGGCCTGGACCGCCAGTTCCCGGGTGGGGCAGAGCAGCAGCACCTGCACGGTGCGGCGCTCCTGGGCGGTGTCCACCTTGGCGATGGCAGGGATACCGAAGGCCGCGGTCTTGCCGGTGCCGGTCTGGGAGCGGCCTACTACGTCGTAGCCCGCCTGGATCAGCGGGATGGACTGGGCTTGGATGTCGGTGGCGTAGGTAAAGCCCATCTCCTCCACGGCGCGCAGGATGCCTGCCGGCAGATTGAGCTGTACAAAAGAAGTTTGGTTCATCCGATTCTCTCTTTCTTATCATAATATAGGGTTGGTAGGACGGCAGGATCTCACCCTTCCGGGGCGCTCCCCGGCCGACCAGCCCGAACCCCAGCCAATAAAAAAGACGGAGATGGCCCGCATCCCCGCTGAGATCCTTTTTCTGATCCTGTGCCGGCCCTTTGCCGGCGTTTCGGATGAAATCTGTTTACCAGTGTAGCATCCCCAGCCAAGGGCTGTCAATCGCTTTTGGGACGGGCCCCGATTCTTTGGAGGAAGCCCAAGCGCCCTCCAAGAATCGGTTTCGTTTTTTAGGCAAATTGCAATAAATTTTGCAAAAGGCATTGACATTCAGTCTTACATTGGTAATATTTATATATGGATGAATATATTGGGCGACCCAGCCCAGGGAAGCAGGTGTAATATGTTTGAAAAGATGCGCCGGCTGCCGGACGCCGAACTTGAAGTCATGAAGGCTATTTGGGACAATACCCCTCCCATGTCCACCAATGACGTCATGAAGGTCGTCAGCCAGCAGAAAAACTGGAATATTTCCACCCTTTTGACCCTCCTTTCCCGCCTGATCGACCGGGGCTTCCTTTCCTCGGAAAAGCGCGGCCGGGAACGGATCTACTACCCCGAGGTGGACCGCCAGGAGTACATGGAGTTCGAGACCCGCAACTTCCTGCAGAAGCTGCACCGCAACTCGGTGATGAGCTTCGTCACCACCCTCTACGACAACCACGATCTGACCCAGGAGGATATCTCCGAGCTGGAACAGTGGCTTAAAGAGAAAAAAGAACAGTAAGGCACACCTCTTGCAAGCCCGTCCCCGTCTGGCCCAGCCAGGCGGGGATTTTTTTGCGTCTCGGGTGCCCTGCGGCGGCGAAATCGTGTGTAACCGGCCGCTTTCGGGGGCATACTAGCCTTGCATCGGGGCAGGCGGGTATTACCCCATGTAAAACGGATTTTTCTCTGTTTTCCCCAAAATTTCACCATTTATTCATAAATTCCAAGGGGCATACCGCTGGGATTTTCCACGATTTCCACAGAGTTTTCCACACCAAACTGCCCGGCCGGGGTGGAAAGTCTCCCCGCAGATTATACTAATTGGAAATTCTGCACCCTGCCCTTGGAGCGGGTTTTTGCACTTTAGGAGGTGACCTCTATGGTACGCGGTACCAACAAAGTTATCATCGAGATCAACGACACCGGCAGCCCCTACTTCGAGCGGGCGGTGCTCTATCTCAAGGACAGCCCCGCCACCCTGCCCCGCCGTTCGCTGGAGGGGGAGACCGCCCGGTTTTTGGGCTCCCTGCGCAGCACCGGCGCCGGGCTGGGGGGCAAGGGGCGCTTTTGGCGGCGCTGGGCGCCCCGCTTTTCCCTGCGCGGCGGGCTGGAAATGCTGCTGGCCGCAGGACTGGGCGCCGGGGCGGTGTGGCTGCTGCTCCTGTAAGCGGGCGATATTTTCTCCCACAAAGCGTATGATATCGGCGCGAAATATGTTATAATGTCTGTGATTGAACTGTCCTGGCCCCGGCCAGATCTTGATACCGACGATCCCGTCCCGCCCGGGAGCCATCCCCGAGCGGCGCAGAACAATGGAGGAAGCAACGTGGAAAAATACCAGTCCCCCCAGCAGGTGGAAAACAACATCATCGCAGGCAGAAACGCTGTCACCGAGGCGCTGAAAAAAGGCCGCCCCATCGACAGCATTTACATACTCAAAGGCACCGAACGCGGCCGCGTCAGCAAGCTGCTGGCCCTGGCCCGGGAGGAAAACATCCCCGTCAAGGACGCCACCTCCCAGAAGCTGGACACCCTGGCCCCCGGCGTGGCACACCAGGGCGTGGTGGCCGTCGGCGCCTGCCACAGCTTTTCCGAAATGAGCGATATCTTTGAGAAGGCCGGGGACCAGCCCCCCTTCATCATCATCGCCGACAACATCGAGGACCCCCACAACCTGGGCGCCATCATCCGTACTGCCGAGGCAGCCGGGGCCCACGGGGTCATCATCCCCAAACGCCGCGGCGTGGGCCTGACCGCCACCGTGGCCAAAACCTCCGCCGGCGCGGTGGAATATATGCCGGTGGTGCGGGTGCCCAACATCGTGGCCGCCATCGACGAGCTGAAAAAGCAGGGGCTTTGGATCTTCTGCGCCGACATGGACGGCAGCCCCTGGTGCCAGGCGGATATGACCGGCCCCATCGGGGTGGTGGTCGGCGCCGAAGGCAACGGCGTCAGCCGCCTGACCAAGGAGCACTGCGACTTTGTGGTGTCGCTGCCCATGCTGGGGCAGATCAACTCCCTCAACGCCTCGGTAGCCGCCGGTATCGTCATCTACGAGGCCGTCCGCCAGCGCAGCGGCCTGGCTGCCCGGGTCCTGAAGCAGTAATCTCCGCCCATCCGGCAATCTCGTTGTTACAAAAGGAGAATCGACATGAGCAACGGTTACAACGTTGATGATATTCTTTCCGAAATCAAGAGCAAAAAGAGCCGCCAGTCCCGGGACGGCGCCCGTCCGGCCCCGCGGGACAGCGCGCCCCGCTCCGGGTGGGACAACGCCCCTTCCCGCGCCCCCGCCTGGGAAAACAACCGCCAGCCGGCGCCGCACAGCCCCTCCCGCCCGGCCTCAGAGGCTTCCCCCGAGAAACTGCACCCCCGCTCTGACTTCCAGATCGACCGCCGGGAGCAGTTTGCCCACACCGGCGCCGCCCCCTCCCAGCCGGAGCCTTCCCGTCCTGCCTCCCCGTGGGACGCTCCTTCCGGCGGCTGGGACGCTCCCTCCGCCCCGCGTACCGGGTGGGACAATGCCCCTTCCTTTGGGCAGGAGCAGTCCTACCGGCAGGCAGCCCCTTCCCGGCCGGACTTCGGCCAGCCGGCTCCGGAAGCGGAGCGCTTTGGCTCCTACCAGCAGCCGGAGCCTGCCGCTCCCACCGCGCAGCCAGGCTTTTCCCGTTTCCAGCCCCAGGCGGAGCCCTCTGCCCCGCAGAGCGCTTCCCCTTCCGGCGGACGCCCCAACTTTGACGCCATCTTCGGCAGCGGGGCGCAATCTTCCGGGCGGCCCTCCTTCGGCGGACAGGACCTTTCCTTCTCCGCCCAACAAACTGGCCCGGCGCCTTCTTCTACCCCCAACCCGGACTACCGCCGCTACTTTGGCGAAAACGCCGGCAGCTTCTCCTCCCAGGAGCAGGCTGCACCGTCCCCTTCCGCTACGGCCTCCGCTCCCAAGCCGGATTTCGGCGCCACCACCACCTTCTCGGTGCCGGACAGCGAGAACTTTTCCCCCTCCGGGGACCCGGCGGGCAAGTTCTCCTCCTTTGACAAGGCTTCCCGTCCCGACCACTTCCGCATCGACCTGCCGGATGAACTGATGGACGAGGATGCACCCTCCTCCCAGCCGATGGAAGACCCGGCCCAGGAAAAACGGGGTCTCTTCCACCGCAAGAAGCGCACCTTTGAGCCGGAAGAGGAGCCGGAGGACGCCTCCGCCCTTTCCAACGCCGACATCCCGGTGCCGGAAGACGACGAGGACCTGATCGATTACAGCTCCCCCGAAGACAAACAGGCCATCATCAACGACATGAAGAGCATCAAGCTGGGGCTCATCATTCGCGGCGCTCTGTGCATCGTGCTGTTTGTCATCTCCCTGTATCTGTGCCTGGCGGCCCGCAACATCGCCATCGGCGGCGAGCTGCTGCCGCTGCCCACCTTCATGCAGCCGGAAAGCGGCCCCACCGCCGTCCGCTACTACATGATCGTCTCCACCGTAGTGTGCGCCCTGGGTGCGGTCATCTGCTCCAACACCGTCGGCGGCGGCATCCTGTCGCTCTTTAAGTTCCAGGCGGACACCGACTCCCTGCCGGCACTGGCTATGCTGGGCGCCCTGGCCCAGGGCATCTGCTACATCGTCCGCCCGGCCTTCTTCCACAGCGACAACCTGGACTCCAACTTCTTCCTGTTCTTCCCCGCCGCCATCCTCATCCTGCTCTTTAACCTCATCGGCAAGCTGATGGTGGTGCTGCGCATCCAGAACAACTTTAAGCTCATCGTCAGCGACCGGGTGAAAAATTCCGTCAACTTCCTGCGGGACCGCGACCTGCTGCGCGACCTTTCCAAGAGCCTGCCGCTGGACGAGTTCACCATTGCCTACCCCGAGCAGTCGAAACTCCTGGCGAACTTCCTCGACAACTCCTACTCCACCGACCACGCCGAAAACGCCAGCCGGGTGCTGGCTCCGGTGTCGCTGCTGGCGGCCATCCTGCTGGCGGTGCTGGGCTTCTTCTTTAACAACAAGGACGCCTCCGCCGCCATCTCTACCTTTGCTGCGGTGCTTTGCATCTGCGCTCCGCTGACCTCCACCATCGCCGCCAACTACCCGCTGCTGCGCCTTTCCAAGAAGCTCATCCCCGCCGGAGCTATGGTCTCCGGTTACAGCGCGGTGGAGACCTTCTCCCGCACCGAAGCGGTGGTGCTGGACGCCTGCGACCTGTTCCGCCCGGAAAATGTGGTGCTCCACGGCATCAAGGCCTTCGACCAGGGCAAGATCGACACCGTCATCCTGGACGCTGCCAGCGTGGTCTGCGGCTCCAACGGGATGCTCTCCGCCGTCTTTGCCAAGATCATCGGTTCCAACAAGAACATGCTCAAGCCGGTGGAAAACCTGACCTACGAGGACGGCATGGGCCTGTCCGCCTGGGTGGACGGCAAACGGGTGCTCATCGGCAACCGCGACCTGATGCTCAACCACGGCGTAGAGGTCCCCAGCAAGGACTACGAGATGCGCTACGTCAAAGACTCCAAGAACATCATCTACCTTTCTAACTCCGGCGAGCTTTCCGCCATGTTCGTCATCAGCTACAACCCCAACAGCGCCATGGCCGACGAGCTCAACAAGCTCATGGACCACGGCATGTTCCTGGTGGTGGAGACCTCCGACCCCAACATCACCGAGGAGAAGATCTGCGCGGCGTACAAGTTCCCCGCCGACCAGCTCAAGCTCCTGCCCGCCCGCTTCCACGGCCTGTACAACAGCCTCACCGCCGAGAAGCCCCGGGCTTCCTCCAAGATCGGTTATGTGGGCGGCAGCCGCACCATGATCCGCGCCATCCTGGACTGCAGCGTCATCAAGCGCTGCATCTCCCAGGCAGTCACCGTACAGATCATCGCCCTGCTGCTGGGTTACGCCCTGGTGGCCCTCTTCACCCTCATGGGCAACCTTTCTATGATCAGCATCGCCCACGTGCTGCTTTACCAGCTGCTGTGGGGCGCTCTGGTCATCATCCTGCCCAACATGAAGCGTCTGTAAGCCTGCGTTACCCCTTCCGCCTCCGGCTCCCCGCCGGGGGCGGTTTTCTTTTTGTCCGGGCTGTGGTACAATAGGCCGAGACTCAACCGGAAGGAGCGTTTTCGCCTTGAACCCACCCATCCCCCATCCCCAAGGGCTGTTGCTCCGGCAGCAGCCGGACTTCTCCCTGCCGGACATCCTGGACTGCGGGCAGTGCTTCCGCTTCTGGGAGGTGTGCGGCCCCGACGCCTCCGCCGGCTGCCAGACCTACGAAGGCGTGGCCCTGGGCCGCTACCTGCGGCTGCAGCGGGACCCGGAGGGCAACGTCCTGCTTTTTGACACCACCCCCGAGGACTTCGAACGCCTTTGGCGGCGGTATTTTGACCTGGATACCGACTACTGCGCCATCAAGACGGCCCTTTCCCAGGACCCGGTGCTGAAAGAAGCCGCCGCCTGGGCCCCGGGCATCCGCATCCTGCGCCAGGAGGGCTGGGAGGCGCTGTGCTGCTTTATCATCAGCCAAAACAACAACATCGCCCGCATCAAGGGCATTGTGGACCGCTTCTGCCAAAGCTTCGGCTCCCCCATCGGCACCTTCGGCGGGCAGGAGCGCTTCGCCTTCCCCACGCCGCAGCAGCTTTCCGGCATCACCGCCGAGGACCTGGCGCCGCTGCGGGCCGGGTTCCGGGCCAAATACCTGGCGGATGCGGTGGCGAAGGTCAACGCCGGGGAAGTCTGCCTAGAAGAGCTGCCCACCCTCCCCATCGAGGAGGCCCGCCAGCAGCTGCAGCGCATCCACGGCGTCGGACCAAAGGTGGCCGAATGCGCTCTGCTTTACGGCTTTGGGCGGATGGAGTGCTTCCCGCTGGACGTATGGATGAAGCGGGTCATGGCCCAGCTGCTGCCCCAGGGCCTGCCCGACTGCGCCCGGGAGCACGCCGGCATCGCCCAGCAGTACCTGTTCCACTACGCCCGCACCTGCCCGGCGGCAGGGCTTTCCCCAAAAGAAAGGAAAATCTGAAGAAAAAAGCAAATTGTTATAGATTTGTCAATTGATTTTTGCGGGAGAACTGGTATAATAAAAGCAATCGGGCAAAAAGAGCCGGCACAGGGCCAGGCTCCGCCCTGTGGTTAAGGAGGATTCGGTTTCATGTTAGTTTCTGCAAAAGAGATGCTGGACAAGGCAAAGGCCGGCAAGTATGCCGTCGGCCACTTTAACATCAACAACCTGGAATGGGCAAAAATGATCCTGCAGGCAGCACAGGAGTGCAACTCCCCGGTAATCCTGGGCGTATCCGAAGGCGCCGGCAAGTATATGTGCGGCTACAGCACCATCGTGGGCATGGTAAACGGCATGCTCAAAGAGATGAACATCACCGTACCGGTGGCTCTGCACCTGGACCACGGCAGCTATGAAGGCGCCAAAGAGTGCATCGAAAAGGGCTTCTCCTCCGTTATGTTCGACGGCTCCCACTACCCGGTGGAAGAGAACATCGAAAAGACCAAAGAGATCGTCCGTCTGGCTCGGGAAAAGGGCTGCTCCGTTGAGGCCGAAGTCGGCGCTATCGGCGGTGAAGAAGACGGCGTCATCGGCGGCGGCGAAGTTGCCGACCCCAAAGAGTGCAAGATGATCGCCGACCTGGGCGTGGACATGCTGGCTGCCGGTATCGGCAACATCCACGGCGTATATCCCGCCAACTGGCAGGGCCTGAACTTTGAGGTCCTGGCTGAGATCCAGAAGCTGACCGGCGCTCTGCCCCTGGTCCTCCACGGCGGCACCGGCATCCCGGACGAGATGATCCAGACCGCGATCTCCCTGGGCGTTTCCAAGATCAACGTCAACACCGAGTGCCAGCTGGTCTTTGCCGAAGCTACCCGCAAATACATCGAAGAAGGCAATGACAAGAAGGGCAAAGGCTTCGACCCCCGCAAGCTGCTCAAACCCGGCTGCGAAGCAATCAAAGCCAAAGTCATCGAAAAGATGACCCTCTTCGGCTCGGTCAACAAAGCGTAAAAATTCCCCGGAACGTACAAAATCCCCTCTCCCGCTTTGGGAGAGGGGATTTTTTTGTTTGGGAGCTTGGGCCTTACGCCTGCCCGCGCACCTGCCGGACCAGCTCGCTTACCTGCCAAAGCTGCCCGGACTCGCCCGGGGTGTCGCACAGCAGATGATAGAACATAACGCCGCCCAACCCCCGCCGGGCCGCCAGTGCGGTTTTGTCCCGGGCCAGGGCGGTGTTGCTGTAAAAGACGCCGTTCTGCTCGTTAGAGAAGGCATCGGGCAGGGCCGCGTCCGCCAGGGTGGGCCAGCTGGCGGAACCATCCAGCGGACGGCCATAGAGCGGCAGACCCAGCACCAGCTGCTCCGGCGCAAAGCCCATGCCGGTCATCACCGAGATTGCCTGCTGGGCGCCGGCGTAGGTGCTGTGGCGGCCAGCCTCATCAAACTGGTCGTAGGCCATCAGGTTCACCCGGTCCACCGCCTGCACCGCTTCGGGGCTCAGCGGCACCTCCTCCGGGTAAAGGGCCAGGGAAAGCCCCATCCCCTGGGGCTTCAAGGTCTGGGAAAGGGTCACCAGGAAGGCGGAAAAGTCCGCCCATTCTTCCTCTTGGGGGAACTCCCAGTCGATGTCCACCCCGGCAAAGCCCTGCTCCCGGCAGAAGTCCGCCATAGCCTGGGCCAGGGACTGACGCTCCTCGGGGGTGTCCAGCGTCTGCCCGGCGGCGCCCTGGCGAACTAGCTCCCCTTGGGGATTGATGGTCACCCAGCGGCGCTGCCCCTCGGGCGCCGGACCCAACTGGTCCAGCACCGTCTCCAACGCCGGGTCGGCTTGCAGCGCGCCCTGGGCGTCCCAGTAAACGGCGGTGTTGAAGATCAGGTCGCTGACCTGGGCGGCAGTTTCAACATAAGCGGACAGTTCCCCCGCCGCGTTCACCGGCAGATAGGCCGCCAGGGCAAAGTCCTCCTGCCGGTCTGGGCTGCCGGTGACCTCCACGGTGGTCAGCCGCAGGGCGGTGGGGTCGGCCCCTTCCTCCAAGGTAAAGCGCAGGGTCAGGCCGTCGGTCTCCCCGTCCCCCAGCCACACCAGGCGGCTGCGGTCGGTGCGGGTTTCTCCGCCGGTGAGGAAGTCCTCCTGCCGGTAGCGCAGCTGACCCTGGCTGTCGGTGATCTCCAAAGCCTGCACCGCCGCCCCATCAAAGGAAAGCTCCAACATCCGGGGCTGGACCGGCTGCCCGAAAGCCAGCCGCAGCGCCGGGGCTCCGTCCTGCTGCTCCAACACCGCCTCGGTACAAGGGACGCCCGGGGTGGTGGCGCAGCTTTTCATCTCCACCGGCTGGCCGTCCCACTCGGGGGAAAACATCACCATGGCGATGAGGGGGTTGCCCTCGGTGCCCGCGCTGCCCGCTGGGCGGGAAAGCGGGTCCTCCGACACGGAGGGCGTCGGATTTTCCTCCGGGGCGGGCTGGGCCTCGGGAGCGGAGGCGGTTTCCTCCGGCTGGGCGGGGACCGTTTGGGGCGCGCCGCAGCCGCCCAGCAGCAGCACCAGGCTCAAAACGGCAGCAAAAAAACGAGGATGGTTCATAGGGGGTCTCCTTTCGGGGGATTTTCCCCTATTGTACCCCAAACCATCCTCGTTTCGCAACTAAAACAGCGCCAGCACCCGCTCGGCCAGGAAGACCCCCACGCAGGCGGCGCCCGCCACGGTCGGCAGGCTTTTTTCCCGGAAGGCCAACACACAGGCCACCGCCAGCCCCGCTGCCGCCGAAAGGGGGCTTTGGGTGCTGCTCAAAATGGCCGGGAAGGTCATGGCCGCCAGTACCGCGTAGGGCACATAAAACAGGAAGGAGCGCAGGAACCGCCCCTGAAGCCGGCTGCGAAACAGCACCAGCGGCAGCGCACGGATGAGATAGGTCGTTCCCGCCATGGTCAGCACGCAGACCACCAGCCAAGTCGGCGAAAATGCAGCGGTCATACCCGTTCCTCCTCTCTTTCACTCTCCTCCACCGGGGAAAGCCACGCCATGACCCCGGCGGCAAAGAGGGTGCTCAGGATGATAGCAAAGCCGCCGGACACCCGGTCCAGCCCCGGCACCCAGGCAAAGAGGCAGCTTGCCGCCGCGGCCAGCACCACCACGCCCCGGACGCTGCCCATCCGGCGGGCCGGGGGCAGGATGATGGCCAGGAACATGCCGTAGATGGCGATATTCAGCGCCGAGCGCACCATCTCGGGCAGCAGCTGGCCTGCCGCCGCGCCGCCCAGGGTGCCCAGGCTCCACCCCAGGTAGGGGATGGTCATCAGCCCGGCCATATAGGGCAGGCGCAGGGTGCCCGGCTGCTGCATGTTGACGGCGAAGATCTCGTCGGTGTTGCCGAAGGCGGCAAACAGCCTGCCGCCCAGCCCCACTGAGGGGTCCAGCTTCTGAGAAAGGGAAAGGCTCATGAGGGCGTAACGCAGGTTGATGACCACCTGGGTCAGCGCCAGTTCCAGAAGGGAGCCGCCGGCGGCGATGACCCCCAGGCCCGCTACCTGCCCGGCGGAGGTCAGGTTGGTCATGGAGATGAGCATAGCGGCCCACACCGGCAGGCCCTGGCTCTGGGCCATGATGCCGAAGCTGAAGGATACCGAAAGGTACCCCAGCCCGATGGGGATGCCGTCCGAAAGGCCCTTTCGCCAGCCGGAGCGGCGGTTTTCTTGCTGCATAGGAGAGATCCTCCCTTTCTTGCTGGTTTTTTCATAGAACCGATTATACCACACTCTTTTGTACTGTACAACAATAAAGCGGCCGGGGAAACAAAAAATCCGCCCCCAAAAGGACGGATTTTTCCGGGCCGGCCCCGGCCTACTTTTCTTTATATTCCCGGGTACAGTCGCAGAGGAAGCAGGCTTCCAGCTCCCGGGTCTCCTGCTTCTCGTCGGTGAGGGTGTAGCGGCCCCACAGGTGCTTGTGGGTAGGGACATCCTCCCGCTGGCCGCGCACCAGCCGCTCTTTAAGCTGGTTGGCGGTGATGCCGGTGACCTGGCACTGGAAGTGAGGGATCTCTTCCTCCCACGCACAGTCGGTGATATTCCAGTCGGCGCCGCCTTGGCTGGCCCGGCGGCGGGCGGCCGCGGCCCGGGCGATGGGGTTTTGGTTCCACAGGTCGTCGATACGCTCGTTTTCCCGCTGGATGGCAGCGTTCAGCTCCTCTTTGGTGCCGCCGGTCAGCTTCCAGACCACCTTGCCGTTTTGGTAGGAGACCGCAAGTTGCATCCCTTCGTCGGCGGCGATCTCCTCGGCACTGCGGAAGGGGGTGTGGTAGTAGGCTTCCTTGCTTTCCCAGGGGTCAGCGGCGGCGGTCAGGCTCCCGAGCATCAAGCAGGCGCAGGCCAGCGCGGCCAGGATGTTTCGTTTCATACGGTTCCCTCCTTTGCGGGCGGTACAGGGTCTTTTCTTTTACCATATCACCTTTGTGCCCCGGGGGCAAGGGGGTCACAGCTGTTTGAAGGCGGTGCGGCCAAAGGCCCAGCAGTCCAGCAGGATAAAGCCATCGGCACAGCTCCGCAGCGTCCATCGCAGCCCGTCCTCCCCCAGACCCAGCCAGCCGCTGAGAAAGGCCAGCCCCACCAGCACGCAGATGCCAAAGTGTTCCAGCCAATGGTGCAGCCGCAGCAGGGCCGCTTCGTTTTCTTTCATGGGGGTAGCCTCCTTTCTCCTACCTTCATTGTAAGCCGCCCCCCGTTCCAGATGCAATCATTTTTCCCATTCTAATCCATTTTTGTGGACAAGCCACAGCCGGAGCCCGGGCGTTTTGTCGGAAAAGCAAAGGCTCCCCGTCTCCTTTGGCAGGATGCGCCTTCCTTTTCCCGGGATTTCCCCCATTGTTTCGTTGACTTTGCCGGGAACAGCCGTTAAAATAAAGGGGTAGTATGGTTATTTTTTCTCTGTATATTTGGAAGTCCGTCCCCCGGCTTGCGGGGGCGGAAGGATGAAGGAGGTTCTTATCATGGGCTATCAGGAAACCTATGCTGTCTGGAAAGCCGCAAAACTGGAAGACCCGGACCTGACGGCGGAGCTTGCCGCCATCGAGGGCCAGGACCAGGAGATCATGGAGCGCTTCTACCGCGATCTGGAGTTCGGCACCGCCGGCCTGCGCGGCATCTTGGGCGTGGGCACCAACCGCATGAACATCTACACCGTCGGCCTGGCTACCCAGGGCATGGCGGATTACGTCAAACAGGCATTTTCCAACCCCACCGTGGCCATCGCCTACGACAGCCGCAACAAAAGCCAGCTGTTCGCCCAGGTGACTGCAAGCGTCTTTGCCGCCAACGGCGTCAAGGCCTATCTCTTCCGGGAACTGATGCCCACCCCCACCCTGTCCTACGCGGTGCGGGAGCTGGGCTGCAGCGCCGGCATCGTCATCACCGCCAGCCACAACCCCGCCAAGTACAACGGCTACAAGGCCTACGGCCCCGACGGCTGCCAGCTGAACCCCGAAGCTGCCGCCCAGGTGCTGGCTCTGGCCGCTAAAACCGACATCTTCACCGGCGTCAAAAAGATCCCCTTTGAGCAGGGTCTGGCCGAAGGCTCCATCGAGTACATCTCCGACGCCCTCATCGACCGCTTCCTCGACCGGGTCTACAGCCTGCGGGTCAACAAGGAGACCGCTCCCGGCGGCCTGAAGGTGGTTTATACCCCCCTCAACGGCACCGGCAACAAGCTGGTCCGCCGCATCCTGGACCGCATGGGCATCGAGACCATCGTCGTGCCGGAGCAGGAGCTGCCGGACGGCAACTTCCCCACCTGCACCTACCCCAACCCCGAGGAGAAAGCCACCCTCGAGCTGGGCATTCAGCTGTGCCGCCAGGTGGACGGCGACCTGGTGCTGGCCACCGACCCGGACGCAGACCGCGTTGGTATTGCGGTGAAGCACCACGGCGACTACATCCTCCCCACCGGCAACGAGGTGGGCGTGCTGATGATCGACTACATCGCCAAATCCCGCCTGGCCCAGGGCACCATGCCCAAGGACCCGATCCTGGTCAAATCCATCGTCTCCACCCCGCTGGCGGATAAGGTTGCCGAAAGCTACGGCATCCGCACCGTCAACGTCCTCACCGGCTTCAAGTACATCGGCGAGCAGATCTCCCTGCTGGCAGATAAGGGCGAGCAGGACCGCTTCCTGCTGGGCTTTGAGGAGAGCTACGGCTACCTGTCCGGCGACCACGTCCGCGACAAGGACGCCGTCAACGGCTCGATGCTCATCTGCGAAATGGCCCAGTACTACAAGGCCCAGGGCAAGACCCTTATCGACGCTTTGGAGGACATCTTCCAGAAGTTTGGCGTCTACTCCGCCCAGGTCAAGGGTTACACCTTCGAGGGCGCCGACGGCATGACCAAGATGGCTTCTATCATGTCCGGCCTGCGCGCCGACCCGCCCAAGGCCTTCGGCAGCTTCCCGGTGGTGGGCTACACCGACTACCAGACCGGCGTCTGCTGCTCCGGCGGCAAGGAGGAGCCCACCGGCCTGCCCAGCGCCAACGTCCTGGCCTACGACCTGGAAAACGGCCAGAAGGTGGTGGTCCGTCCCTCCGGCACCGAGCCGAAGATCAAGGTCTACCTGACCATCGTCACCCCCGACCGCAGCCTCATCCCGCAGATCGCCGCGGAGCTGTTCTCCGCCGCCGAAGCACGGATGGCCTAGTGCGATTTTCCTCCCCCCGGAGCCCCCGGGGGGATTTTTACGCCCGAGTTTTCCACATTTTCGTGTGGATACCGTGGAAACCTGTGGAAAGTGGCTCTATTACGCCAAAAATTCAAAAACTTTTCTCCCAAACCGGGCAAAAAACCCTTGCAATTTCTCATCCGCTATGATAGGATATATTTTGCTACTTTATGTAATGAGAAAGAGGTGACTGTAAGATGAAACAGGGTATCCATCCGAAGTATGAGCCAACCGTTATCAGATGTGCATGTGGTGCAGAATTTGAAACTCGTTCTACAAAAAAGGATCTGCGCGTTGAAATTTGTTCAAAGTGTCATCCTTTCTTCACAGGCAGACAGAAACTGGTTGATACTGGCGGCCGTGTTGATCGCTTCAACAAGCGTTTCGGCATCCAGAAGTAGTTTTTGTTTTCCCGCGTAAGGGAACCCAAAACGAACAATCAAAGGCGGTGCAGGCAATGCACCGCCTTTCTTGCTATATACAGGGGGAGCACAGATGAAAGAGTACGTTACCATCCAGGGCCCGGCCCAGGACGAATTTGTGGAGCGCAAGTCCCGGTTTATCGGTTATATCGCCCCGGTGGAGACCGAGGAGGAGGCCCAGCAGTTTATCGCCTCCATCAAGGCCCAGCACCGGGACGCCACCCACAACACCTTTGCCTACATCCTGCGCAGCGGCGCCAAGCGCTATTCCGACGACGGCGAGCCTCAGGGTACCGCCGGGGTCCCCATGCTGGACTGTCTGGAAAAGGAGGGCCTCACCGACGTGGCGGTGGTGGTAACCCGCTACTTCGGCGGCATCCTGCTGGGGGCCGGCGGCCTGGTGCGGGCCTACTCCCACGGCTGCAAGATCGCCGTGGACGCCGCCCAGCGCAAAGTCATGTGCCCCTGCGTGCTCTGCCGAATGGAGATGGACTACTCCATGTACGGCAAGGTAAACTATCTGCTGCCCCAGTACCAGATGGTGGTGCAGAGCACCGACTTTGGCGCGGCGGTGCAGATGGAGGTGCTCTTTAAAGCCGACTGCTACGAGCGCTTTGTCAAGGAGGTCACCGAGCTTTCCGCGGCGCTGGTGGTGCCGCAGGTGATCGAGGAGCGCTTCGGGGAATTTTGCTAAGGCTGGCGCTTCTTTCTGCCGCAAATTGCCCAGAAAACCGGTCAAACCGGCCCCCTTCCTGGGGATTTCTCCAAAAATGCCGGAAGGCGGCAGGAATTTCGCCGCTTCTTCGGTATAGAATAAAATAGAAGGTATTTTTCGGCGCAAGGAGGGAGAGCAATGACCATCCGGGAACAGACCCAAGCTTTTGAAGCACAGATGCTTTCGCCCTACGCGGTGCTGTCGGCCCAAAGCCGCGGCCGGGCCCGTCCGGAGGAGGAGTGTCCCCTGCGGACCTGCTTCCAGCGGGACCGGGACCGCATCATCCACTGCAACGCCTACCGGCGCCTGACCCACAAGACCCAGGTGTTCCTCTCCCCCGAGGGGGACCACTACCGCACCCGCCTGACCCACACCCTGGAGGTGGCGCAGGTGGCCCGGACGCTGGCCCGGGCGCTGCGGCTCAATGAGGACCTGGCCGAGGCCATCGCCCAGGGGCACGACCTGGGGCACACCCCCTTCGGCCACGCCGGGGAAGCCTGCCTCAACCGGCTGGTGCCCGGCGGCTTCCACCACAGCTTGCAGGGGGTCCGGGTGGTGGCCCGGCTGGAAAAGCAGGGCCGGGGCCTCAACCTTTGCTGGGAGGTACTCAACGGCATCGCCTGCCACTCCTTCCAGACCGGCTCCAAGGAGGGCACCCCTGCCGCCACACTGGAAGGCCAGGTGGTGCGCTACGCCGACAAGATCGCTTACATGAACCACGACATCGAGGACGCCATCCGCGCCGGGGTGCTGCGGGAGGAGGACCTCCCCTGGGATATCCGCTACCGGGTGGGCCGCACCAAGTCCCAGCGGATCTCCGCCTTTTTGTGCGATATGGTGGAGCAAAGCGCCGGCAAACCGGTGGTGCGTATGTCCCCGGAGATGGACCGGCTGTTCCACCAGCTGCGGGACTTCCTCTTTGAGGCGGTTTACTACAACCCCATCGCCAAGGGGGAGGAGACCAAGGTCCACAGCATCATCGACGGGCTGTACGAGTACTACATGCTCCACCCGCAGGAGCTGCCGGAGGAATACCAGGTGGTCTTGGAGCGAGAGGGCCTGACCCGCGCGGTCTGCGACTACATCTCCGGCATGAGCGACCGCTTTGCCGTCAGCCAGTTTGAGCATCTTTTCATCCCGCGCTCCTGGCAGCTTTAGGCCCAAAAACCCAAGAAAGGAGGCGGCGCCATGATCCCGGAAAGCTTTTTGCTGCAGCTCAAGCAGTATAACTCCATCGAGGACGTGGTGTCCTCCTATGTCAAACTGCAGAAGAAGGGCCGCAACCTGGTGGGGCTGTGCCCCTTTCATTCCGAAAAGACCGGCTCCTTCTTCCTCTACCCGCAGACCCAAAGCTACTACTGCTTCGGCTGCGGCGCCGGCGGAGATGTCATCACCTTCATCCGGCAGTATCTCAATCTCGACTACATCGAGGCGCTGAAGTTTTTGGCCCAGCGGGCCAATATCCCCTTCCCCGAGGACGGGGTGGACGACCGCGCTTCCCGGCTGCGCACCCGCATCCTGGAACTCAACCGCGAGACCGCCCGCTTTTTCCACCAGTGCCTCATCTCCCCCGGCGGCAAGACCGCCTGGGATTATCTGATCCAGCGGGGACGCACCCCCAAGATCATCCGCCGCTTCGGCCTGGGGTACGCCCCGGACGACTGGAACTCCCTGCCCGACTATCTCAAATCCAAGGGCTTTTCCCTAGAGGAGATGGAGGCGGCCGACCTGATGGTCAAAAACCGCAGCGGCAACGGCTCGCACCCGCGCTTTCGCAACCGGGTCATGTTTCCCATCATCGACCTGCGGGGCAACGTCATCGCCTTCGGCGGGCGCGCCTTGGAGGATAAGGGACCCAAGTACTTAAACTCCGGCGACACCCCGGTGTTTAAAAAGAGCCGCAACCTGTTTGCCCTCAACTTTGCAAAGACCTCCAAGCAGCCGGGGCTGATCTTGGCCGAGGGGTATATGGACGTCATCGCCATCCACCAGGCGGGCTTTGACAACGCCATCGCCACCTTGGGCACCTCCCTCACCGAGGAGCAGGCCCGGCTCATCTCTCAATATACCGACCAGGTCATCGTGGCCTACGACTCGGACGGGCCGGGACAGGCCGCCACCAAGCGTGCCATCAACATCTTCGACCAGGTGGGGGTGAAGGTCAACGTCCTCACCGTCACCGGCGCCAAGGACCCGGACGAGTTTATCAAAACCTACGGGCCCCAGCGCTTCCAGCTGCTGCTGGAAGGCTGCTCCAGCGCCTTGGAGTTTGAGATCAACAAGCTGCGCGCCAAGTTTGACCTCACCCTCCCCGACGGGCGGGTGGGCTTCCTCAAGGAGTTTTGCCGCCTGCTCTGCGGCATCCGCAACCCGGTGGAGCAGGAGGTCTACCTGGCGCAGATCTCCCGGGAGCTGCAGGTATCCCCGGAGGCCATCCGGGCCCAGATGCAGAACATCGCCCGGGCCAAGGCCCGCACCCAGCGCCAAAAGGAGCGCAGCGACACCACCATCCACATCGGGGAGCTGGCCGCCGCCAAGGAAGACTTAGAGCGCCGGCAGAACCTGCGGTGCGCCGTGGCGGAGGAAGGCATCCTGCGCTGCCTGCTTAAAAACCCGGACTTCCTGCCTCAGGTGGAGGCCGCGCTGGAACCGGAGGATTTCGTCACCTCCCAAAACCGGGAGATCTACACCGCGGTGCGCAGCCGCATCCGCAGCAACCAGGGCTTAGAACTGGTGCTGCTTTCCGAAACGCTTTCTCCGGAGGCCATGTCCCGCTTGTCGGGGCTGCTGGCTTCCGCCCCGGCCTCCCGCTGCGACGCGGGGGAGCTGGCTGATTATATTCTGGTGCTCACGCAGCACCGCGCACAAAAAACCGACAGGGAAGTCGCGCAGATGGATGACGCCCAACTGGATGCGTACATCAAATCGCTGGCGGCTAAGAAGAAATAGGGGGAATTCATTTGGCAGTCAAAGACAAAAAATCCGTGATCCGCAGCCTGATCGAAACCGGTAAGGCCAACGGCAAGCTCACCACCCGGGAGATCAACGATGCCCTGGAACAGCTGGATTTCGACGTGGAAAAGGTAGACAAGCTCTACGACACCCTGGAATCGCTGAACATCGACGTGGTGGACGACATCGACCTGAGCGAGTTCGACCACAAGGACATGGACCTGGACGGCAAAGATGACGACGCCTTCCTCAACGTGGAGGGCATCAGCATTGACGACCCGGTGAAGGTCTATCTGAAGGAGATCGGCCGGGTACCGCTGCTGACCCCCGAAGAGGAGATCGAGCTGGCCGAGCGCATGGCTCAGGGCGACCCGTACGCCCGCAAGCGCCTCTCCGAAGCCAACCTGCGTCTGGTAGTCAGCATCGCCAAACGTTATGTGGGCCGCGGCATGCAGTTCTTGGACCTGATCCAGGAGGGCAACCTGGGCCTCATCAAGGCCGTGGAGAAGTTCGACCACACCAAGGGCTTTAAGTTCTCCACCTACGCCACCTGGTGGATTCGTCAGGCCATCACCCGCGCCATCGCCGACCAGGCCCGTACCATCCGTATCCCGGTACACATGGTAGAGACCATCAACAAAGTCAAGAAGGTATCCAGCCAGCTGCTGCACGAAAACGGCCACGACCCGACGGCTGAGGAGATCGCCGAGCGTCTGGACATGCCTCTGGACAAGGTCCGTGAGATCATGCGTGTGGCGCAGGAGCCGGTCTCTCTGGAGACCCCCATCGGTGAGGAGGAGGACAGCCACCTGGGCGACTTCATCCAGGACGAGGACGCTCCCGCTCCGGCCGACGCCGCTTCCCACACCCTGCTGCGGGAGCAGCTGGAGGACGTGCTCTCCACCCTGACCCCCAGAGAGAAAAAGGTGCTGGAACTGCGCTTCGGCCTGGTGGACGGCCGCAACCGCACCCTGGAAGAGGTGGGCAAGGAGTTTAACGTCACCCGTGAGCGTATCCGCCAGATCGAGGCCAAGGCCCTGCGCAAGCTCCGTCACCCCAGCCGCAGCAAACGCCTCAAAGACTTTTTGGACTAATCGTTTTCACCGGTTCACCGGGCTTCCCCTTTGGGGGTGGCCCGGTTTTTCTTTGCCTTTTGTTTTCCACCAGTGAGGATGGAATCGGTGGAAAACCCGGCTGTTAACTTGACAAAAGCAGTATAGTATTTTATACTGAAATCATATAAAATCCCTGTTGTTACCGAAAGAAGGTGAGATGTTATGCACATTACCCTGGAAGCGGACTACGCCGTGCGCATCGTGGCCTGCCTGGCCAAATGCCGCTGCCGCATGGACGCCAAGACCATCTCGGAAAACACCTGCGTCACCCTGCGCTTCTCTTTAAAGATCCTGCGCAAGCTGGTGGCCGCCGGCATCGTCAAGTCCTACAAGGGCACCCAGGGCGGCTACGAGATCGCCCGCCCGCTGGAGGAGATCTCTCTGCGGGACGTCATTGAGACCATCGAAGGCCCCTACAACCTGAGCCGCTGCACCTCCGGCAACTTTACCTGCAACCGCTCCCACTGCGAGGGCTCCTGCAAGTTCCAGAAGGTGTTCTGGGAGATCTCCCAGGAGGTGCGCAACCGTCTGGAGGCCTGCAAGTTCTCCGACCTGGTTTAGCCCTTCCCTTTTTGTATTCTTGCTTGCAAAACAGGGGTTTTCTGGCAAGATTTATATTGACAGTACCTTAACAAAACAATATACTAAAGCTGTACGGGCTGCTTTGCTGCTGCCAGCGAGGACCGCGGAGCCGCCCGGGTGCACTGGGTACCTATCATCCAACGGTCCGCTGGAGATTGGAGTTTGTTATGGCTATTTTAGTAACAGGCGGCGCCGGATACATCGGCAGCCACACCGTTGTGGAACTTCTCAACACCGGCAAAGAAGTGGTCATCGTGGACAACTTCTGCAATTCCAAGCCCGAGGCTCTCAACCGCATCCGCCAGATCACCGGCAAGGATTTCAAATTCTATGAAGCCGACCTGCTGGACGCCGAGGCCATGGACCGCATCTTCTCTGAAAACCAGATCGACGCAGTCATCCACTTCGCCGGCCTGAAAGCAGTGGGCGAATCGGTACAGAAGCCGCTGGAATACTACCACAACAACATCACCGGCACCCTGATCCTCTGCGACGCCATGCGCAAACACGGCTGCAAACGCATCGTCTTCTCCTCCTCCGCTACCGTGTACGGCATGAACAACCCCGTCCCCTTCAAAGAGGATATGCCCACCTCCGCCACCAACCCCTACGGCTACACCAAGGTCATGATCGAGCAGATCCTCTCCGACCTGCATGTGGCCGATCCCGAATGGAGCGTCGTGCTGCTGCGCTACTTTAACCCCATCGGCGCCCACGCCAGCGGCCTCATCGGCGAGGACCCCAACGGCATCCCCAACAACCTGCTGCCCTACGTGGCACAGGTGGCCATCGGCAAACTGCCCTGCCTGAGCGTCTTCGGCAGCGATTACGACACCCACGACGGCACCGGCGTCCGCGACTACATCCATGTGGTCGACCTGGCCCTGGGCCATCTGAAAGCCATCGACTACGCTATGGCACACAACGGCGTCGAGGCCATCAACCTGGGCACCGGCAACGGCTACAGCGTGCTGGACATCGTCAAAGCCTTTGAGAAAGCCAGCGGCCGCACCGTCAACTACAAGCTGGTGGACCGCCGTCCCGGCGACATCGCCACCTGCTACGCCGACGCTTCCAAAGCCAAGGAGCTGCTGGGCTGGGAAGCCAAGCTGGGCATCGACGAGATGTGCTCCAGCATGTGGAACTTTACCGTCAAGAATCCTCAGGGTCTGTAATCCTCGGATACCGATCCTTCCAGGCCCGTCACCGGTCCCCCGGCGGCGGGCCTTTTTTCTCCGTATCATCACCGAAAGGAAGGGAGCTCTGCCATGCACAACCACACCACCCCCTACGAGACCCACAAACATTCCCGAAAAAAGCGCCTCTTCCGCCTGCTCAGCAGCCGGCTGTTCATCGTCGCCCTGCTGATCTTGGTGCAGTTTGTCTTCCTCATGGGCGTGATGCTCTATCTGGGCACCGGCGCCTACTGGGTCACCCACCTGTTTAACATCATCAGCATCCTGGTGGTGCTGTGGATCCTCTCCAAGTCGGACAACCCCTCCTTTAAGATCGCCTGGATCATTATCATCATGGCGGTGCCCCTTTTGGGCGGCATCTTCTACCTGATGTTCGGCAACAAGCGCATCAGCCGCTGGATGCGCCGGCAGATGGGGGAATATTCCGCCATCATCTCCCGCACCCAGCAGATGGAGCGCAGCGACCACGAAGCCTGTGTGGAGCAGCTGGCCGCCGAGGACCCGATGCAGGCCCGGGAGGTGCAGTACATCTACAACATGTCCCGCCTGCCGCTGACCACCAACACCCGCTGCACCTACCTGCCCCTGGGCGAGGACCTGTTCGCCGCCCTGCTGGAGCAGCTGCCCCAGGCCCGGCGCTTTATCTTCCTGGAATACTTCATCATCCAGGAGGGCCAGATGTGGGACAGCATCCTGGCGATTTTGGAGCAGAAGGTGCGGGAAGGGGTGGAGGTCCGCCTGATGTACGACGACATGGGCTGCATCCAGACCCTGCCCAACCGCTACGAGCTTTACCTGCGCACCAAGGGCATCAAGGTGGGGGTCTTTAACCCCTTCCGGCCCCGCCTTACCTCCAGCACCAACTACCGCGACCACCGCAAGATCTGCGTCATCGACGGCAACGTGGGCTTTACCGGCGGCATCAACCTGGCCGACGAGTACATCAACGCCCGGGAGCGCTTCGGCCACTGGAAGGACACCGCCGTTATGCTGGAAGGCGAAGGGGTCCGCAACCTGACCGAGATGTTCCTGCAGCTTTGGCAGTTTACCTGCAAGGAGGAGTCGGTGCTGGAAGACTACCTGCCTACCCGCTCCTACCCGGCGGACGGCTTCGTCCAGGCTTTTGGCGACAGCCCGCTGGACACCCTCAACGTGGCGGAAAACGCCTATATGCAGATCATCAACCACGCCAAGAACTATGTTTACATCACCACCCCCTACCTGATCCTGGACAACGAGATGGTCACCGCCCTGCAGCTGGCGGCCCAAAGCGGCATCGACGTGCGCATCATGACCCCGCACATCCCGGACAAGTGGTACGTCCATCATGTGACCCAGTCCTTTTACCGGTCGCTGCTTTCCGCCGGGGTGCGCATCTTTGAGTATACCCCCGGCTTTGTCCACGCCAAGATGTTCGTCAGCGACGACAAGACCGCCATCGTCGGCACCACCAACATGGACTTCCGCAGCTTCTACCTGCACTTTGAGTGCGGCGTGGTGTTCTACCGCAGCTCCATCGTCGGGGATGTCAAGGAGGACTTCCTGCGCACCCAGCAGATCTGCACCGAGATCACCCTGGCCGACGAGGAAGAGGTCGGCGCTCCCCGGCGCTTCCTGCGCAGCCTGCTGCGCGGCTTCTCCCCTTTGATGTAACCGCCTTTATACACAAGAAAACCCCCGCTTCCGGTAAGGAAACGGGGGTTTGTTTCGTTATCTTATTGTGCCTTGGGGTAAGCGTCGTCGGGGATGGTCACCTTGCGGATGTCGGCGCCCATGGCGCAGAGCTTCTCGACAATGTCTTCGTAGCCGCGCTCCACATAGTGGATGTCCTCCACCTCAGAGACGCCGTTGGCCACCAGGGCCGCCTGCAGAAGGGCTGCACCGGCCCGCAGGTCCAGTGCCTTTACCGGGGCGGCGGTCAGCTGCTGCACGCCCTCTACCACGGCTACCTTGCCGTCTACCTGGATCTTGGCGCCCATGCGGCGCAGCTCATCCACGTACTTAAAGCGGTTGTCCCACACACCTTCGGTGACGATGCTGGTGCCGTTGGCGATGGCCAGCAGGGTGGTCATCTGGGGCTGCATGTCGGTGGGGAAGCCGGGATGCGGCAGGGTCTTGACGTTGATCTTATGGAGCTCCCCGGTACGGGTCACCCGGATAGCGTCATCGTATTCGGTGATCTGGACACCGGCCTGGATGAGCTTGTCGGTAATGGACTCCATATGCTTGGGGATGACGTTTTTAATGAGGACATCGCCGCCGGTAGCAGCCGCCATGGTCATATAGGTACCGGCTTCGATCTGGTCGGGGATGATGGAATAGCTGGCGCCGTGCAGCAGGTCCACGCCGTGGATCTTGATGACGTCGGTGCCGGCGCCGCGGATATCGGCGCCCATGCAGTTGAGGAAGTTGGCCAGGTCCACGATGTGGGGCTCCTTGGCGGCGTTTTCCAGGATGGTCAGGCCCTTGGCCTTGACCGCCGCCAGCATGATGTTGACGGTCGCGCCTACCGACACCACGTCCAGGTAGATGTGGGAGCCGTAAAGCTCGTCGGTCTCGGCGTTGATGAAGCCGTAATCGGTGGTAACGGTGGCGTTGAGGGCCTCAAAGCCCTTGATGTGCTGGTCGATGGGGCGGACGCCGAAGTTGCAGCCGCCGGGAGGGGAAACGTGCGCCGCCTTGAACCGGCCCAAAAAGGCCCCCAGGAAGTAGTAGGAAGCCCGAAGCAGGCGGGCGGACTCATAAGGCACCACCGGTTTGGTGATGTGGGTGGTGTCGATCTCCACGCTGTTGCGGCCCAGGTAACGGACCTTGGCGCCGATGTCCTCCATAATGCGGAAGAGGGTGGCGACATCACTGATATTGGGAACGTTTTCAATCACACAGCGGTCCTGTGCCAGGATAGTAGCGGGGATGATCGCCACTGCAGCGTTTTTGGCACCGCTGATGGTGACCTCTCCGGTCAGGCGTTTCCCGCCGTGAACGATATATTTTTCCAAATTTGACTCCCCTTTTCGGTTATTACCCGTTTCCCCGGGCAGGGAGGATCTCCGCACCGGCATCCACTCCGGCGCAGACTGCGAAACTGGCTTTGATAGTATCTCTCAAAAGCCGGCCGCTTAACAGTCCAAAGGCGACTGCCTAAAATTACATTTTATCCAAAGAACGCACGCCCTAACGGAACATGCCTTTTTTAATCAAGATCAAGGTAACGGCTGCCACAGCCATGCCGGCGACCAGCATAGCCATCCAGAAATACGGCAGCGGCAAACCCTGAACATTCATACCATACAGACCGAAGATGATGTTGGGGATGGCCATAACGATGGTGATGGAGGTAAGCACCTTCATAACGATGTTCAGGTTGTTGGAGATGATGGACGACAGAGCGTCCATGGTGTTGGAAAGGATGTTGGAGTAGATGTTACACATCTCGATGGCCTGTTTGACCTCGATGATAACGTCTTCCAGCAGGTCCTCGTCCTCTTCGTAGAGCTTGATGATCCGCCCGCGAAGGATCTTTTCCAGGGTGACCTCGTTGGATTTGAGGGAGGTGGAAAAGTAAACCAAGGATTTTTCCAGCCCAAGCAGCTGGATCAGCTCCTTGTTTCGCATGGTTTTATGCAGAAAGTTTTCGGTTGTATAAGAAATCTTATCGATCTGCTTCAGGTACTGCAGGAAGCGGGTAGCCACACGCAGCAAAATCTTCAGCAGAAAGCTGTTTTTGTAGTGGGTCTGGACGTTTTTCACCAGTCCCTGGCTCAGCTCGGTGAGCACGGCGTTTTCCTTTAAGGAAACGGTGATCACCTGATGCTCGGTGACGATGATCGCCATTGGCATGGTGGTGTAGAGGATGGTGTTGTCCTCCTCCTGCTTTTCCGCAAGCGGAACGTCCACGATGACTAAGGTCTGCCCTTCCTCGCACTCCACGCGGGAGGTCTCCTCGTCGTCCAATGCCGCCCGGACGAAATCCTGTTCCAGGTGCATCTCGTCCACCAGATAGCGGACCTCTTTTTCGGTGGGGCTGATGGCGCACACCCAGCAGCCATCCTCCAGCCCGTCGATCTGGCACACGCGGTTGCCGATGGTTTTGTAAAACTCTAACATGCTGCGGCCTCCTCCTTGTCAGGATCAGGCCACGCCGCCTTGGAAGCCTGTCCCTTTTCTATGGTGTGTGATGCAGGCAGCATCTGGGTCAGGTTTCATTCGGCTCACCTCCGGCATGGGTTTTCCCGTCCGGCCCTTTCCCGGACAAGACAGAACGTCCCCCAAAAACCGCATATTCCAGGGGACGCCAAAGCAGCGCCGGTTTTATCTGAACAAACCACGCTCCTATGACAAGTTTAATTATAACACAAAATCTCCTGATTTCAAGTACAGGCAGCGCCAAACCGGCGCTGGGAGGGCGGTTTTTTCTGGTTATGATTTACAAAATCATCCAGAAAGTCTGCATCCTTCCAGACTTCACCCCGTCATCACTTGTGGTACTTTCCGCCCTGGTTGATGTTCAGCGCCCGATAAAGCTGCTCCATGACCATGACCCGGGCCAGCTGGTGGGGGAAGGTCATCCGCGACATGGAAAGCCGCAGCCCGCTGCGGGCCTTGACCTCCTCCGCAAGCCCCCAGGAGCCGCCGATAACGAAGATCAGGTGGCTGGCGCCCTGGTTTTGCAGCTGCTGCATCCGGGCCGCCAGCTGCGGGGAGGAGAGCATCTCCCCTTCGATGCACAGGGTGATGACCTGCGCCTGGGACGGGATGCGGGAGAGGATGGTCTGCCCCTCCTTGCGGATGCAGTCCTCGATCTGCGCCGGGGAAGGCTCCTGAGGCAGGCGGCTTTCCGGCAGTTCGGTGATGGTCACCTTGGCAAAGGCGCCCATGCGCTTTTCGTATTCGGCGCAGGCTTTTCTCAGGTAGTCCTCCTTGAGCTTGCCCACGCAGAGGATCTCCAGCTTTAACACAGGGCCGCCGCCTCCTTCCATTCTCCTTCCGGCTGGGCCGCCGGGCTTTCCCGCAGCCAAACCGGCTGGCTCAGCTGGCTGCGCTGGGCCACCTGCAGCTGCACCGCCTGGCCCGGCGCAAAGCCCGCCGCTTCCAGCGCCGAGGCCGAAGCCTGGTGCGCCAGGATGGGCAGGTTGTTGTTTTGGCTCAGGTGGCACAGCAGAAAACGCCGGGTGCCCTCCTGGGCCAGCCGGCAAAGGGCCTGGGCGCACTCCGAGTTGGAAAGGTGGCCGTAAGGCGACTGGATGCGCCGCTTGAGATAGTATGGGTAGGAGGAGGCCAGGATCATGCCCTCGTCGTAGTTGGATTCCAGCACCACCAGGTCACAGCCCGAAAGCCCCTGGTGCACCGGCTCAGTGTAGCAGCCAAGGTCGGTAGCCAGGCCGACGGTAGCGCCGTCCGGACCGGTCATGCGGTAGCCGAAGCTGGCCGCGCTGTCGTGCTGGGTGAGGAAGGGGCGTACCGCCAGCTGTCCCAGCATGAAATCCCCCTCTACCGGCACCAAACGGGCGTGGGCCGGCAGCGCCACATTGCGCTCCAGATGTTCCAGCACCGCGGCGGGGCCGTAGACCGGCACCGGGTTTTTCTTCAAAAACACCGGCAGACCCTTGATGTGGTCGGAATGCTCGTGGGTCAGCAGGATGCCGGAAAGCTCCTGGGGGCAGGCTCCCAGCTGGCCAAGACCCTGGGTGGCGCTGCGGCAGCTGATCCCCAGGTCGATGAGCAGGGAGGTCTCCCCGCTTTTCAGGTAGAAGCAATTCCCGCTGCTTCCGCTGGCAAGGGCACAAAATAACGACATTTCCTTCTGGTTCCTCCTTCGGTGGTATCTTTTTTATTGTAGCACAGGAAGGGGCCCGGCGGCAAGGGAACCGCCCCGGGCAAAATTCCACAGGTTGACGGGGAAATCCCGAAAAAACCGGGCAGGTTCCACAAGGATGCGGCGGCTTCCTTGTTCCGGGGGCGGCGGGGCGGTATAATGAAGCCAACGATTTCCAAGAAAGGGAGCGGTCAGGATGTATTGCTGCTGCAAAAGCTACGGTCTGGAGGGCATCGAGGCCTTTGGGGTCACGGTGGAGGTGAGCCTTTCCCGGGGGCTTCCGGCCTTTGAGGTGGTGGGCCTGCCCGACGCCGCCGTCAAGGAAGCCCGGGACCGGGTGCGCTCGGCGTTTCTGTCGGTGGGCTGCCCCTTCCCGGTGGCCCGCGCGGTGGTGAACCTGGCCCCCGCCGACCGCCGCAAGTCCGGCCCGGTCTACGACCTGCCCATCTTCCTGGCCATCCGCACCGCCCAGGGCCAGCTGCCCGACGCCCGGCCCGACCAAGCCTTTGTGGGGGAACTTTCCCTTTCCGGCGAGGTGCGCCCGGTGCGCGGGGTGCTTTCCATGGCGCTGCAGGCCCGGCAGGACGGCATCCGGGAGCTGTTCGTCCCCGCCGAAAACGCCAGCGAGGGCGCCGTGGTGGAGGGGCTTTCGGTCTATGGGGTGGAGCACCTTTCTCAGCTGGAAGCCCACCTGCGGGGCGAGGAACACCTGACCCCGGCGGTCTACCAGCCCCAGCCCGGCTGCTGGGATTACCCGGTGGACCTGTCTGAGGTACAGGGACAGGCCGTGGCCAAGCGGGCGCTGGAAGCGGCAGCCGCGGGCGGGCACAACCTGCTGCTTATCGGGCCGCCCGGCTCCGGCAAAAGCATGCTGGCCAAGCGCCTGCCCACCATCCTGCCGCCCCTTTCCTTTGCCGAAGCGGTGGAGACCACCCGCATCCACTCGGTGGCCGGCCGCCTGGACGCCCAGGGCGGTCTGGTGACCAACCGGCCCTTCCGCGCCCCGCACCATACGGTGTCGGCGGCGGGCCTTTCCGGCGGCGGGTCCAGCCCCGTGCCCGGGGAGGTGTCCCTGGCCCACAACGGGGTGCTTTTCCTGGACGAGCTGCCGGAGTTTTCCCGCTCCACATTGGAGGTGCTGCGCCAGCCTATGGAGGACAGCCAGGTGACCATCTCCCGAGCGTCCTCCCGGGTGACCTACCCTTGCTCGGTGATGGTGGTGGCCGCCATGAACCCCTGCCCCTGCGGCTATCTGGGGCACCCGACCATCGCCTGCTCCTGCTCCGCCGCCGCGGTGAGCCGCTACCTGGGGCGGGTGTCCGGCCCGCTGCTGGACCGCATGGACATCCAGGTGGAGGTGGCCCCGCTGGAATACCGGGAGCTTGCCGCCCCGGCTGCCGGGGAAAGCTCCGCCCAGGTGCGCCAGCGGGTACTGGCGGCCCGCGCCCTGCAGGAGGAGCGCTTCGCCGGTTCTGCCACCACCTGCAACGCCCGCATGACCCCGGCGCAGGTGCGCGCCTTCTGCCCTCTGGCCCCGGACGCCCAGCGGATGCTGGCCCGAGCCTTCGACAGCCTGGGCCTTTCCGCCCGGGGATATGACCGCATCCTCAAGGTGGCCCGCACCCTGGCCGACCTGGACGCCAGCCCCGTCATCGCCGCGCCGCACCTGGCCGAAGCCATCCAATACCGCACCCTGGATCGCAAATATTGGCGGCCATAGCCTTTTTGCCTGAAAAACACCGCGAGCCCTCCCCAGCGCTTTGGGGAAGGCCCGCGGTGTTTTATTTATGGATGAATATGAGAGAGGATGTCGGTTTTAGTCCCCGAAGTTCATGCCCAGCCACATTTCGTAGTAGTAGATACGGCCGTTGTAGGCAGCAAAGGGGGTCTTTTCCATGGCTTCCAGCTGGACCGAGGTGCGGCCTTCCAGCAGCTGGGGCAGCCGCTGACGGAAGTACTCCGCCACGCTGAAGCCTTCCAAATTCTCGTTGAAGATGCTCTCATTGGCAGCGCGCTCAATGGAATTTTCCTCCGTGATCAGCCGGCCATTTTCCCTGCGGTCCTGGGCCACCAGGTCCAGCTCCTTTTCGCTGAGCAGATAGGGCATGAAGACATCGCTGTCCTGCATCAGTTCCAGCAGCTGGTCGGCGTCGATGAGGTACTCGCCCTTCTGCACGCCGTATCCGGCCGGTTCCCACGCCTGGATGCGGACATTCTTCCAGCCGATGACCGTGCTTTGGGCCGGTACGCTGTGGGCAAGGATTTGCTTTACCAGTTCCGGGTCTTGGATCATCTGCTCGTCGCTGTTCATCGAGTACTGCAGGTTTTCCTCGGTGTAGGATACCGTATCCTCAGCCAGGAAGGTAGAACAACGGGTAACGTACCAGCTTCTCGGGTCAGGCAGGGTCAGGATCAGGGTATCCACCTGGCTCAGGTCCGCCGGGCGGGGGCTTTGGCCCCACTGTTCCAGCAGTGCCAGCGTCCGGGTGTAGCTCTGCCGCAGCTGGACCGAGACCCAGGGGTCCTGAAGCAGCGGTTGGATGCCGGCGTCCCGGACCTCCACCAGCCCGCGCATGTTCAGTTCCAGGGTGCCCAGCTCCTGGTTGCTGTACAGGTCCATAAGGCCCACGTTGGTTTCCAGCATATCCTGCCGCAGGGCTTCCAGCAGCTGCTGACGCTGGCTGTCGTCCAGCTCGGTGTTGGAGCTGGTGTGGCCCATGGTGTCCGAAACGGTGATACCGGTAAAGTGGTCCGCCGTGATGCGGAACACCGGCGAGGTCTGCTCGATGGCCGAGGCCGAACGCAGCAGCCGCATGACCTGGGAGGCCTCCCGGTCGCTGACGGTGTAACGGCGTCTTGCGGTGCCGAAGGTCTTGTGATAGGTCAGGGTGATGTATCCCACATCCGAGCGGGTGGTGCCGTCGTTTTCCAGGAACTGACGGTGCAGGGCGATAACCTGACCGATGAGCTCCGGATCATCCAGCACCAGCTCCGGCTGCTCCAGGGTGGAGTTGACCGACTCCTCCGGGGTGCGGGCGTTGCGGATGGCGCTTTCGGGAATATAGGCGTTTTCGGTTTCCAGCAGGTCGGTCTCGATCTCCACCGAGGTCACATCGTCCAGGCTGGGGACCCACTGCTCGTAGCCGAAGCCTCCGCAGGCCACATACACCGCCGCCAGGGTCATAAGCGCCGTGCTGGCGAAGATGGCCCGGCGCTGTTTGCGCAGGGTGGTGAAGCCCTTGGCGGTGATGGCTTCCACGATTATGTAACCCAGCGGGCCGCCCACCAGGGCGGAAAAGACCGGCAGCCAGTCGTTAACACCGGTGAGACTGATGTTCAAAGTCTCATAAAGCAGGTAGGCAAACAGGCAGCCGCCGAATGCCTTGATGATGGTGCCCAGCCAGCCGGAACGGCCCCACTGCCCAGCGTATTCGCTGTGGCGGCGGCGGTAGCACCAGAAGGCCAGTACCAGCAGCGCCGCTGCCAGGATGACCCACACCGTCTGAGGCAGCAGATAGCGGCCGTAGTCGCCGTCCCAGGCGGCCGCCCGGTCCATGGCCAGCAGGACGGTGCCGTAGGGGGACAGCTGCGCCAGGTTGCGCATCCCCGGATGGGGAATGTAGCCGTAAAGGGAACCAGCCAGGCTATGCCAGACGACCGGCAGCACGCTGGTTATGGAGCACAGCGCTCCGCTGTAACCGATGGCTTCCACAAAGGTGGAGGTATTCACCGCCACAAAGGTGGCCACCGAAAAGATCACAAAGCTCATGCAGATCACCGACAGCATCAGCGTGCCGGTCTCCTGCAGGAGTGTCGTCAGGTCCACCCAGGGGTGGCCCACCAGCGGGCAGGCCAGGCTTCCCAGCAGGACGGCCACCAGCATCGGCAGGGTGCAGATGGTGTAGCCCACGGCAAAATGCGCCGCCAGCCAGGTCTCCCGGCTCACCGGCAGACTGTGGTAAAAGTCCACGGCCCGTTTGTCGTGCAGATAATGCATCATCATCGCCGCCAGCATCACCGGCGCCGCCAGCAGGATAAGATCCAGCAGGACGCGGGCAACATCCGGGAAATAGGTGCCGATGCCCGGGTCCATGGCGTATTCCGCCGCCCATTTGATCGCACGGGAACGGTCGTTGATGGCCTCCACATAACACGGCAGGGACACGGCCAGCAGCAAAAGTACCTGATACAGCGCCGTCAGGCTGCCGTACCGGCGCAGCAGCTCCCGATACAGGTGCCCAAACACCTTGGGCTGGAACTGCTTAGAAAAGGATGTTGTTGTAGTCATACCCTACCGCCTCCATTTCGTAGATAAATACTTCCTCCAAGGTCAGCGGCACCCCTTCGCACAGCAGCGGGTCCAGGGTCTGCAGCGCCTGGGTGACCTCCTCCACCGAGCCGCGGGCCACGATCTCGGCCACGCTGCCGGTGACTTCCAGGGAAAGCACCTGCAGCCGCTGGCGCAGTTCTTCCTCCGAAGGCATAGGCCGGGCAACCAGCTGTACCTTGCAGAAGCCCAGCTTCAGGTCCTGGATGTCCCGCTGGAAGAGGATGTGCCCCTGGTGCATAAGGCCCACCTGGTCGCACATATCTTCCAGCTCCCGCAGGTTGTGGGAGGCGATGATGACGGTGGTGCCCTTCTGGGCCACGTCGTCGGCCAGCAGCTTGCGCAGCGCCACCCGGACGATGGGGTCCAAGCCGTCAAAGGCTTCGTCCAACAGCAGATAGCGGGGGCAGCAGCTCAGTGCCAAGATCAGCGCCGCCTGCCGCCGCATGCCCTTGGAGCAGGTGGCAAGCTTTCTTCCCGGGTCCAGGGGGAAGCAGCTGATCAGCTGGGCGTAGCGCTCCGGGTCCCAGCCGGGACACACCTTGGAAAAGAACCGCGCCGAGGAGTCCAGCGTCGCCCCCGGCAGGTGGTACAGCTCGTCGGACACAAAGGCGATCTGCCCCTTGAGCGCCAGGTTTTCGTACACCGGCTCGCCGCCGATCTCCACCGAGCCCTCGGTGGGCTGGTACACCCCGCACAACAGCCGCAGCAGGGTGGATTTGCCCGCTCCGTTGGAGCCCACCAGGCCGTAGATGCACCCTTCCGGGATCTCCGCCGTAAAGTGGTCCAGCGCGGTGATCTGGTCAAACTGTTTGGTCAAGTTGTTTATCTGGATCATTCCTTCTCCCCTCCTGTCTGCGCCTCATGCTGCGCTGCTTGCTCGGCTCCCTCCCGGGCCGCTTGGAGCACCTCCTGGACGGTACAGCCGCGCTGCACCGCCTGGGCGGCGCTTTGGCGCACCTCGTCCAGCTCCCGGCGGCGCACCTGTTCCCGGGCGACCGCTCCGGCGCTGACAAAGCTGCCCTTGCCGGGCACGGTACAAAGGATGCCCTCCCGTTCCAGCTCCTGGTAGGCCTTCTGCACTGTGTTGGGGTTGACGCCGATCTCCCGCGCCAGAGAACGCACCGAAGGCAGCTTCTGGTTTTCGTCCCAGATCCCCAGCGCCGAAAGCCGGATGATCTGGCTTTTGAGCTGCTCATAAATGGGCACCCGGCTTTGCAGGTCGATTCGAATCATGCTGTTTCCCACCCTTTCTTGCCGGTTTATTGAACTATCCGTATTAGTTCGATTAGTACAGTTTGATTATAACCGACACTCGTCCTATTGTCAAGCAGAAAAAATCCGCAAACAAAAAAGCCCGGCCCCCAGACGGAGCCGGACCAATTTTCTCTTTTTTATGGGCTTATTCTTCGCCGCCGCAAGCCCGGATAAAGGCGCAGAACAGCTGGGCGCTGGGGTCGTCCTGCATACCCAGCCACTCGGGGTGCCACTGTACTGCCCAAGCAAAGGGCAGCTGGGGCAGGTACATGGCCTCGACGATGCCGTCGTTGGCGGTAGCCATGGCGCAGAGGCCTTCTCCCAGCTTTTTCACACCCTGGTGGTGCATGCTGTTGACCTCCAACATCTCCCGGCCGGTCAGCTGGGCCAGGGGGGTGTTGCGGATCAGGTTGACGGTGTGGGTCGCCTCCGCCAGGGACTGACCGGGGATCTTCTCCTGGTCGTGCTGGATCTTGGACTGGGGCAGCTGGGTGGGGATATCCTGGTAGAGGGTGCCGCCCAGGGCCACGTTCATCACCTGGAAGCCCCGGCAGATGCCCAGCACCGGCTTGCCGCTGCGCAGCGCCGCCGCCATAAGGGGAAGCTCGATGCGGTCGCGCTCCGGCACGATGCCGCCGCACTGGGGCAGCACCTCCTCGCCATAGGCGCCGGGATGGATGTCCGCGCCGCCGCTGAAGAGGAAGCCGTCAAAGCGGTCCACAATGTCCTGGATCTCCAGGGCACCGCCGGTCAGCGGCAGGGACACCGGGATGCCCCCGGCCTGGTCGATGCAGTTGAGGTAGGTTTCTCTCTGCCAGACCCGGTCCTCGTCGTACCGGGAGGTAATAGCGATAATCGGTTTACTCATGTTGGATCTCCTCCTTTTTCTGTCCAAACCGGTTGGCGATGACGCAAAGGTACAGCGCCGCCCAGAATTCTTTTGTAAATGCGCCGGCCAGCAGCTGCAGCTGGGCCATGCTTCCCTCGCCCCGCAGCAGCGCGGCGATGCGCCCTAAGATCAGATGCACGCGGCTGGTCTGGTCCCAAGCGGAAAGCTCGCTGAAGCGGCGGTGCAGCTGGGCCAAAAGCCCTTCCCACTCCTCCGGCGGCGTTTGGGGACGCTTTTGCAGCCAAAGGTTTCGCAGGATCATCTGGAACCGCCCGAAGTCGTACCGCTGCAGCGGGTCCGCCCCCAGGCATTCCCCGCAGGCCTCCGCCGCCAGCAGCACCATCCGGTCGGGGTTGTAGGGGTGCAGGCCCTGGGATTTTTTCAAAAACTCCCGCTCCTGGCGGATGAGCAGCTTTCGTTCCAGGGAGCCCCACCCGCCGGGGTCGGCCTCCCGCAGGGCGTCCAGCAGCTCCCGGGCGCTGGCCTGGATGAACTTGCTTTCCCGCAGCCAGCTTTCCCGGTCAAAGGCGTACAGATACCCTTCCAGCTGGCCCAGGGCCTTCATGGTGTCCAGGTACCCCAGCTCGATGTTCCGCCGGGCAAGACCCGGCTCAAACTGCAAAAACGACCCCAGGTTCCAGGACGGCCGGATCACCGTCACCGGACGGCCCCCGGCGTGGATGCGAGGCATCCGCCCCACCGATTCCAAATCCACGGCGATGACCCGCCGGGCGCCCATCTGGATCGCCAGGTTTACCGGCATGTTGTCGTGGTAACCGCCGTCTACATAGCGGTTGCCGCCGATCTCCTTGGTAGGAAACGCCGGGAAGCAGGACGCCGAAGCCATGAGATATTCCCCCAGCATCCCCGGCGGGATCTGCTCCTTGCGCAGTTCCAGCGGGCGCAGGCTGGGGTATTCCACCGTCACCAGGGCGTAGTCGATGGGGGAACGGTAGAAGCGTTCCTCGTCCACCAGGCTGCGGATCATCCCTTCCAGCGGGGTCACGTCCACCCCGCGCTGCTCCATGGTCTTTTTGGCAAACCCGGCCCAAAGCCAAGGGTCCTCCCGGCCGGAGGGCGCCCCCTGCAGCACCTTTTCGTAGGAGATGTTCTCCCACACCGCCTGGGCCTGCTCGTAGTCCTGCTGCACCATGAGCACCCCGTTAAGCGCCCCCACCGAGGTGCCGGTGACGATCTGATACTCGATTTTCAGCTGGCGCAGTGCCCGCCACACGCCCAGCTGATAGGCGCCGCGGGAGCCTCCTCCCGCCAGCACCACCGCTGTCTTTCCGTTCATTCGTTTCCCCCTTTCTCCCGCCGCAGCTGCGGCGCTACCTTTTCCAACATGATGCCGGCGATGCGTTCCTCCACCCCCAGGTCCTCCGCCAGCTGCCACACCGGCGGCTGGTCGGCAAGCTCCGCCGGGTCCAGCAGCAGCGCCGCGCAAAATTCGTCCGCCTCCCGCTCAAAGCGTTGGCTCACCTGCAGGGTGTTCTGGGTCAAAAACAGCAGGTTTTGCTCCGGGTGCAGCAGGCAGTGCCCCAGCTCGTGGGCGCACACCTGCCGGCGCAGCGGGCGTTCCAGCTCCCGCCCCAGGCAGATGACCCGCCGGTCCCGCACCTGGAAGGAAAACCCCCGCACGCTGTCGGGCAGCTGCACCGACAGCACCGCGATGCCCAGCCGGTCGCACAGTTCCAGCGGGTCTCGGGTGCCCCACCGCTGCCAAAGCTCCTGGGCGGTTCGGGTGGCTAAGGTCATGGCCGCCCCTCCTTTTCCCCGGACTCCGGCGCGGCGGCATCCTCCACAGAAACAGTCTGGTCCAAAGCCAGCACCTTCATGCTCCACTCCATGGCGTCGGCGATGGCCTGCAGCTCCTGGGGGGTCAGCGGACGGCCGTTGAACATCAGCCCCGAGCTGCGCAGCAGCCGGGCCCGGATCTCGTCAATGAGCTGGGAAAGATCCTGGTCCTCCGGCGGCGCGGGCTCCCCGGCGGTCAATTCCTCCCGGCCCACCAGGTAATCCACCCGTACGCCGAACACCTCCGCCACCCGGCAAAGGATGTCCGGGTCCGGCTGGCGGCGGCCCTGCTCGTACATCCCCACCGCGCTGGCCGAGATGCCCAGCCGGTCGGCCAGTTCCTGTTGGGTATATCCTCTTCCCTTTCGCAGCAGACGCAGCCGCTCGCCCAGTGTCACCGCGCTTCCCCTCCTTTTTTGTGATTTCTTCTATTATAGCAACCCGGCGGCCGTTTTACAACTCCGTATCAGAAAATATTTTCCTGTTTTCAGCAGAATTCATCTTGACTTCACACAATTCGTGTGTTAATCTAGGGTCAAGCCCCATACAACCTTTACCAATTCAGAAAGGATGTGCTGTTTTTGAGAAATATCATCCCGTTGGAAAGCCTGGATCTGATGGCAGATCTTCGGGGCCTGCCGGAGCGAACCAACCGCCGCCAGCTGGAGGAATACCGCCGCTTCCTGCATCGCGCCATCGCCACCGAACTGACCCAGCGCCAGCGCCAGATCCTCTGCCTTTATTACTTCGACCGGCTTTCCATGCCGCAGATCGCCCAGCAGCTGGGCATCCACAAGTCCAGCGTCTCCCGCACCATCCGCACCGCCCTGGACCGCCTGACTCAGCTGTCGGCGGTTTATTTTCAGGTCCGTTCCTAAGCCCCTTGCCAACGGCGCCGCTCCCGTTTTATAATAAGGTTAGCCCCACCCCTTCGGGCCGGCCCCAAGGGCGGAAAATTAAGAAAGGTAAGGTTCCTGTTTATGAGCAATATTTGGCATGACATCAACCCCAAACGCATCGCTCCGGAAGATTTCCTGGCTGTAGTCGAGATCACCGCCGGCAGCAAGAAAAAATACGAGCTGGATAAAGAGACCGGTCTCATCATCCTGGACCGCATCCTCTACACCTCTACCCACTACCCGGCAAACTACGGCTTCATCCCCCGTACCTACGGCGATGACCGCGACCCGCTGGACGTGCTCATCCTCTGCTCCGAGCCTCTGGAGCCGCTGACCCTGGTACACTGCTACCCCATCGGCGTTATCTCCATGATCGACAACGGCCGTCACGATGAAAAGATCATCGCCATCCCCTTCGACGACCCCACCTACAACAGCTACCACGATATCTCTGAGCTGCCCCGCCACATCTTCGACGAAATGTCCCACTTCTTCTCGGTGTACAAGTCCCTGGAAGGCAAGCAGACCGCTGTAGATGAGGTGGAAGGCCGCGAAAAAGCAATCTCGGTTATTCAGGAGGCTCTGGATAACTACATCACCAACTTTTGCAAATAAAGAAAACACCCAATAACAAAAAAGCAGCCCTCCGATGGAGGGCTGCTTTTTTATGCGAAAACGCTAGTCGATGAGGGTATTGATCCACTTTTTGCTGCGGAAGCGCAGGAAGCTGATGCCCAGCTTGATGATCTCCTCGAAGAACACCAGCGCCACCACCTGGGGCAAAGGCAGATCAAACAGCAGCACACCGGCAAAGGCCAGCGGCACGCCGATGAACCACACGCCCACGGTATCCAGAATGGCGCAGATCTTGGTGTCGCCGCCGGAGCGCAGGATGCCGCAGAACAGCACGTAGGTGAACATCTTGGGGGTCATGTACAGCGCGTAAACCAGCAGGGTGGCACCCAGCAGCTGGTTGGTGGCCGCGTCGAAGCCGTAGATGGCGATGATGGTCCCGCGGGACAGATACAGTCCCAGAGAAGCGATGATGTTGAGCACCAGCGTCACCTTCAGGAAGAACTTGGCGTAGTCGTAGGCCAGCTCCTGTTTGCGGCGGCCCAGCTCGTTGCCGATCATGACGGCCGAGGCGTTGCCCACGCCGAAGAACAGCGTCTGGAACAGCTCGTTGATGGTGGAAGCCACCTGCACTACCGCGATGGCCGAAGCGCCCAGCAGGCCGTAAGCCATGTAGTAAACGGTGTTGCCCAGGCTCCAGGCGCCCTCGGAGAAGATGACCGGGGTGGCGGTGGAAAGCACCTTGGTGAACATCTTGCGGTCAAAGGAGAACAGCTCTCCCGGGCGGCCGCCCAGCGGATGGTCCTGCACCCCGTAGATAAACACAAACATGCAGATAAACTCCACCAGACGGGCGATGAGGGTGGCGATAGCGGCACCGTTGACCCCCAGCTGCGGCATCCCCAGCTTGCCGTAGATGAGCCCGTAGTTGAGCACCAGGTTGATGCACAGCGCCATCATGTTGATGAGGGTGGGGACCCGCAGGTTGTGGATGGCGCGGGAGTTAAAGTTCACCGCAAAGGACATAGCGGTCAGCGGATAGCTCAGGGAAACGATGCGCAGATAGCCGCTTCCCAGCTCGATCACGTTGGCGTCCCGGGTAAAGAGGAAGAGGATCTGCGGCGCCAGGGCCAGCGCCAGGGTCATAAACAGCAGCGAGATGCCGCCGCCCAGGCACAGGTCGATGCCGAAGGTCCGGCGGATGTTGGGGATGTCCCGCACGCCCCAATACTGGGAAACATACACCGCTGCGCCGCTGTATACGCCGAAGCACAGGGTGGAAAAGACGAAGTAAAGCCGGTTGGCGGTACCGACCGCCGCCAGCTCGTCGACGCCCAGCTTACCGATCATAATGGTGTCGGCCATATTAAGGCCGATGCTGATCAGGTTCTGGATCACAATGGGAATGGCGATCACCAACGCCGTCTTGTAAAACTCTCTGCCAAAGTGGGTCTTGCGCTGCATGGGAGGTCTCCTTTCCTTTTTTCAAAAATCCTCGAGAAGAAAACCCCGGTACAGCTTTTCGTTCTGTACCGGGGCTCCAAATATTCTTTGGACAAAAAACTAGATGATCTGGCGGTTGCTGTCCTTGAGAACAACGTCATGGGAGCCGCCTTCCACGATGGAAACGGAGGAAACCAGGGTGATCTTGGCTTTTTCCTGCAGTTCCGGAATGGTCAGCGCGCCGCAGTTGCACATGGTGGAGCGGACTTTGCTCAGGGAGAGGCCCACGTTGTCCTTCAAGCTACCGGCGTAAGGAACATAGGAGTCCACGCCTTCCTCGAAGGAAAGCTTCTTGTCGCCGCCCAGGTCGTAACGCTGCCAGTTGCGGGCGCGGGCGGAACCTTCGCCCCAGTATTCCTTCATGTAGTTGCCGTTGATGTTGACCTTGTTGGTGGGGCTTTCATCGAAGCGGGCGAAGTAACGGCCCAGCATGATGAAGTCGGAGCCCATAGCCAGAGCCAGGGTCATATGGTAGTCCTGAACGATACCACCGTCGGAGCAGATCGGTACATAGATGCCGGTCTCTTTGTAGTACTCGTCGCGAGCTTTGGCTACCTCGATAACAGCGGTAGCCTGGCCGCGGCCGATGCCCTTCTGCTCACGGGTGATGCAGATGGAACCGCCGCCGATGCCGATCTTGACGAAGTCTGCGCCCGCTTTGGCCAGGAAGAGGAAGCCTTCGCGGTCAACAACGTTGCCAGCGCCGACCTTGACGCTGTCGCCGTATTTGGCGCGGATGAAGTCGATGGTGCGGCTCTGCCACTCGGAGAAACCTTCGGAAGAGTCGATGCACAGAACGTCTGCGCCGGCCTCTACCAGGGCGGGAACGCGCTGCTCGTAGTCGCGGGTGTTGATACCAGCGCCGACAACATAGCGTTTGTTGGCGTCCAGCAGCTCGTTGCTGTTTTCTTTATGAGAGGAGTAGTCCTTGCGGAAAACAAAGTATTTCAGGTGCTGGTCCTTGTCCACCAGGGGCAGGGAGTTGAGCTTGTGTTCCCAGATGATGTCGTTGGCTACCTTCAGGGAGGTGTCCGCATCGGCGACCACCAGGTCCTCGAAGCGGGTCATGAACTCGGAAACCTTGGTGTCGTTGGTCATGCGGCTGACGCGGTAGTCACGGCTGGTGACGATACCCAGCAGCTTGCCGTTGGGGGTGCCGTCCTCGGTGACCGCTACGGTGGAGTGGCCGGTCTTTTCCTTGAGAGCCAGGATGTCGGCCAGGGTGTTGTCCGGTCTTACGTTGGAGTCGCTGGTGACAAAGCCGGCTTTGTAGCTTTTTACGCGGGCTACCATCGCAGCTTCGTCTTCGATGGTCTGGGAGCCGTAGATGAAGGAAATGCCGCCTTCTTTTGCCAGAGCGATCGCCATCTTATCGTCGGAAACCGACTGCATGATGGCGGATACCAGCGGGATGTTCATGGTCAGGGGGCACTCCTCCTGGCCCTTTCTGTATTTGACCAGAGGGGTCTTGAGGCTTACATTTGCAGGGATGCATTCAGAAGAGGAATAACCAGGTACCAGCAGGTACTCACCAAAGGTGTGAGAGGGTTCATCATAGAAAAATGCCATGCGAATCATACTCCTTTACTTTTTTTCCCGGACGGTTTGACCGGCCTTCCTTCCCCTATTTTACATGGTTCTCTCCAGCCGGTCTACTCTTTATTTTTCTAACCATGATACTATAACCGATGCACAAATACAAGGGATTTCCGAAAAAATGCGAGAAACCGGCACTGTGAACAGAAAAGCCCGATTTTTCTCCCAAGGATTTCACAAGGTGCCCTTTTCCCTGCTAAAACACCTGCTTGGCATCCACCGGCAGCGCCAGCAGATGCTCCAGATAGTCCCAGCTGGCCCTCGCTTCCTCCTGCCGGTAGGGGTAGCCAAGCCCCTCCCCCACCCGGCGGGCGGTGCGGTCAAACACCCGGCAGATTACCCGGGCGCTGCAGCACATCTCCTCCCAGCCGGGGCCGCAGTAAGTAGCCAGCAGGTCCTGCCAATCCTCGGGGCGGGCCCAGCGTTCCAGCCCTTTGCCCGCCTTGCCGATGCTGTGGGAAAACCCGCACCGTACCCCGCTTTCCCAGCCCAGCATGGTCACCAGCTGGGGCCGCAGCTGGCAGCCGAGTACCTCCTGGGAGTAAGTCACCTCCCGGCGCCACAACCCTTTGCCCAGGTTGTTGAGGCACCACCAAAACTCATTGCAGCAGGCGGCGTACTGCTGGGGGCTAGGGCGGCGCACCCAGTGGCAGCAATCGGACGGCTCCGGCAGCGGGGGCAGCACCCCGTCCCGGTCCCAAAGCACCCGGCTCAGCCGCTCCTCCTGCAGCTCCTGCAGGGTGCGCTTTAACGTCTGGACGTGCAGGTCCAGGCGGTTGCCGTCGGCCAGCTGCATCAGCCACCCGAAGTTGTTTTCCAGGTCCACCTCCTGCCCCAGGCTGGCGTCCAGCTCCTCCGGGCGCTGGCAGTAGAGCACCGGCCCAAACTGCCGCTCGGCCCACTGCGGGTCCCGCCGGAAGCTGCCGGTCTCCTCCACCACATACACTACGTCGTAATCCTGCAGCAGGTCGGGCCGGGCCTGGGGATCGGTACGGGAGCCGCCCAGCCACACCGCCTGCACCCGTTCATCCTCCTGGGCCACCTGCAAGATCTGCCGCATCATCTCGGTTTTGTCCCGCATAAATTCCTCCTTTCTGCAAAAAGACCGCTTACCCGGCGCGCGGCGGCGTCTGGGAAAGCGGTCCTATTTGGGTTCTTTTGTACCGGTCAACGGCTGCTGACGGTTTCGGTCTCGCCATAGAAGATAAAGTCATCCACATCGCCCTCCGATTCCATCCATTCCCGGTACCAGCTGCGGCGCCGGAGCGTTTCTTCGGGACCGGACGGCGGGCGGACGGCTCGGGGCTCTCTGGCGCCGCCGGCCGGACTCGGGACCGCTGTCTGTGTTCTGCGCATGGCCTGCACCTCCCCTAAAAAATGATACCCTACTAGGATATGCATTTTCCCGGGGGTTGATGCAGCCGCTGTCAATTTTTATCCTACTTGCCGGCGCTGCCGGAGAAGGCCTCGGGGTACAGCGCCTGGGCCACCGCCTGGACCTCCTGCACCATGCCGCTGCCCTGCCGCTGGATGCGCGCCAGGTCCACCGCATAGAGCTTGTCGTTCTTTACCGCCGGGCTGTCGGCGTAGGTCTTGCTTTGGGTGATCTGCTCCGGCGCAATGGATTTATCGTAAAGGATCACGTCCGGGGAAAGGGCGGTATCCTCCGGCACCGACCAGCCTTCCCCGTCCCGGCCCAGGTTTTCTAACCCCAGATCCTCCAGCAGCATCCCTTCCCAGGTGTCGCCGGTGGCGATGGTGCGGTCCGGCCAGGCCAGCAGCACCGCGGTCTGCTGCTGCGCCACCACGTTCTGATAAACGGCCACCTGTTCCATGATCTTTTCCAGGTCGCTTTGCAGCTGTTCGCTCAGCTCCCGGCCTTTGTTGGTCTCCTGGCCGTAGAGCAGCTCCGCCGTATGCTGGATGCGGCTTTCCGCTGCGTCCCGATCGCTGGGCGGCGCCTCGGTCAGCACCTGGACACCGGCCTCCTCCAGCTGGCTTTTCTGGTCCTCACGCAGAGGCGACGAGGTCAACAGATATTCCGTCTGGGCCGCGATCACCGCTTCCACATCCAGCTTCTCCGGGGTACCCATCGCCGGGGCATGGACATCCAACACCGCCCCGCACAGGTCTCCCACCCCGCAGAGCACACCTTCTCCGTCCAGGTCCAGCACCAGCTCGGCATAATCGGGGGTCAGCACCACGATGTGCTGGGGCTTCTTCTCCACCGTAACGGTGTCCTCCCCAAAGTCCACCTGCGCCGGGAAACCCGGGTCGCTGGGCGGCGGGGCCGGCTGGGTCTCTTCCTCCGTTTGGGGCTGCGGCTCGCTGGTCCCGGGGAGCTGACAGCCGCTGAGCATCCCCAGCGCCAGCACCGCCCCGGCCAAAGCCGCCAGGATCTGTTTTTTCATCATGGTATCTCCTTTCCCCCACGGGGGCTTTTTTCTTATTGTACCCTGTTTTCCCGGGCCGTGTCAACGCAAAGAAAGGCAGGCCCTCCTGCTCTGCAACGCAGAAGGGCCTGCCGAAATAGGGGGAAACGAGAAGTGGAAATCTACAGTTTCATATTTTCCCGCAGGAAGGCCGCTACCTTGGGGTAGCAGTCCAGCTGGTTTTCCAGCTTGATGATGCCGTGGCCCTCATCCTCATAGCGGATGTAGGTCACCGGGACGCCTTTGGCCTTCAGATGGCCGACCACCTGCTCGGCTTCGCTTACCGGAACGCGGGGGTCGTTGGCGCCGTGGATGACCATCAGCGGGCCGGTGATGTCGTCCACCTTGGCGATGGGCGATACCCGGCGCAGGGTCTCGCGGTCGTGGGCCAGGGTGCCGTATTCCGACTCCCGGTGGGCCCGGCGGTACTCGGCGGTGTTTTCCAGGAAGCTTTCCAGGTTGAACATACCTACAGTATCCACCGCGCAGCACCACAGATGCGGGTAACGGGCCGCGCAGGACAGGGTCATGAAGCCGCCGTAGCTCATGCCGGATACCGCCATGCGGTCCTTATCGGCCACGCCGGTCTCCACCAGATGAGCCACCAGGGAATCAATATCCCGCACGCTGTCCAGACGTTTTTCCACGTCGTCCAGGTGGGTGTAGGTCTTGCCGTAACCGGTGCTTCCGCGGACGTTGGGCGCCACCACTGCGATGCCCTGGCCTAGCAGGTACTGGATGAGGGCGGTGTATACCGGGGTCTCCTGACCCTCGGGGCCGCCGTGGATCTCCACCAGCACGGGCAGGTTTTTGGGCTCCTTGCCGTTGGGCACATAGAGCCAGTAAGGTACGGTCAGGCCGTCAAAGGAGGTGTAGTGGCACAGCTGCGGCTCCACCAGCTCGTCGGGGCTGATGCCGCACAGGGAGCTGTCGGTAACCTTCTGTACCGAGTCGGCGTCCAGATCCAGCACCCACAGGTCCTGGGGACGCTTGCCGCTCATGAGCGAGAAGAGCAGCCGGTGCCCGCTGGGGGACCAGTTCATAGGCTCATACCAGCAGTAAACGCCCTTCGGCGGCTGGGGCGCATTGACCATCCGTCCGGTGGTCAGGTCCAGGATGCGCAGCTCGGAATAACCGTCGGCGTTGACGATCATAGCCAGATACCGGTCGTCGGCAGACAGAGCCAGGGTTTCCACATCCCAGTTGGTCTCGTAGACCTTGGTGAGGGTGGCGGCGGCCACGTCATAGTAACCCACCCAGGAAAATTCGCTTTCCCGGTCGGTGAGGACAAAGAAGCCGGTGCTGTCGTGCTTCCAGGCGGGGCCGGTGTATTTGGCGGTGACGGCGTCGTCGGGGATCTTTACCGCCCGGCCGCTCTGGACATCCACCATCCACATGGCGTTGTCCGACTCGCCCTTGAGCTTGTTGTACAGCAGGTACTGTCCGTTGGGGGAAAGCTCTGCCGGCAGGTTGTAGTTGTCGTGGTTTTCCAGGACCATCCGTTTTTCACCGGTGGCCAGATCCAGCGCCATGACGTCGAAGCTGGCGCGGCAGCGGGCGTTGCTGGTGTAGACCAGGGTGCAGCCGTCTGCGGTCATGCCGCCCAGGTAGTGGCGGGTCTGGGGGTCCTGGGTCAGGTCTACCGGCTGGCTGTCCTGGGGACGCAGGCAGAAGATCTGCTCGTTTTCGTTGCCGCCCTGGTCCATGCAGAAGAGCACGGCCTTCTGGGCCGGGGTGGTCTTCAGCGCCCAAAGGCGCTCGTTGGAGAAGCTGCGGCGGGTCATCTCGCCGGTGGTCAGGTTTTTCTGCCACACTTGGGGGGCGCCGGAGCGGGTGGAGATGAAGGCGATGGTCTCATCATCCAGCCAGGCGCCGCAGCGGCAGCTTTCCACGCTGAGATATTGTTTGAGTTCACTCATGGATGATGCCTCCCTGCTTACCGGTTAATAATGCTCCCGGACGTAGTCGGCCACAAGCAGGCCGCATTCCAGCTGGATGGAAACCAGCTTGCGGATAGGAACGACTTCGTAGTCGATCTCTTTTTCCAGCTGGTCAGCCAGCTCTTTGTGAGCCTTGACGGCGATGTCGAAGGCCTTCTGCAGGGCAGCGCGTTTTTCGGGGTTCTCCTCGCCGGAAGCGTCCATCTTTTCCAGCTCGCTTTCGTTGGCGCGGACCAGCATACCGTAGGACAGCAGCTTATAGAAGCGGGAAACCAGCAGGTTGTCGAATTTTTCGGCAACGGTGGCCATCTTCTGGAAGTCGGGGTTTTCCTCTACCATCTTGCGGGTAGCGTCGTTGGAGCCCTCTTTGGTGAAGGCCTGCAGTGCCAGCAGGAAGGGGTTCTCGGCGTCCATGTACTGGCTGGAAAGAGCCATGGTCTCGCGGACAAAGGCGCTGGCTGCATCGTCCCAGTCCATCTTCTGGATGGCAGCATCCTTGCGGACCATATCGGATTCGGACAGGTCGCCGATGCGTTTGTCATAGAAGTAGGGCAGCTCGGTGAGGAAGGTGAAGGAATCGTAGTGCTCTGCTGCGTAGTCGCCGCTGCAGGTACCCACGTTCATGTTCTCTTCCGGATGCTCGATGCCGTATTTCTCCTGATAATCGTAGTCCTGCTTGATGCCCAGCATCTCGTAAACAGCCGGTGCCCAGGATACGCAGTAAGGTGCTTCCGGCTCGCCCAGGTTCAGCGGGATCTCCTGACGCTCTGCTGCATGGCGCATAGCGGGGTAGATCTCGGGGGTCTGTTTGGTCAGGTACCAATACACACCGCCGAAGCCTGCGTTATGCAGGGAGTAGATGAATTTCGGTTTGATCTCATCAATGAGCTTCTGCATTGCCACCGTCTCGGGGATGGAGTTGTGGAAGTGCAGGTTCTTGTAGTCGATGGGGAAGGTCCAGTCAACCTGCTTGTGGCCGGCGGGACGGAAGAAGTTGCGGGAGTAATTGTAGAGGGTGTAGGGGCCTTTGAGCCATTTTTCGTTGAGCTTCAGACCGTCGGCATCCCAAGCTTTGACCACATACCAGGTGTAGTCCAGCTGCTCGCGCAATTCTTTGTTTTCTGCCAGCTGCCAGGTGAAGTACTCCATGAGCATGGTGCCGATGGGCTCGTTGGGATGGGGGCAGCCGAACATCAGGGCGTTGTGTTTGCCGGAACCGATCTTCAGGCAGTAGAGGGGGCGGTTTTCGCGGGTCTTGCCCATTTCAAAGATAGAAACGCACTCGGGATGCTCCTTGGCCAGGCGCTGGGAGCTTTCGTCCATCTCCTCCAGGGTCAAAAATTCCTTGTAATCGGGGATCTGGTCCAGCAGGTTCTGATAGATCTGATTCATAGAAAAGGGCTCCTTTCTTCTTTCTTAATCTGTTCTCATTCACAAAAAGGGGCAGGGCTGATCCCTGCCCCTCTTTGCGAGAGTTATGTTTTTGTGTTCGCTTTTGCGGGATTACGCCAGTTCGGTGTAGGTGAACTCGTTCCAGCCCCACTTGCCAGCACCATCGTTGGGCAGGTTCTTGAAGCGAGCGCTGTAAGCATCGTAAGCGCCGAAAGCAACTACCGGTACATAGGGCAGTTCTTCGGACATGATCTTCTGAGCCTGTTTGTACAGTTCGCCGCGGGCAGCCTGATCGCTGGTAGCGCGAGCTTCTGCGCAGATGGAGTCGAATTCAGCATTGCTCCAGCTACCGTAGTTGGAAGCGGTGCCGGTACCGAAGCGCATGTACAGAGCGTTGGGGTCAGGACCCATGAAGCCGCCCTGCAGCTCGACGCAGAAGTCTTTCTGGATGCCGACCTTATCGGACCAAGCGTTCGTCTCAGAAACGATAACTTCAGCCTTGATGCCTACTTTCTCCAGGTTTGCAACGACCAGTTTTGCCAGGTCGGGGCAGCCGGAGGAATCAAAGACATCGATGGTCACGCCTTCGATGTAGTAACCGTTGGCGTTCTTGGTGTAGCCAGCGTCGATGAGGCACTGTTCTGCAGCTTCCAGGTCAAATTCCGGAACGGTGTCCTCGGAGTTGGAAGCCCACTCGATCATGGACGGATAGAAGTTGTATTCCGGAGGCATTACGTTGTTGTATACCTTCTCAGAGATCTCTTCCCGGTTGATGCAGTGAGCAAATGCACGGCGAACAGCCTCGTCCTGCATGATCTCATCCTTGGTGTTGAAGATGAAGCGGTAAGGAGAGGGGTACTCGTTGAGAGCCAGAGCAATGTTGGGGTCTGCTTCCAGTTCTGCAATGTTAGCAGTGGGAACGGTGGTGTAGTAGTCCAGCTCACCGTTGATCAGAGCCTGAACGGCAGTTGCTTCATCGGGGATGATGGAGAGGATCAGACGGTCGATCTTCGGCGGGTTGTAGTAATCTTCGTTAGCAACCAGTACGGTACGTTCGCCCTGGGTGTAGGACTCGAACTTGAAGGGGCCGCTGGTTACAGGGTTCATGTTAGCCGGGTTTTCATCCCAGGACTGGCCGTTGTTGTAAACGTGCTCAGGCAGGATGAAGCAGGCGTACCAGCCCAGGTTTGCTACGATGGAAACATCCGCCTGAGCCAGGTTGAAGACTACGGTGTAGTCATCGGGTGCCTCGATGGAGGTCACGTCGGTCAGGTAGGAGTTCATGTAGTAGGTGGGGTTGGCTTTGATGGTATCGAAGGTGTATTTTACGTCTTCGGAGGTGAGCTTCTCACCGTCAGACCAGGTCAGGTCCTGTCTCAGGTGGAAGGTCAGGGTCAGGCCGTCTTCGGAGAACTCCCAGGTCTCTGCTGCATCGGGAATGACCTGTTTGGAAGCGTCCAGCTTGACCAGACGGTTGAACATGTTCTGTACAGCAACGTAAGCGTTGTCGTCAGCCAGAATGTCGGGGTTAAAGGATTTGGGGTCGCCAGTCTCGCGGGAGATGAAGGTGATCTCTTCGCCGGAATCTGCGGTTTCACCGGAAGCTTCCTGGCCGCCTTCTGCGGCGGCGCCTTCCTCACTGCTGGAAGAAGAGCCGCATGCCGCGAAGGACATGGTCATGGCTGCTGCCAGCAGGAGTGCCAGTAACTTTTTCATAAAAATCCTCCTTTGTTGCACTAAGTTTATACTATCTGTATAAAACTGCAGTGGTTATATATAAAGTCCTACTCTCAAAGGACTCTATACCGTACTTACTCCCCTTTGGATGCGTCTGCTTCTGCTGCTTCCATGCAGCGGCTGCAGCAGGCGTAATGGGTTTGGGAGAAGTCCACCCGCTCGGGGTAGGCCTTGAAGCATTCCGGGCAGGCCTTGAAGCAGCGGGGGGCGAAGTAGCAGCCCGGACCCGGGTCCACCGGCGTAGGCGGCTCACCGGTAATGGGAATGGACGCCACCTTTTCGTCGGGGTCGATGGAGGCGCAGTTGGAGATCAGCGCCTGGGTGTAGGGATGCTTGGGGTTCTTGACCACCTCGTCGGCGGTACCGTATTCCACCACGCGGCCCAGGTACATAACGGCAATGTAGTCCGAAATATAGCGGGTCAGCGCAATGTCGTGGCTGATGAAGATGACCACGGCGTTGTGGCTGGTGCTCAGGTCCTGGAGCATATTGATGATATCGGCACGGACCGAAACGTCCAGCATGGATACCGGCTCGTCAGCGATGATGACGCTGGGGTTGAGGAACATGGAGCGCAGGATGGAGATACGCTGCAGCTGGCCGCCGGACAGCTCGTGGGGGTAACGCTTCATAATGTCCTCCGCGGGATGCAGGCCGCCGGATTCCAGCGCCTTGAGGCACATCTGCCAGCGCTCCTCGTCGTCCTTGCCGATCTTGTAGTTTTTCAGCGGACGCATGAGGATCTTGGCGATGGTGTCTCGGGGAGTGAAGGTGTCAAAGGGGTTCTGGAACACGATCTGCACCTGGCTGCGGAAGGCTTTGGGGTCCTTCTTGAGCATTTCGGAGGTGGACTGTCCGTCCAGCAGCACGTCGCCGCCGGTGGGCTCCTCCAGCCGGGTCAGGATGCGGCCCAGGGTGGATTTTCCGCAGCCGGACTCACCGATGATGCCCAGGATCTTGCCCCGCTCGATGCTCAGGTTAACCCCGTCCACCGCTTTTACCCATTTGCGGTCTTCTTTCTTTTGAAACAGCTTTCCGCTTTTGTGAGGGTACCACATGGATACGTTCTCAACGGAAATGTAAGGTTTGTTATTTTCCATCTTCGGTCCCTCCCTGATACTTCCAGCAAGAAATCATTCTGCCATCGTCCAAAATCGTCTGCTGCGGCTTCTGGGTGTGGCATTTCTGGGTGGCGAAGGGGCAGCGGGGAGCAAAGATGCAGCCCGGGTGCTTCACCGACAGGTCCGGCAGGAAGCCGGGGATGGCGTGGAGCTTGCTGTTTTCGCCCTTCAGCGAGGGGAAGGAGCCCATGAGACCCTGGGTGTAGGGGTGTTTGGGGTCCTTGAGCACGTCACGCGACATACCGATCTCCATGAACTCGCCGGCGTACATAACCGCCACCTTGTTGCAGGAGGCTGCCACGACCGACATATCATGGGTGATCATGATACGGGTCATATCCATCTCTTTTTCCATGTGGACCACTTCTTCCAGGATCTGGCCCTGGGTAACCACGTCCAGCGCGGTGGTGGCCTCATCGAAGATCAGCAGCTTGGGGTTGTGCAGCAGGCTCATAGCGATAGCCACACGCTGCAGCATGCCGCCGGACATTTCGTGGGGATACAGATGGTAGACGCGCATCGGCAGGTTTACCAGCTTGAGCAGGTACTCCATGCGCTTGGCGATCTCTTCTTTGGTCGCCTTGGGCTCATGCACCCGGTAGATGTCCTCGATCTGGGTGCTGATGCGGTGTACCGGGCTCAGCGAGTTCATCGCCTTCTGGAACACCACCGAGATGCCGGTCCAGCGAATCTTGTTCATCTCCTCGTTGGAGAGGGTCAGCAGGTTCTTGCCTTCAAAGAGGGCTTCGCCGGTGACCTTGGTGTGTTTGGGGTCGTGCAGCCGCAGCAGCGCCATAGCCAGGGTGGACTTACCGGAACCGGACTCACCCACCACGCCCAGGGAATCGCCCTTGTTGATGGAGAAGTTGGCGTTCTGGGTTGCGTAGACCTCTTTTTCCTTATTGACGTAGGTAACGTTTACGTTTTTTAACTCTAACACTTTTTCCATGGCAGCTTATCCCCTTTCCTTGTGCTTCGGGTTGAGGACGTGGTTGAGACCATCGCCCAGCAGGAAGAAGATCAGCACCGTGATGACGATAGCAACACCGGCAAAGGTGGAGATCCACCAGGCGCTGGTGATGTATTTCTTACCAATGTTGATCATCTGGCCCCAGCTGATGATGGCCGGGTCGCCCAGGCCCAGGAAGGACAGGCCGGCTTCGGTGAGGATGGCGCTGGCCATACCCATGGTGGTGTTGGCGATAACCGGGAACACACCGTTGGGGATGATGTACTTAAAGAGGATCTGCATCTTGGTCTCGCCCATAGCGGTGGCCGCCCGGACGAAGGTCCTCTGCCGCAGGGAAAGCGCCTGGGCGCGCATGAGTTTGGCGTTGCTGGGCCAGGTAGTCAAACCGATGACCACCATGACGTTGTTGATGCTGCTGCCGAACAGAGAGATGATCAGCAGGATGAGGAAGAAGGTGGGCAGCATCATGAAGACGTTGATGATTTCCGAAACAACTGCGTCCACCTTGCCGCCGAAGAAGCCGCCGACGCCGCCGATGAGGATACCCAGAATACCGGAGATCAAAGCGGAGATAACCGCTACCTTCAAGCTGGTACGCACGCCGTAGATCAGCATGCTCAGAATATCCTGGCCCAGGTGGTTGGTGCCCAGGACGTGTCCGTTCTCGCCCAAAGCGTTAAGGACGTCGGTGCCATAGATGTACGGGTCTTCCGGGGAGATCCACGGCGCTGCTACCACCAGGAACAGCAAAAACAGAAGACCGATGGTGCCGGCCAGAAGCTGGCGGTCACTGAGGATGGTTTTCCAGACTTTCTTTACCCTATTCATGGTTTCCTCCCTTATTCATAACGGATTCTCGGGTCAAGCATCGCATAGACCAGGTCTACGATCAGCATAACCACGGCGACGGAGATGCTCATTACCAGGTAGATGCCCATCAAGGTGGGGTAGTCGCGCTGGGTGATGGCGGTCATAACCAGACGGCCCATGCCCGGCCAAGCGAATACGATCTCGATGAGGGAAACACCGGTAATCAGGTATGCCATGGAGATACCGAATACCGTCACCGAAGGAAGGATGGCGTTGCGGAAGATGTACTTGTTGAAGATCTTCTTCTCCGACATGCCGGTGGCACGGAAGGAGGTGATGAAGTCTTCATTGGATACCTGCAGCACCGAGGATTTGGCGATACGGAAGTACTGCGGGATCATGACCAAAGTCAGGGTGACCATGGGCAGGACCATGTGCCGCAGCACGTCCACCACATAAGCAAAGCCCTCGTACTGGGTTCGGGAATCGGTCATACCGTAGGATGGCAGCCACCCCAGCTTACTGGAAAAGACGATGATGAGCATCAATCCCAACCAGAAAGACGGTACCGAGTTCAGTACGTAAGAAGTTCCCGAGAAGGCGGCGTCCATAACAGAGCCCTCGTTTTTGGCGGCCAGGATGCCGGTGAAGGTACCCAGTACCGCAGACAGCAGAGCCGATGTCAGACCCAGCAGCACGGTGGCGCCGACCTTTTCTCCGATCATATCGGTAACCGGGCGGTTATAGATGATGGAAATACCCAGGTCGCCGCTAGCAGCGGTCTTCAGGTAGCTGACAAACTGGACTGGAAGCGGCTTGTTCAGGCCGTATTTTTCTTCCAGGGCAGCTCGCAGCTCCGGGCTGTCGTTGTCGGGGCCCATCAGCGTCCGAATCGGGTCGCCGGGGGCGCTCTTAATGATCACAAAGTTGACCGCAAATACGATCAATACCGTGAGAAACCCGGACAGGATTCTCTTCAATGCGTACTTTTTCATTGCTGACCTCCTTACCAAACCCTTGAGCGATCGTTCCCATCCGTCCGGCTCCTCCGCTTCTCACAAGATCCATTCATCCTGGAGTCTCCAGGATGAAAAACAGGGCCCTGTTTTTGCGGTTGCCGTCCTTCGCTCAAGAGCGATTCCCAATCCCGTCCTGCTTCCAGCAGACATTCTACTGAAAACAATCCGTGAATTTTTATAAATTATATCATCTCGCATCAGTGAAGTAAATCGTCAAAGTGTCCTAAGTGAAACCATGTTTCCTGTACAATTTTTTCAACGCTCGTCCTTAATAGCTAGTTTTTTCTCGGGATTTTATCCAATATTACTAGAGTTAATCCTTTTCTGGCATATAGCTGTATTTTATAGGAAATCACTTTTTCTCCTGCATGATTTTCCAGAATCCCCGTGTTTTCTCCTGTTTTGGGTTTTTTACCCATCCATCTTCAATCATTATGCATATATTTACATTATTATGCATAAATAGAAAAGCCGCCCCGGCTTTGGCCGGAGCGGCTCCCGTTATTTGGGGGGTCTTTTATTTGACAGAGTTCTCGTAAGCCTCGATCATCTTTTTGACCATCTGGCCGCCGACGGAACCAGCCTCACGGGAGGTCAGGTCGCCGTTGTAGCCCTGTTTCAGGGTAACGCCTACTTCGTTGGCAGCTTCCATCTTGAATTTGTTCATAGCTTCTTTGGCTTCGGGAACGACCAGCTTGTTGCTGCTGTAAGAATTGTTGCTGTTCATGAGGGATACACTCCTTATATTCGTTCTATCATTGGCAAACCAAGCGGACCCGGCCGCGCGAAATCGGACATCCAGCCGTTTGGGGCCGGGTCCTTCGTTTCCGCCGCCTGCGCAAGGTCCTGTTTCGTTTGCAACCATAGTATGAGCCGCCGCTGGCGCATTATCAAAAGAAAATTCTGCCACGGCCTTTTGGGGCCGCGCCGCGTGTTTTCATTGATTTTTTCCCATACTTTGATATAATAAGCTCATCCCGAAAACACACCCTAAGCCCAAGAAAGGACGCTTTTTATGTTCCATGCTTTTTATGTAAGCTCCCAGATGGTCTCCCTGGCGGTCTACCTGGTTTCCGCCTTCGCCCTTTACAAGCTAGGCCGGATGCGTTGCATCAACACCCCGTGGCTCGCCTTCATCCCCTTCTTTAACCTTTATGTCATGGGCTACATCGGCGATACCCTCAAGTACCACTCCCCCCAGCTCAACCGCTACCTGTATAATCTTCCTCTGGCCTATGCCCTACCGCTGCTCTCCATCTTCTCCAGCATCGGCGTGCGCCTGCCGTTCATCGGCGGCCTGACCTACTCCCTGCTGAGCCTGGCTTCCTGGGTGCTGACAGTAGTGGTCTACTACCTGATCTTCCTGCAGTACGCCTATCGCCAGCGCATCCTCTTCACCGTCCTTTCGGTGATCCCGGTGGTGGGTCCGATCCTCATCCTCTACTCCCTGCGGGGCTACCGCAATTATTAACCGGCCTTCTCCAAACCAACCGAAAAAGAAAAAGCAGTCCCCGTGGGGACTGCTTTTTTGCGTGCTTTTTTATTGCTGGCAGAAATTTCGGACCGCTTCTTCCAGCTGTTCGGCGGTGACGGCCTGACCCAGGCTGCCGCAGCAGACCCCACGGCCGCCGCCTTTTCCGGCAAAGAGGCTGTTGAGCTGGCGGCAAAGCTGCCCCAGCCGGTCCCCTTCAGCGCTGCTGCCTACCGACAGGGCATACCGGGCGCCGTTTTCCTCCAAGTAGAAGACGGTGCAGAGCACCCCTTCCTCCTTGGAAAGAGCCATGGCCAGCTCCCGGGCGGTGTCAAAGTCGGTCTGGGCGTCGGCCAAAAAGGCCCACCGCACCTGGCCTTCCCCCCAGGGCAAGGTTTTCCCCTGGGCAAGCAGGGCCTGCGCGGTCTGCTGCGCCAGACGGCGGCTCATCTGAGAAAGGGCCGCCTTGGCCTGGGTCAGCTCCTGCTGGAGCTTCTCTACACAGGCGGGCACCTCCAACGGCTTGCAGGAAAGCTGGGCGCCCAGTTCCCGCAGTGCCTGGTGCTTGTCGGCGTAGTCCTCCATGGCTGCCCCGCCAAAGAGGAAGGTCAGCCGGCTGCCGCCCTTGTAGCGCATGCAGTCCACGATCTTCAGCAGGCCGATCTCGCCGGTGCGGGCCACATGGGTGCCGCAGCAGCCGCACCAGTCGCAGCCTTCGATCTCCACCACCCGCAGGTGCTCCACCTCCGGGCGCTTGCGCACCGGCAGGGTGGCCAGGGTCTCCGGGTCCGGGTAGCTGACATGCACCGGCCGGTCCTCCCAGATGATGGCGTTGACCCGCCGCTCGATCTCCCGGCACTGGGCCATGGTCAGTTCCCCGGCGATGTCGATGGTGTTTTCATGTCCCATATGGAAGCCCACGTTGCGCAGGCCGTACTCGTTCCAGATGACACCCGAGAGGATGTGCTCACCGCAGTGGGTCTGCATGTGGGCAAACCGCCGGGCAAAGTCCAGCTCTCCCACCGCTTCGGCTCCGGTTTCCAGCAGGCCGTCGCACAGATGCTGCACCCGGCCCTCCTCTTCAAAGACGTACAAAACCTTTACCTGATGTTCCCCTTGGGTCAAGGTTCCGGTATCGCTGGGCTGGCCGCCCCCTTCCGGGAAGAAGCAGGTGGATTCCAGCTCCACCAGCCATCCTTCCAGGCCGTTTTTCTTCCCTTGGCAGCAGGCGAGCACCGGGCTTTGGCACCGGGTCACATAGCTGTCCAGATCATACAGTCGATTGGTCACAGTTTTTGCTCCTTTTATTCTTTGGTATGGCTCAGGCAGCGGGCGATGTGCTCCAGATACTCCCCTACCAGGTCCACCTGGCTGCAGGCGTAAAGCATCCGGGCGCCCACCACGTCCTCGATCTCGTTAAAGACCAGTTCCCCCTGCCGGTCAAAGAGGAAATCCACCCCGCCCAGGTCCAGCCGGACCTGGCCGAGGATGCGCTCCACCAGCTGGCGCTGCCCGTCGGACAGTTCATACAGCCGGGCCGAACCGCCCAGCCCGTAGTTGGCGCGGTAGCCCTCCCGGGCAGAGCGCAGCACCGCCGCGCAGATGCGGTTTCCCACCACATAGACCCGCAGGTCCCGGGGCGGCTGGCCCGGCGGGCCCTCCACCTGGGGCTGTACTACAAAGTCCCAGTGGCCCATCTGCTCCAGGGCGTCCTCCAATTCCCGACGGTCCCGGGCCAGGAAGACGTTCTTCCCCCCGTGGCCGCCGGCGGTCTTGACGATGGCCGGGAAGCGCTCCCAGCGCAGGGCCGAGGCCTTGTATTTGTTCTTATAAAACCGGGTGTCGATGACCGGCACCCCCAGCCCCGCCGCCAGCTGGCCGGTGCGGGCCTTGTCGTTGCAGAGCAGCGCGGTGTCGTAGCAGTTAAAGCACCGCACCCCCATCTGTTCCAGCTGCCGGGTCAGCAGCGGGTAGCGCATACGGCAGATGGCAAAGTCCGGCGGGTCCACCGGCTCGCCCTGGTACCACAACACCGCCTTGCCGTCCCAGACGCCGAAGTCCAGCTCTTCCAGCAGCACCACCTGGATGGACAGCTGGGGGAAGCGCTCCCGGCAGGCGTCCTCATACAGCTGGATGTACTCCCGGTTGCGCTGGGCCTCGGCCCGGTCGTAGAGCATCCACCCTTTGTGGGTCATGCCCACCGCCTCCTTTTGGTTCTTTCCTGCGGCTTACTTGCCCAAAGGCAGGAAGCCGACCTTCTTGTATACCTTGTCCAGGGTGCGCTGAGCCAGCTGGGAAGCCTGACGGGCGCCTTCGCGGTAGCAGTCTTCCAGGTAGGCCTTTTCCTTCATCAGGCGGTCGTACTCCTCGCGGACCGGCCGCAGCTCCTCGGCCACCACTTCGCCCACATAAGCTTTGAAGTCGCCGTAGCCCTTGCCGTCAAACTCCTGCTCGATCTCCTCGAAGCTCTTGCCGGTGATGGCGTTGACGATGGACATGAGGTTGTTGATGCCGTCTTTGCCCTCGGCGTAGCAGACGCGGGTATCGGAATCGGTGACGGCGCGTTTGAACTTCTTGATGATGGTTTCCGGCGGGTCCAGGATGGTGATGAAGCCGTTGGGGTTCTCGTCGGACTTGGACATCTTCTTGGTGGGGTCCGCCAGGGACATGATCTTGGCGGAAGTTTTGGGGATGTAGGGCTCCGGCAGGTGGAACACGTTGCCGTAAAGGCCGTTGAAGCGGGTGGCGATGTCGCGGCTCAGTTCCAGATGCTGCTTCTGGTCCACACCCACCGGCACCAGGTCGGTGAGGTACAGCAGGATGTCCGCCGCCATCAGGGACGGATAGGTAAAGAGGCCGGCGTTGATGTTGTCGGCGTGTTTGGCGGATTTATCCTTAAACTGGGTCATGCGGCTGAGCTCGCCGAACTGGGTGTAGCAGTTGAGCACCCAAGCCAGCTCGGCGTGGGCCGGTACATGGCTCTGGATGAAGGCGATGGAGCGCTTGGGGTCGATGCCGCAGGCCAGCATCAGCGCGTAGGAGGACAGGGTCTGTTTTTTGAGGGTCGCCGGGTCCTGGCGCACGGTGATGGCGTGCTGGTTGACGATGCAGTACAGGCAGTTGTAGTCGTTCTGGAACTGGCCCCAGTTGCGGACGGCGCCCAGGTAGTTGCCCAGGGTGAAGACGCCGGTGGGCTGGATGCCGGAGAAGATGACCTTCTTTTTCTCCGGTTTTTCTTCCGTGTTGGCTGCGGTAGGCAGTACGGTGTTCTGTTCGGTCATAAATAACCATCCTTTCTGGTATTTTCATGCAAAATCTTCCTATATATATGGGACGGCCCGGACAAAGAAAAAAGCGCTCCTGTCCCGGCGGCGGCCAAACACTGGCTGCCGTACCTGGGACAGAAGCGCGTCAAGCTCTTCTGCGGTGCCACCCATCTTGGCAAACTCCTGCGGAGCCTGCCCCCTTTTCCCGCACGATCATGCGGTGCTGCCGGATAACGGGTCAGCTTCCCGTCGGCGCCTACTGGGGAGATGCTCTCCCGTTGGGGCCGCCCTCGTAAGCCCATTGGGCACGGTCCTCGTCCTGCCGCCTTTTCAGCTTCCGGCGGCTCTCTGCAAGGCAAGACGGTGCTTACTCTTCTTACTCATCGGTTTGGGTGCTATAACATTTTTATGATATGCCCTCCCAGGCGATTTGTCAAGCCCCCGGGGACAAAACGGCGCACCGGGCGGGGTTGCCATCCGGTGCGCCAAAGGAAGATATCCCAGAGGACCGCGGGCCAGGGTACGGCCTTCGGGTCCCGGAGCGTTTCGCTCGGTTATTTTGCTTTTTTGCGGCCCTTTTTCATCATATGCTCATTGGCACGCAGCAGCTGCTCGGAGATGTAGTCCATCTGCTCCACCTCGTCGTAGCGGTCCACCAGCTGGCTGGCCTGCAGGTCGGCATAAGCCGCCTCGGAATGGTAAGCCAGTTTCAGCAGGATGGGGGTCAGGATGGTGGTCACCACCACCATAATGATCACCGGCCCGAAGAAGATGTCCGGCATAAGCCCCAGCTCGGAGCCCTTGTTGGCCACGATCAGCGCTACCTCACCACGGCAGACCATGCCCACGCCCACCTGGATGCTCTGGTGGGTGCTCATGCGGCAGAGCTTGGCGCCCAGACCGCAGCCGATCATCTTGGACAGCACCGCCACCACCACCAGCAGCACCGAGAAGAGGATCAGGCTGCCGCTCATAGCGGGGAGCACCGCTTCCATGCCGATGCTGGCAAAGAAGACCGGTGTCAGGAACAGATAGGACAGCGGGGCAAACTTAGTCTCGATGTACTTGGCCTTGGAAGTAGTGCCAATGATCAGACCGGCAGCAAAGGAGCCGGTGATATCCGCCACCCCGAAGAATTCCTCGGCGCAGTAGGCCAGCAGCAGGCAGAGGATAAAGGCGAACAGCGGGTAACGCTGCAGGTCGGTGGAACGGACGTTGGCAGTGTACCAGCCCAGCAGGCGGTTGACGCCCCAGCCGACCACCACAACGAAGACGAAGAAGGCCACGATCTTCAGCAGCACCACCGGCAGGCTGACACCTGCCCCGCCGCCGATGCTGGTGACCACCGTCAGGGCCACCAAACCCAGCACGTCGTCGATGAGGGCCGCCGCCAGGATGGTGTTACCCACGCTGGTGGTCAGCTTGCCCATCTCTTTGAGGGTCTCTACGGTGATGGAAACCGAGGTAGCGGTCAGTACCACGCCGATGAATATGTCCTGCATCAGGGCGTTGGGGTCGCCGCTTTGGTTAAAGAAGTACGCCAGCCCCGCTCCCATAACAAGCGGCACCAGTACACCGCACACCGCCACCAGCATACCGGCCTTACCGGTCTGCTTCAGGTCCTCCAGGTTGGTGCCCAAACCGGCGGTAAACATCATGACAATGACGCCCATCTCGGAGATTTGCTTCAAAAATTCCGTCCCCTGCAGCACGTCCAGACATGCCGGGCCCAGCAGCAAACCGGCCAAAAGCGCACCCACAACCTGGGGCATCTGCAGCCGTTTGGTGATGACACCCAGCAGCTTTGTGGAAAACAAAATCAACGCGATATCTACAAGATAATGATAAGACATCCGCTCACCTCTTTCTCAAAAAATCCTTAAAAATGCCTTATCATTTTTAAGATGTTACCAATTATATATCTGTACGTCAAAAAATCAAGGCTAAATTATAAAAAACACACAAAAATCATCGTGTTCTGTACCGATTAAACAAAATCTTCACCGCGAGTCAGCACTTTATGTCCATTTTTAAAAGCAAGGATTGGACCGGTCCCCTCCCCCTTCTGCCCCAGCCTTTTGCGGGTTTCGGCAACTTTTGTCCCAGCAAACTGACAACTTCCCCGGGAAGATGGTGGTATATTGGGAAAGAAGGAAACCGCAGGAAATCCGCACCCGGATTCCGCTGGATTTTGCAGCCTTACGATGCAAAAGTTTCATTTTATGTCAAATTCCGCAGAAAGGGGACCTACCTATGAAAAACCGCACCGATTTTGTTGGGGTCGCTGTCCGGGACCGCACCCGGCAGACCGCCCTGACCTACCGACACCTGCTGGAGCCTGCCCTTTGGGGGATGGGCGGCCTGTTTTTTGCTATGGGGAGCCTGCTGCAGGAGATCTCCCCCTTCGGCACCGCCCTGTGTGCCGTCTGTCCCCGCCGCCAGCTGATCTCCACCGCCCTGGGCGCGGTGGCCGGCAGCCTGCTGGGCGGGGTACTCCTGCCCCGGGGCGCCACCTTCAGTATGCGCTATGTGGCGGCGGCGGTCATCGTGGCGGTGCTGCGCTGGGCCCTGGACCCGACGCCGCTGGCCCGCCGCCCCCTGCCCCTTGCCCCCCTGCTGGCCTCCGGCGGGCTGCTGCTCCCCTCCCTGGCGGTGGCGCTGGCCGGGCCTTCCCCCTGGTTTGACGGGGTGCTGGCCCTCTGCGAGTCGGTACTGTCCGGGGCCTCGGCCTATTTCTTCGGCCGCAGCCTGCACAGTTTCCGCCTGGGGCAGGGCCTGCTCACCGCCAAACGCTCCGACGCCGCCTGCCTGGGCGCTTCGGCCTGTATCTTCCTCCTTGCCCTAAGCAGCGTCACCCTGGGCACCCTTTCCCCCGGACGAGCCCTGGGCAGCTTCACCGTCATGCTCTGCGCCCTGCTGGGCGGGGTGCCGCTGGGGTCGGCCGCCGGGGCGCTGTGCGGCTGCTCGGTGGCGCTGGCCCTCTTCCCCCGCATGAGCCTGCTGGGCGCCATGGCCTTCGGCGGGCTCATCGCCGGGGTCTTTTCCCCCTTGGGCAAGGCCGGGGTGGTCTTTGCCTACCTGCTGGCCTCCACCGCGGTGAACCTCCTTTCCGGCGGCAGCCCGGCCACCCTGCCCATGCTCATCGAAAGCCTTTCCTCCGGCGCGGCCCTGCTGCTGCTTCCCCCCAGCGCCATGCGCTTTTTGCGGGGGAAGGTCTTCCGCACCCTGGACCGCGGCTCGGACAAGGGCCTGCGGGACCTGCTGCTGGCCCGCATGGCCGACGCGGCGGCGGCCCTCAAGGACATCGCCCTGACCACCCGCCAGGTCTCCCAAAAGCTAGGGGAGATGCAGGCAGCGGACATCGGCCAGGTGTACCACGGCGCCATCGACGCCGTCTGCCGCAGCTGCTCCTTCCGCTCCCGCTGCTGGCAGCAGGAATACACCGACTGTATGGGGGTGTTCAACAACCTGACCGATACCCTCCGCCAAGAAGGCCAGGTCACCGAGGAGATGCTGGGTTATCCCCTTTCCGCCCGCTGCCGCCGCAAAAGCCAGCTGGTGGAGCGCATCAACACCGGCTACCAGGAGTTCCGCGTCCGGGAGGGCCTTTCCCGCAAGGTGGCCCGGGTGCGCTCGGTGGTCACCGACCAGTTTGAGGGCATGGCGGACATGCTGTCCGGCTTTGCCGGGGAGCTGGCGGCGGTGGACGGTTTCGACAACCGCCTGACCCTCAAGGTCAGCGACTATCTGGAACAGGAGGGCATCCCCGCCCGCAACATCAACTGCTACCGGGACCAGCAGGAGCGGCTATTTTTGCAGCTGTACCTCTCCCCCCACAAGCTGGCCCGTCTGGACCGCGCCCAAACCGCCCAGGCCCTTTCCCAGCTGTGCGGCTGCCTCATCGACCTGCCGGAGGAGACTACCCTCCTGCTGCCGCCGGGAGCCCTTTCCGACGGCGAAGACCAGCCCCAGGAGGTGGTACGCCTGACCTTCCGGGAGAAGGCCGCCTTTACCATGGAGTTTGCCTCCTGCCAGCACACCTGCCAGGGAGCCCGCCTTTGCGGCGACGCCTGCACCACCTTCATCGACCGCGGCTCGGTGGCCCACCTGATCCTCAGCGACGGCATGGGCAGCGGCACGGCGGCGGCGGTGGACTCCGCCATGACCGTCTCCCTGCTTTCCAAACTCATCGGGGCGGATGTGGGCTATGACCCTTCCCTGAAGATCGTCAACTCCGCCCTGCTGGTCAAATCCGGGGAAGAGTCCCTCTCCACCATCGACATGACCGCCGTCAACCTGTACACCGGCCAGGCCGATTTCTACAAGGCCGGTGCCGCCCCCACCTTCCTCAAGCGGGGCGGAAAGGCCGGGTATGTGGAGTCCACCTCCTTCCCGGTGGGCATCCTCACCGATGCCGCCTTTGAGCACAGCCGCCTGCGGCTGGAGGCCGGCGACCTGGTGGTCATGGTGTCCGATGGGGCCACCGCCTCCGGCACCGACTGGATCCGTACCCTTATTGAGCAGTTTGCCGACGACGGCCCGCTGCAATCCCTCTGCGACGACATCGCCTCCACCGCCCGCCTACGCCGCAATGACGCCCACGACGACGACATCACCGTCCTGGCCGGCCGCCTGGCTGCCAGCACCTCCTCGGTGGAATAACCCCCATCTTTGCCTCCGGCCCCCGGCCGGGGGCTTTTTTGCGCAAAAAAACTCCGCCCTCCCGATTGGGGGGACGGAGTATGGGGAAATCCGGATACCGGATTATTCCTGCGTCATGAATTTGCTGGCCTCTTCGATAACCTTGGCTTCCAGGTTCTGCGGCAGCTGCTCATAGCGGGCGAAGGTCAGCTGGAAGGAGCCTCTGCCCTGGGTCATGGAGCGCATAGCGGTAGCAAAGTCCGCCATCTCGCTCATGGGTACGTCGGCCTCGATCTCCTGCAGGCCGTCTTCCGACGGGTTCATGCCCAGGATGCGGCCGCGGCGTTTGTTCAGGTCGCCGATCAGGTCGCCGGTGTTGGCGTCCGGTACATAGACCTTCAGGTTGCCGATGGGCTCCAGGATTACCGGGGATGCCTGGGGGATACCGGCCTTGTAAGCCAGGGTAGCCGCCATCTTGAAGGACATTTCAGAGGAGTCCACCGGGTGATAAGAACCGTCCACCAGGGTAGCCTTCAGGCCGACCATGGGGTAACCAGCCAGGGTGCCCTGTTTCACGCAATCCTGCAGGCCCTTTTCCACAGCGGGGAAGAAGGACTTGGGAACGGCGCCGCCGAAGACGTTCTCCTCGAATACCAGGCCCTCGCTGTCGCAGGGCTCGAACTCGATCCAAACATCACCGAACTGGCCGTGACCGCCGGACTGTTTCTTGTGACGGCCCTGGACCTTGACCTTCTTGCGGATGGTCTCACGGTAGGCCACACGGGGAGTCTCCAGCTCGACCGTTACGCCGAATTTATTCTTCAGCTTGGAAACCAGCACATCCAGGTGCTGCTCGCCCAAGCCCTTGAGAAGCTGCTGTTTGGTCTCCACGTTGTTCTCGTAAGAGCAGGTGGGGTCCTCTTCCATCAGACGCTGGATACCGGCTGCGATCTTGCTCTCGTCGCCTTTGTCCTTGGTACGGATGGCCATGGACATGCAGGGAGCCGGGAAGGTGATGGGCTCGAAGGAGACCACCAGTTTCGGGTCGCAGAGGGAGTCGCCGGTCTGGGCGGTAGCCAGCTTGCTGACGGCGCCGATATCACCAGCGGTGAGGAAGGCGGTGTCTTCCTGTTTCTTGCCGCGGGCGTAAACGATCTTACCCATGCGCTCCGGCTGGCCGGTGCGGGAGTTCACCACGGCAGAATCGGCGGCCAGTTTACCGGAAACCACCTTCACCAGGGACATTTTGCCCACGAAGGGGTCGGCGATGGTCTTGAAGACGAAGGCAGCCAGCGGCGCCTCGTCGGTGCATTTGATTTCAACGGGATTGCCGTCCTTATCGGTGGCAATTTCGGAGCCCTGTTCCCAAGGAGAGGGCAGCAGGTCGACCAGGCAGTCCAGCAGCATATCCACGCCGGACAGGTCCAGAGCGCAGCCGCAGAGTACCGGGGAGATAGCGCCGGTGAGAACACCGTCGTGGATACCCTTGATGATCTCGTCGCGGGTGAACTGCTCACCGGAGAAGTACTTCTCGAACAGAGCCTCGTCGGTCTCGGCCACAGCCTCGGAAATTGCGGAGACCAGACCTTCCAGGCGGTGGCCCATATCCGGGATCTCCACCTCGGAGGGCTCGCCCTTTTCGTTGTAGGTGTAAGCTTTGTTGTCGATCAGGTTGATGTAGCATCTAACCTTGTGGTCCTCTACATACGGCACCACGATGGGGCAGACGGAGGGACCGAACTGAGCCTTCAGGCCTTCGAGTACTTTATAATAATCGGCATTTTCTGCGTCCAGCTTGGTCACGAAGAACATGGTGGCCTTGTTGGAGGCTTTTGCCAGCTTGTATGCTTTTTCGGTGCCGACGTTTACGCCGGATTTGCCGGAAACGGCGATCAGTACGCTTTCTGCAGCGCGGATGCCCTCGTTCATCTCTCCTTCGTAGTCGAAGAGTCCGGGCGTATCGATGATATTGATCTTATTGGAACCCCAAGTAAAGGGAGCAACTGCGGTGGAAATCGAAGTTTTTCTCTTGATCTCTTCGGGATCGTAGTCACAAACGGTGTTTCCTTCGGTTACTTTGCCCAAACGGTCGGCAGCACCGCTCTTGTAGAGCAGGGCTTCTGCCAGAGAGGTCTTTCCGGAACCTCCATGGCCGGCTAACGCAACATTTCTGATTTTACCTGCGAGATATTGTCTCATCTCAGCATCGCCCCTTTCTAATACACCGGGCTTTCCCCGGCAGGCCGGGACATCCCGGCCGGTAAAACCTGATCCGTGTGCATGGGGCGGGTTGTTTTCCCGCCACGGCACCGGGTACTATTCAATTATAATAAATTCACTCCCTATTTTCAAGGAGAAAATGTGAAAATTATACGACCGCCCTTGTAGAATTCCATTGGTGGGTCTTGTACAATATCGCCAAAGATTTTCCGGTTTGCTTTGGTTTTTCCGCCCTTCTTTCCCCGAAATTCGCCGCAAAACCCTGCGTTTTGCTGTGGAAAACCGGTTGAATTTGTGTAATATTTCGTTAAAAATCCATCAATTTTGGCAGTCCCCTTCTGTCCTTCCTCCACGCAAAAAGCGCCTGTCCCAGCCGGGACAGGCGCTTTTTTCTTTACCGGGAAGGGTTACTTCCCGCAGCATTTCTTATACTTTTTGCCGCTTCCGCAGGGGCAGGGATCGTTGCGGCCGACCTTCTTGCCCTGGCGTTTAACGGTGGTGGGGCTCAGGGTGCCGTCGGAGCTGGTGCCGGTGGGAACCGCTACCTGCTCGCGCTTGGGCATCTGGAAGGCGGTCTTGGGCTGCTGAGCCGGAGCCTCCTCCTGGGCCGGAGCTTCTGCCTGGCCTTCGCCCTGGGCTGCTTCCTGGGCCGGGTTGGTCACCTTGGTGACCACCGGCTGCTCTACGCGGCGGAAGGGAGCCAGCAGCAGGATCTTGACGGTCTCCTCGCGGATACCGGCAACCATCTCGTCGAACATATCAAAGCCTTCCATACGGTACTCGACCACCGGGTCTTTCTGTCCGTAGGAGCGCAGGTAGATGCCCTTCTTCAGTTCATCCATGGCGTCGATGTGGTCCATCCACTTGGTGTCTACCTGTTTAAGCAGGACGACACGCTCCAGCTCGCGGATGACCGGCTCGGTCAGTTCCTCTTCCCGCTTGTGGTACAGGTCCATGACCTTGTCTTTGATCTTCTGGGCCAGTTCGGTGCGGTCGACCTTGGCCAGTGCTTCTTCGTCCAGATCCAGCAGATCGCCGGCGATCATACCGATGAAGTAGTTCTTGAAGCCCTCCAGGTTCCAGTGGGCCGGCTCTACCCCTTCGGTCAGGTACATATCCATAGCAGCGTCTACGGTCTCATCCAGCATGGCGTAGATGTTGTCCCGCAGGCTCTCGCCGTCCAGCACCTTGTTGCGCTGGCCGTAGATGATCTCACGCTGTTTGTTCATAACGTCGTCGAACTGCAGCACGTTTTTACGGATACCGAAGTTGCGGCCCTCGATCTTGCTCTGGGCGGTCTCGATGGTGCCGGAAAGCATCCGGTTTTCGATGGGCATATCCTCGTCGATCTTCAGGGTGTCCATCAGGCTGTTGATGCGCTCGCCGCCGAACAGACGCATCAGGTCGTCCTCCAGGGACAGGTAGAACCGGGAGCAGCCCGGGTCGCCCTGACGGCCGGAACGGCCGCGCAGCTGGTTGTCGATACGGCGGGACTCGTGACGCTCGGTACCGATGATGAACAGGCCGCCTGCCTCGCAGACCTTCTCGGCCTCGGGTTTCAGCTTGGCCTTGAACTCCTTCTCCAGCTCGGAGAAGCGTTTTCTGGCGTCGATGATCTCCTGGTCGTCGGTATCGCCGAAGGCGGTCGCCTCGCTGATCAGCTCCTCGTAGTAGCCTTCCTTGCGCATCTGGTTTTTGGCCAGATATTCGGCGTTACCGCCCAGCATAATGTCGGTACCACGGCCTGCCATGTTGGTGGCGATGGTCACAGCACCCAGCTGGCCGGCCTGTGCTACGATCTCGGCTTCCTTCTCGTGGTACTTGGCGTTGAGCACCTGATGCTGGATGCCGCGCTTTTTCAGCAGAGAGGACAGCGCCTCGGATTTTTCGATGGATACGGTACCGACCAGAACAGGCTGGCCTTTTTTGTGGCACTCGATAATCTGCTCGATAACGGCGTTGAACTTGGCGCGCTCGGTCTTGTAGACCACATCGGGCATATCGATACGGATCACCGGCTTGTTGGTGGGGATCTCGATAACGTCCATGCCGTAGATCTCGCGGAACTCCTGCTCCTCGGTCATAGCGGTACCGGTCATACCGGACAGCTTCTCGTACATACGGAACAGGTTCTGATAGGTGATGGTAGCCAGAGTCTTGGACTCACGCTTGACCTCCACGTGCTCCTTGGCCTCGATAGCCTGGTGCAGGCCTTCGCTGTAACGGCGGCCCTGCATCATACGGCCGGTGAACTCGTCGACGATGACGATCTCGCCGTCCTTGACCACGTAGTTGATGTCGCGGTGCATGGTGCCGTGGGCTTTGATGGCCTGGTTGATGTGGTGCTGCAGGGTGGAGTTTTCCATATCCATCAGGTTTTCCACATTGAAGAAGGCCTCGGCCTTTTTCACGCCGGACTTGGTCAGAGTGGCGGTCTTGGCCTTTTCGTCCACAATGTAGTCGCCGTCGACGGTGTCGTCGTGCTCTTCTTTGTCGTCCAGCTCTTTGATCTTCACCATCTTCAGGGTGCGGGCAAACTGGTCCGCCACCTTGTACAGGTCGGTGGACTTGTCGCCGCGGCCGGAGATGATCAGCGGGGTACGGGCTTCATCGATGAGGATGGAGTCCACCTCGTCCACTACGGCAAAGTAGTATTTGCGCTGGACGCGGTTTTCTTTATAGATCTGCATGTTGTCACGCAGGTAGTCGAAACCGAACTCGTTGTTGGTACCGTAGGTGATGTCGGCCTGGTAAGCGGCTTTGCGCTGCTCGGGCTCGATATCGTGGATGACCAGACCCACGCTCAGGCCCAGCCAACGGTACACCTTGCCCATCTGCTCGGAGTCACGCTTGGCCAGGTAGTCGTTGACGGTGACCACGTGGACGCCTTTTCCGGTCAGGGCGTTCAGGTAAACCGGCAGGGTCGCTACCAGGGTCTTACCTTCACCGGTGCGCATCTCTGCGATACGGCCCTGATGGAGCACGATGCCGCCGATGATCTGTACCGGGAAGTGTTTCATACCCAGTACGCGCCAGGAAGCCTCCCGGCAGGTGGCAAAGGCTTCCGGCAGGATATCGTCCAGCGTTTCGCCGGCTTCCAGCCGGGCCTTGAGCTTGGGGGTCATCCCCTTGAGTTCCTCATCGCTGAGTTTGGAGAAGTCCTCCTCCAAGGCCAGAACCTTATCCCGGATGGGGTAAATCCGTTTGAGTTCTCTTTCGGAATAGGTTCCGAAAATCTTGTCCATCAGTCCCATAGTCTTTCTTAACACCTCATGTTCTTTTACGGGGAAACGTCCCCGGAAAACCGGGCACGCAGCATACTTTCATAATCTTCTCTATTGTACCCCCCGGGCATAGGATTTGTCAAACCTTTGGCAGTATCTTCTTTTGAATATTTTATGACAAAAGCGAAAATTAAAGGCATTTTCCGGGGTTTTCTGCGGTACGGGGCAAAGCATCCCCCTAAAGCCGCTCCATGCCCTCGGCGGTCACCCGGGCCTGGACCAGCGGCAGGGCTTCGGGCGCGTCGGGGCCGATGGTCACGGCCTTCTGGTAGCGCTCCTCCGCCTCGGCCAGCGCTTCGGGGCGGTTGGTGTACAGCACCGCCAGCTCCTGGCCTTCCTCCACCCATTCGCCGGTCTTTTTGGAGATACGCAGTCCGGCGGCGTAGTCGATGGCGTCCTCCTTGCTGGCCCGTCCGGCGCCCAGCACCACCGAGGTGATGCCGATGGCTTCGGTGTCCATAGCGGTAATGTAGCCGCTCTGCCGGGCTTTGACCACATGGTGGCAGGCCGTCTGCGGGAAACGGCTGGGGTCTTCCAGGCAGGAAATGTCCCCGCCCTGGGCCGCTACCATCTCTTTGAGCTTCCGCAGGGCGCTGCCGTCGGCGATGGCCTGCTGGGCCATGCGGCAGCAGTCCTCGTAGCTTCCTTTCCCCGCCAGATACAGCATATTCCCCGCCAGCTGCACGCACACCTGGTACAGGTCCTCGGGGCCGCGGCCCTGCAGGGTCTCCACCGCCTCCTGGACTTCCAGGGCGTTGCCCACCAGGTGGCCCAGCGGGCGGCCCATCTCGGTAATGAGCGCCACGGTGCGCCGTCCGGCGTGCTCCCCGATGGCTACCATCTCCTGGGCCAGCTCGATGGAGCCGTCCAGCGTCTTCATAAAGGCGCCGTTGCCGGTTTTGACATCCAGCAGGATGCAGTCGGAACCGGCCGCCAGCTTTTTGCTCATGATGCTGGAAGCGATGAGCGGGATGGAGTCCACCGTGGCGGTCACGTCCCGCAGGGCGTAGAGCTTTTTGTCCGCCGGGGCCAGGTTGCCGGTCTGACCGATGACCGCCACCCCCACCTGGTTGACGATCTCAAAGAACCGCTCCTTGGGGATGCTGGTGGAAAGGCCGGGGATGGCTTCCAACTTGTCGAGAGTACCGCCGGTGTGACCCAGGCCGCGTCCGGACATTTTCGCCACCTTGGCGCCGCAGGCCGCTACCACCGGCGCCACGATGAGGGTGGTCTTGTCCCCGACGCCGCCGGTGCTGTGTTTGTCCACCTTCACCCCTTGGATGGCGGAGAGGTCCACCATATCCCCCGACCGGGCCATCGCCCAGGTCAGCTGGGCGGTCTCCTCCTTGGTCATCCCCTGAAAATAGATGGCCATGGCCAGGGCGGAAGCCTGGTAGTCCGGGATCTCCCCCTTGGTGTAGCCCTGCACAAAATACGCGATCTCCTCCTGGGAAAGTGTTCCGCCGTTGCGTTTCTTTTCGATAATATCGTACATTCTCATGGTGATACCGCCTTTCTGGCAGCCAAAGCGGCCGCCGGGATGTGTGGTGGATGGATTTTGACCGGAAGAGGCCAAGCCCGGCCCCTTCCCGAAAGGACAAATCTCCCGCCGGGGGACCGGCGGGAGATGGATGGTTTGGTTTTAGCGGCTGCCCTTGTCGTAGGGTACGCCGGAGGCTCTGGGAGCCTGGGAGCTCTTGGAGGTGACCGCCAGCACCAGCAGGGTGGCGATGTAGGGCACCATCTTGTAGATTTCGCTGGACATGAGCCCGCTGATGACCGGGATCACCGAGTAGGCCGCTGCGATGGTCTTCATAAAACCGAAGAACAGCGCCGCCAGCAGGATCTTCTTGGGCCGCCACTGACCGAAGATCAGCACCGCCAGCGCCAAGAAACCGTAACCGGAAACGGTGGCGTTAAAGTTGGTGGAGGTGGGGACCACGAACACCAGGCCGCCGATGCCGCCCAGCGCGCCGGAGATCATCACACCGGCGTAACGGATCTTGTAAACGTTGATGCCCACCGAGTCCGCCGCCTGGGGATGCTCACCGCAGGCGCAGAGCCGCAGGCCGAAGCGGGTCTTGTAGATGACGAACGCCGCCCCGATGAGGATCAAAAAGCCCAGGTAGGTGGTGATGTAGGTGTTCTGGAAGAACAGCGGCCCCAAAACCGGGATGTCGCCCAGCACCGGGACTTTATCGATCAAGAACTGGTTGGCAAAGGGGATCTGCTGAACGCCCTGGAGCATCCGGGCCACAAAGATGGCGAACGCCGGGGCGAACATATTGAGCGCCGTACCGCTGATGACCTGGTTTGCCTTCATGTTGATGGAGGCGTAGGCATGCAGCAGGGAGAAGATGACGCCGGTAGCCGCCGCCACCAGGATGGCGCAGAGCAGCAGGAGCTGGCCCTCCATGATGCCGTTAGCCTGCATCACGTTGATGAAGTAGATGCTGGTAAAGGCGCCCATGATCATAATACCCTCCAGGGCTACGTTGACCACGCCGCTGCGCTCGGAGAACATACCGCCCAGCGCCACGATCAGCAGCGGGATGGTAAAGAACATGGTCTGCTGAAAGAGGAAATATACCGTTTGCATTACTTGTCACCTCCGGAGGATTTCTTCTGCTGGGATTTTTTCGCCTTGCCCAGCAGGCTCTTGAAGATCATGGCGAAGGCACTGAAGTAGATGATGATAGCGATGATGATATCAATGATCTCCGGTACAAAATCATACAGCTGCATGTAGAAGCCGCCGACGGTGATGTAGGAGATGAACAGACCGGCAAAGAGGATGCCGATGGGGTTGGAAAGACCCAGCAGCGCCACGGGGATACCGTTGAAGCCCTCGGGGGCGATGACGTCCTTGACCTCGATGAACTTACCGGAGCCCGCCAGATACAGCAGGCCGCCGCCCAGGCCCGCCAGCGCACCGGCGATGACCATGGAAAGGATGATGTTCTTGGTCTCATTGATACCGGAGTATTTGCTGGCGTCCCGGTTGAGGCCGCAGGCCTTCAGCTCGAAGCCCACGGTGGTCTTTTCCATAAGGATATACACCAGCACCACCATCAGGATCGCGATCAGGATGCCGCCGTTGACGCTGGAGTTGGGGAAGAGCTTGTCCATCCCCATTTTGGGGATGACAGCGTCCGGGTCCACCGGCATGGACTGGTTGCGGGTCTTGTCATACATCTGGGTCTTGACCACCAGGTTCACCAGGTACATACCGATGTAGTTCATCATAATGGTGGAGATGACCTCGTTTACGTTGGATTTCGCCTTGAGCACGCCCGGCAGCAGGGCCCACAGGCCGCCAGCCACAAAGGCCGCCAGCAGGGCGACGATCCAGTGGATGCTGCCCGGCAGGAAGGTCCAGTTGACGCCCACATACACCGCCGCGCAGGCGCCGATGATGAACTGTCCCGAAGCACCGATGTTGAACAGGCCGGTCTTAAAGGCGAAGCCCACCGAAAGACCGGTGAGGATGATGGGGGTGGCGAAGTAGAACACCTGGCCCACGCCCTTGAGCCCGCCGCTGAAACCGCCCATGAGGATGGTCTTGAAGCCGCCCAGCGCCTGGGAAGGATTACTGATAAAGAGGATGAGCAGGCCGAACAGCAAGCCCACCACAATGGCACCCAGGGAGGCGATAAAATCGCCCGAGCCCTGGCCGTTACGTTTTTTCTTATCCATGCTGTTTTCTCATTCCTTTCCGGCAGGGGCGTTAGTGTGTTTCTGCCCGTTTGGAGCCAGCCATGTACAGGCCCAGCTCCTGGATGGTCACCTGCTTCGGGTCCAGATCGGCTACGATCTCGCCCTCGTAGATCACCAGGATGCGGTCGCTGACGTTCATGACCTCATCCAGCTCCAGCGATACCAGCAGCACCGCCTTGTCCTCGTTGCGCTGGTGGATCAGCTGCTTGTGGATGTACTCGATGGCGCCGACATCCAGGCCGCGGGTGGGCTGGACGGCGATGAGGATATCCGGGTCGGTGTCGATCTCTCGGGCGATGATGGCCTTCTGCTGGTTACCGCCGGACATACTGCGGGCGATGGTGGCCGCGCCCTGTCCGCTGCGGACGTCGTATTTTTCAATAAGGCCGTCGGCGTAGGAGTAGATCTTGCCGAAGTCCAAAAATCCGCCGTGCTGGAACTCGGGGGTGAAGTATTTTTTCAGCGCCATGTTGTTGGCCAGGCTGTAGTCCAGCACCAGGCCGTGCTTGTGCCGGTCCTCGGGGATGTGCGCCATGCCGGACACGTTGCGGTGGCGGATGGAGGCGTGGGTGATGTCCTCCCCGTTGAGGGAGATGGTGCCGCCGTCGGTGTGCATCAGGCCGGTGAGGGCAAACACCAGCTCCGACTGGCCGTTGCCGTCGATACCGGCGATGCAGACGATCTCGCCCCGGCGGACGTTGAAGCTCACGTGGTTCACCACGTTTTTGCCGGTCTCCTTGGACTTAACGGTCAGGTCTTTGACCTCCAGGATGGCTTCGCCGGGGGTGTGCTCCTCCTTCTCCACCACGAAGTTGACCTTGCGGCCCACCATCATCTCGCTCATTTCCTCTTTGGAAACGTCGGCCACGTTGATGGTGCCCACATACTTGCCCTTACGCAGGACGGTGCAGCGGTCGGCCACCTCTTTGATCTCGTTGAGCTTGTGGGTGATGAAGACGATGGACTTTCCTTCCTTCACCAGCTCCTTCATGATCTTCATCAGTTCCTCGATCTCCTGAGGGGTGAGGACGGCGGTGGGCTCGTCAAAGATGAGGATCTCGTTGTCGCGGTAGAGCATCTTGAGGATCTCCACGCGCTGCTGCATGCCCACGGTGATGTCGGAGATGAGGGCGTCCGGGTCCACCTTCAGGCCGTAGCGTTCACTGAGCTCCACCACCTTCCGGCGGGCCTTGTCCATCTTCAGCACGCCGTTTTTGGTGGTCTCTACCCCCAGTACGATGTTCTGCAGCACGGTGAAGTTGTGCACCAGCTTAAAGTGCTGGTGCACCATGCCGATGCCCAGGTCGTTGGCGTCGTTGGGGTTTTGGATCTTGACTTCCTTGCCGTTTTTCCGGATGACGCCCTTTTCCGGCTGGTACAAGCCGAACAGCACGCTCATCAGGGTGGATTTTCCGGCGCCGTTTTCCCCCAGGAGCGCGTGAATCTCGCCCTTTTTGATCTGGAGGGTGACGTTGTCGTTGGCGATGATCCCGGGGAACTCCTTGGTGATGTTGAGCATCTCGATAATGTAATCCATGATGATACTCCCGCCTTTCTCGGTCTTGCTGCCAGGATGCAAAACCTGTGTCGTTGCCAAAACGCAGGAGAGGCTCGCACTCGGCCGTGGGATCGCGCCGGGGGAGCCTCTGCTGCGCTGTCTTTCTGCCCGCCTGGCTAACGGACCAAAAAAGACGCTCTTTTCGTACATTTATTATACACTATGTTGCCCCAAGGGCACAACCGTCTGGAAAAAAATTCGTCATATTATTCCGTTTTTGTCTAGTTTGACTGTCGCGTTTTCCAAAAGCGGTTTTGGGCAAAAAACAAGGCAGGCGCCCAAACCGGTACGCCTGCCCTTTTTTGCGGCGGTTTCCTAGTCGCGGAATACCACCTGATTGCCTTCAAATTTTTCGATGATGGCCAGCGATTCTACCCGCTCGCCCCGCTGCCGCAGCATATCGCCGCCGCCCTGGAAGCCTTTTTCGATGACGATGCCGCAGCCGGCCAGCTTGGCGCCGGACTGATGCACGATGTCGATGAGGCCCATGAGCGCCTGGCCCTTGGCCAAAAAGTCGTCCAGGATCAGCACGGTATCGCCAGGGCCGATGAACTTTTTGGACACCTGGATGTCAAACACGGTGCCGCGGGTGAAGGACTCCACCCGGGAAAGATACAGCTCGCCGTCCAGGTTTTTGGACTGGGTCTTTTTGGCGAACACCACCGGGGCGTTGTTAAAGTGCTGGGCGGCGATGGCGGCGATGCCGATGCCCGAAGCCTCGATGGTCAGGATCTTGTTGACCCCTTCCCCGGCAAACCGGCGGGCAAACTCCTCGCCGATCTGGTTGAGCAGCACAATGTCCATCTGGTGGTTGAGAAAACTGTCCACCTTCAGTACGCCGCCGTCCTTTACATTGCCGTCGTTATGAATGCGCTGTTTGAGTAACTCCATGTTGCTTTCCTCCTGTCCCGGCGGGCCGCAGCCCGTCCTTCCCCAACGATTTATTTAGATCAGCTTTTCCAGCTGGTCAAAGTCCTCTGCCACGGCCATGGCGCCGGCCCCTTCCAGCTCCGAGCGGCTGCCATACCCCAGCAGCAGCCCGATGCAGGGCAGCCCGCAGGCCGCCGCGCCTTCCACGTCGTGCTTGCGGTCGCCTACCATCACCACGCCGCTGCGGTCGGTGATGCCGTTTTCCGCCAGCACATACTCGATGACGTCCGCCTTGGTCAGCCGCTTGCCCTCCAGGTCGGAGCCGCCGGCAAAGGCAAAGTAGCCGCTCAGCTCAAACATATCCAGGATGCGGCGTACAAACACCTCCGGCTTGGAGCTGGCCACCATCAAGGTCAGTCCCCGGTCCCGCAGATGCTCCAGCGTTTCCCGGACGCCGGGCAGCAGCTTGTTCTGATAGATGCCGGTCTCCTCAAAGTACTCCCGGTATACCAAGGTCGCCTCAGCGGCCTTTTCGGGGGAAAACCCGTAAAACTCCTGGAAGGACTCCACCAGCGGGGGCCCAATAAAGCAGGAAAGGGTGGTGTTGTCCTCCACCTGGATGCCGTAGTGCCGCAGGGCGTACTGCACCGCTTTGGTGATGCCCTCCAACGGGTCGGTAAGGGTGCCGTCCAGGTCGAACAGCACTGTGGAAAATTGGCTCATGAACCATCCTCCTTGGCGGATATTTGTTCTATTTTAGCATAAATCGACACACAAAAAAAGGGCTTTCCCGCAAAAAAAGAACGCCTCCGAAGAGACGTTCTTTGACTTTCTTGCCCAAATATTAGATACCGCCGCGGAAGCCCTTGCCGATGATCTCGCTGGTGTTGCTGATGAGCACAAAGGCGTGGGGGTCGGCTTTTTTGATGATGCCCTGGAGTTTGATGCCCTCCTGGCGGCGCATGGCGGTGATGATGACCGTCTTGTCGGTATGCTGAAACATACCCTCGGCGTGGTAAACGGTGGCGCCGCGGTGCAGCTCATCCTTGATGTAGTCGCAGATCTGCTTGGCCTGGTCGGTGATGATGGTGAAGGACTTGTAGGTGTTCATGCCCTCCAGGATCATATCCACCGCGTAGGAGCGGACAAACAGGCCCAGCATGGAGAACAGACCGGTGGTGGGACCGAAGGCCACGAAGGTCATGGCGGTGATCAAGAAGTCCACGCCCATCAGCGCCTTGCCGATCTGCATATGGGAGTATTTCTTCACCACCATGGCGATAATGTCGGTACCGCCGGTGGAGGAATCGATATTAAAGAGCATAGCGGAGCCCCAGGCCGGCAGGAACACGCCGAAGATCAGCTCCATGAGCGGCTGGTCGGTCAGCGGCTTGGTCAGCGGCCACAGCACCTCGAAGCCCTTGAGCATGGCCGACAGGGCCACGGTTACATAAGCGGTCTTAAAGCCAAAGTCCTTGCCCAGCAGCAGCAGGCCGACAAGCAGCAGGGCGATGTTGATCACCGAAACGATGGTGCCGTTGCTCCAGTTGGGGAAGTAGTGCGCCAACACGATGGAGATACCGGTAACACCGCCGGTGGAAAAGTTATTGGGGAATTTAAAGAAGTGGCAGCCCACTGCGGTCAGCAGGGTACCCAGGTTCAGGATGAAAAATTCCTTCCCCCACGTTTGCATCTTTTGGTTTAAATTGTCAGCCATATTGTCCTAACCTCGCTCCTCATCTACACTACATTCGCAACGGGGCCTTCCCATGCGGGCAAAAAACCTTTATGATTATACGGCGTGCCCCCTCTCTTTTCAAGCACTTTTTCCTGTTTGCGGGCTTTTCGCCCCAACTCCGGCGTTTTGCCCGTTTAGCAGGAAAAAGAGACGTACCATTTATGGAATAATCCGAATCCCCACGCGCAAAAATGGCGCAGCGTCTGCAGACGCTGCGCCATATTGTGCGAAGAGATTAAACCGTCAAAGCTGTTTCGTTATTTTACTTTAGCAGCATGTTTGTTTGCTTCCCAATCTTTGTACAGATCTTTTACAACGCCGCTCAGAGCCCACAGGCCGATAACGTTGGGGATAACCATCAAGCTGTTGAACAGGTCGGACAGGTTCCAAACCAGAGTAACTTTCAGGGTAGAACCGATAACGATGAAGACAACAACCAGAGCTGCGTAAACTTTTACTGCTTTGGGGCCAAAGAGGTATTTAACGTTCTTCTCACCGAAGAAGTACCAACCAACGATGGTGGAGAAAGCGAAGAAGAACATGCAGATTGCGATGAAGATGGAGCCGAAGCTGCCGAAGCCCTGAGTGAAGGCAGCCTGGGTCAGAGCCGCACCGGTCAGATCCTGACCAGCAGACTGCAGCTGACCGGTAACCAGAACTACCAGAGCAGTCAGGTTCAGGATGATGAGGGTATCGATGAATACGCCCATCATAGCAACCATACCCTGATCGCAAGGATGGTTTACTTTAGCCATTGCATGTGCATGCGGGGTAGAACCCATACCAGCTTCGTTGGAGAACAGGCCGCGGGCAACACCGAATTTGATAGCCTGAGAAACGGCTACACCGGCGAAACCACCGATGGCAGCTTCCGGATTGAAAGCACCAACGAAGATCTGACGGAATGCTTCGGGGATCATGTTAATGTTCATGATGATGATGACCAGGGAGCCCAGGATGTAGAAGGCAGCCATGATCGGAACGATTTTCTCAGTAACAGAAGCGATACGAGCAGCACCACCCATGAAGATGAAAGCAGCCAGGATAGCAACTGCAACACCAACGATAACGGGCGGGATGCCGAAAGCGCCTTTGAAAGCGTCTGCGATGGAGTTAGCCTGAACCATGTTACCCATGAAGCCCAGAGCCAGAGTGATCAGGATTGCGAAAGTAGCAGCCAGAACCTTACCGAAGGTGCCTTTGAAAGCTGCGCGGATGTAGTATACCGGACCACCGGTAACCTCGCCGTCTTCGCCGATGGTTTTATACTTCTGAGCCAGAGAAGCCTCTGCGAAGATAGTAGCCATACCGAAGATAGCGGAAACCCACATCCAGAAGATGGCGCCAGGACCACCCATAACCATAGCGGTAGCTGCACCAGCCAGGTTACCGGTACCGACCTGAGCCGCGATTGCGGTAGCCAGAGACTGGAAGGAGCTCATACCGTCCTTACCAGCTTTTTCACCGTTGAGTTTAATGTTGCCGAATACTGCTTTGAATGAGCTGCCGAACTCTCTGAACTGAACGAAGCCGAGTTTCAGAGTGAACCAAATGCCGGTACCTACCAGAAGAACGACCAGAATCTTACCAGACAGGACGTCCTGCAGAGATACAACCAGACTGTTTAATGCATCCATACATCTTTCCTCCTCAAATGTTTCATTTTGACGGCATCCTCATTATACTAGATATTGTTCATTCTGTCTATACTATTATGGATTTTAAAACTTTTTTTGTCGCATCCGTGAACAAAGCTATCCGAAGTGTGTACTATTTTTCCAGCCTCTTTGTACATTGTTTATGTTTTGTCAGTTTTATATGTACTATATATACTATTTACAATCGCGTTTTTCGTTATTTCTGTTTCATTTCCCATAGAAACCCTTACAGTTTGCACAACTTTGAACAATTTGTGCAATTTTGTCTCATCCCTTCCTGGAAATCGCCTTGTTTTACAGTTTTTCGGAATGACCGGCCGTCAATTTTCGAGCAATATCTTCCTATTTTTCACACAGACTTCTCTTTTGGCTGGATTTTCTTTTTTCTGCCCTGTCCGGAAAGCGCAGACATTTTTTCCTTCTGTCTGCCCCTCGGCGGAAAAATCCTCCCTTTTGAGACCCGCTCCCGGCAATCCGACACAAAAAAGCACCGGCCCTCCCCCGCCTGGGCGGGAAAGAGCCGGTGTTTTCTTTTAAAAAAATCAGGTTCGATTAGAATTTGCCCTCTTTGGCAGCCTGCTCAACCGCAACTGCGCAGGCAACGGTAGCGCCAACCATGGGGTTGTTGCCCATACCGATGAGGCCCATCATCTCCACGTGAGCGGGGACGGAGGAAGAACCGGCGAACTGAGCGTCGGAGTGCATACGGCCCATGGTGTCGGTCATGCCGTAGGAAGCCGGGCCTGCGCCCATGTTATCGGGATGCAGGGTACGGCCGGTGCCGCCGCCGGAAGCGACGGAGAAGTATTTCACGCCGTGCTCTACGCACCATTTCTTGTAGGTGCCGGCAACGGGATGCTGGAAGCGGGTGGGGTTGGTGGAGTTGCCGGTGATGGAAACGCCGACCTTCTCCAGCCGCATGACAGCTACGCCCTCCTGGACGTCGTCACAGCCGTAGCAACGGACAGCAGCGCGCTCGCCCTGGGAGAAGGGAACTTCTTTAACCACCTTCAGCTCGCCAGAGAAGTAGTCATACTCGGTCTGGACATAGGTGAAGCCGTTGATACGGGAGATGATGTAAGCCGCGTCCTTACCCAGGCCGTTGAGGATAACGCGCAGGGGTTTCTTGCGGGCTTTGTTGGCGTTGCGGGCGATACCGATGGCGCCTTCTGCCGCAGCAAAGGACTCATGTCCTGCCAGGAAGCAGAAGCAGTCGGTATCTTCGCGCAGCAGCATAGCGCCCAGGTTGCCGTGGCCCTGGCCGACGGCGCGGTGCTCGGCTACCGAGCCGGGTACGCAGAAGGCCTGCAGGCCGATACCGATGGCTTCGGCAGCATCGGCGGCGGCGCGGGCGTTTTTCTTGATGGCGACAGCGCAGCCCAGGGTGTAAGCCCAGACGGCGTTTTCAAAAGCGATGGGCTGGATGCCCTTCACCAGTTTTTCTACATCGATGCCGTTATTGAGGCACAGATCTCTGGCGTCCTCCAGAGTCTGCATGCCGTATTCTTTCAGACATGCCTCGATCTTGGGCATTCTTCTTTCCTGTCCTTCAAACTTAGCCATAATGCGCACGCTCCTTCCTGATTATTCCTCACGGGGATCGATATATTTCGGAGCGTCGGCGTAACGTCCGTATGTACCGATATTCTTTTCGTATGCTTCTTTGGGATCGACGCCGTGGCGGATGTCTTCCAGCATCTTGCCTACCTTGACGAACTTGTAGCCGATGGCTTCGTTGTTTTCGTCCAGTGCCACAGACAGGATGTAGCCCTCAGCCAGCTCCAGGTAGCGAACGCCCTTGAGGCCGGTGGAGAAGATGGTACCTACCTGAGAACGCAGGCCTTTGCCCAGGTCCTCCAGGCTGGCGCCGATGGGCAGACCGTCCTCGGAGAAAGCGGTCTGGGTACGGCCGTAAGCCAGCTGTTTGAAGATCTCGCGCATGGCTACGTTGATAGCGTCGCACACCAGGTCGGTGTTCAGTGCTTCCAGAAGGGTCTTGCCGGGCAGGATCTCACCAGCCATAGCGGCGGAGTGGGTCATACCGGAGCAGCCCAGAGTTTCTACCAGAGCTTCCTGGATGATGCCGTCTTTTACGTTCAGGGTCAGCTTGCAGCAGCCCTGCTGGGGAGCGCACCAGCCGATACCGTGGGACAGACCAGAGATATCGGAGATCTGGTAGGCTTTGACCCATCTGCCTTCCTCGGGGATGGGCGCCGGGCCGTGATGCGGGCCCTTGGCGATAGGACACATTCTCTCTACTTCATGAGAATAATTCATATCGGGTACTCCTTTCAGCCTCAAACGGTTCAGAGAAAAATTAACACTTGGCGTCCGGCCATTTTGCCGGTTTTGTTGCCTGCGGTTGCCCGCGTACTTTTATTATAAAGGCTTGGACAAATATTTACAATGGATATCTTGTTAAAATCTTATCATAAAAAACTGTACCGAAGTGCAAAAAAATCCCCTCCCGAAGCGGGAGGGGCGATTTTTACTCCTTATCCAAAAACTGTTGGGCCACTGCGGCAAATTCCACCTCGTTGGACAGGCAGGACGGGTGGTCCCCCTCGTCAAACAGGTGTACCCGGCAGCCGGGGATGCGCTGACTCAGCTCCCGGAAGCGCTCTTCCAGAGCACCGGCGGGCAGACGCTGGTCCCGGCGGCTTCCGGCAAGCAGCAGCGGACGGCTCAGCCGTTCCAGCGGCTGGGAAAAGACCGGCTGCCCGCTGCGCACCTGGCCCAAAATGGCCTGGGTGCTGCGGTCCAGCACCTGCTGCCAGTCCTCCCCGTGACAGAAGGAAAGGAGACTCACTTCCTGCGGGTCGTTTTTCTGCTGCTGGCGGCGGCGTTCCAGGGCGGAGACCAGCTCCTCCGGCGGGACCTCCCCCGCAAAGCCGTCGGCGATGACCTTCTTTACCAGGTCGGGGCGGCGCAGCGCCACCTCCAACGCTACCAGGGCGCCGCCTCCGGCACCCAGCAGCTCTACCGGTCCATACTGCCGCTCCTCCAACAGGGCGATGACCTCCTGTGCCGCCTGCTGCCAGGGGTTTTGGGGCAGTTCCTCCCGGCGGTCGGAGCGTCCGGTATCCAGATAATCCACCAAGATCAGCTTCCGGCCCTTTTGGTACAGGTCCCGCACCGGCTCAAAGACCCGGGAGCAGACCCCGTCGCCCGGCAGCAGAAGCAGCGGGCGGCCGTCCCCCAGCTCCTCGTAAAACATGCGCTTTCCTTGGATCATGCAGTATGCCATATTTCAAACTCTCCTTTCGGGGATGGTGATTCGAACGGGTTCTCATCCCCAGTATACCACATTTTATCCAAAAAACAACTAGAATTTAGCTATTTTTTTACTAAAATCACTGAGCCCTCCCGCCACGCAAAAAAACAGCCCTGCCGGCGGCAGAGCTGTCCTTGAGGATGCTTATTTGTTTTTCTGGAAAGCGATGCGCTCCGAGCCGTCCCGGACGTAGATCACGCCGCAGTAGACAAAGCCGTTTCGCGCCAGCGCCCGCTGCATGGGCAGGTTTTTGCGGTGGGTGTCGATGCGCAGGTTGCCGCAGCGCGCAAAGCACCAGTTTAGGCAGTAGGAGGCCACCCCTTTTGTCCCCTGGCGGGCGGTGATGCGGTGGACCACGCCGTAGGGCGCGTCGTCCAGCCAAGCCCCGTCAAAGATCTCCCGGTAGGTAGGTTCCTCCCCCTGGGTGAAGAAGAAGGTCGCCAAGAGCCGGCCATCCTCCCCGCAGCAGACGTAGCTGCACCCGCTGCGGATATCCTCCTCCAGCATGGCGCGCGGCGGGTATCCGTCGCCCCACTGGTCGGGGTTGCCGTTTTCTGCCATAAAGCGGCGGGCCTGGGCGTAAAGCTCCAGCATCTCCTCCAGGTCTTCCGGGGTGCTGGAACGGATGGTCCATTCCATGGCGTCTCCTCCTTCTATCTATATAATATAGTATAAAGCGTTAAAGCGAAGTCGGGCCGATTAGTCGTGCAGGAAGGTGATGCCCACAATGTCCGGGCCGGTGTTGGTGGAAACCGCTGCGCCGATCTGGAAGACGCCTTCCGGCGGGTAACCGGCCAGCTTCTCGCAGGCAGCAGCCAGTTCATCCACCGAGTCGTTGCGGCGGGCGGTGAGGATCAGATAAGGCTCCTGTTTTGCCTTGGCGCGGTTTTTCTCAAAGAGGCGGGCCAGGTAGTTGACCACGGCGCTGTTGCCGCGCACCTTGTCCACCATGCTGGTGGTACCCACCGCCGAGATGATCGGCCGCAGGCCCAGCAGGTCGCCTACAAAGGCTGCCGCGCAGCTGATGCGGCCGGATTTCTTGACAAACCGCAGGGTGAAGGGGCTGAAGTAGATTTCCAGGCGGCTCAGGTAGTCGGACACATAGCCGCAGATCTTGTCAAAGTCCTCCCCAGCTTCCACCATCTTGGCGGCCTGCACCAGCGGGTAGCCGTAGCCCATGGTGTAGCAGTTGGAGTCCAGGATGCGGATCTCCATCTGGGCCTCCGGGTGCTCCTCGGCGAACATCTGGCGGGCCTGGTGAGCCGCGTCGTACATATTGGAAGCGCCGGAGTAGATGGTCACATGCAGCAGGTGGGTGCAGCCCTCCTGCCAGGCCTTCTCGTACTGTTCCAGGAAGGTCAGGTTGGTGATATGGGCGGTGCAGGGCACCTCTTTGCAGGTGTCCAGGGCGTCGTAGTAGCTTTCAAAGGTGAAGTCCACCCGCTCGTAATAGCCCTTGCCGTCCAGGGTCAGGGGGATGGGCAGGATGGTCAGGCAGGGGTGGGCCTTTTCGGTCTCAAAGGGGATATCGCAGGCGGAATCGGTCAGGATGCGGATAACAGACTGGCTCATGGTTGGTTTCTCCTTCTGTTGGGTATGGGGTCTACAGCTGGGAAAGGGTGTCCCAGTTCAGGCGGTGCAGCTGGCCCTCGTTTTGCAGGGCGGGGAAATCCCACTGCCGCAGCACCTCAAAGGTGGCAATGGCCACGGTATTGGAAAGGTTCAGGCTCCGGGCGCCGGAGATCATCGGCAGCCGCAGGCAGGTGTCCGGGTGCTGCACCAGGATCTCCTCCTGGATGCCGGCGTCCTCCCGGCCGAAGATCAGATAGCTGTCGTCGGGGTAGGATACCTGGGTGTAGGTATGGCGGGCCTTGGTGGTGAAAAACCACAGCTGGTCGCCGCTGTGCTGCCGCAGGAAATCTGCGGTATCCTCATAGTAAGTAATGTCCAGCAGATGCCAGTAATCAAGTCCCGCGCGCTTGAGCTTTTTGTCGTCGATGGAAAAGCCCATGGGCCCCACCAGATGCAGGCGGGCGCCGGTACAGGCGCAGGTGCGGGCGATGTTCCCGGTGTTTTGGGGAATCTGCGGCTCAAAGAGCACGATGTTCAGCCGGCGGGCGGCGGTGTTCTCCACGCGGCGTCCCTCCTTTTTTGTTTTTCTTTTGGGTTTCATACGGCATTGCGTTCATTTTTTCATTAAACAATATTTTCCCCCCGCTGTCAAGAAAAACCCCGCGCCGCAGCGCCGTTTTTCCCTATGACACCTGCCGGGAAGTGTCTGGTTTTTCCTTGACTTTCTTTTCCTTTTCTCCCATAATAGATACAACGGACAAAAAAGGAGGCGTTCCCCTATGACCGAATTGGAAAAGATGCAGTCCGGCCGGCTCTACCGCGCCTGGTTGGAGGACCTGCCCCAGCTGCGCCTCAAGGCCCAGACCCTGTGCTGGCAGTTTAACGCCCTCTCCCCCTTGGAGATGCCCCGGCGGGAGGAGGTCCTCCGCCGTCTGCTGGGCCGGGTGGGGGAAACCTTCTATATGGAGCCGCCGTTTCGCTGCGATTACGGCTTTAACATCTCCATCGGAGAAAACTTCTACTCCAACTACAACCTGATCATCCTGGACTGCGCTCCGGTGACCATCGGCGACAACGTGCTTCTGGCGCCCAACGTGGCTATCTACGCCGCCGGGCACCCGCTGGACGCCGACCTGCGCAACTCCGGCCAGGAATACGGCCAGCCGGTGACCATCGGCGATAACGTCTGGGTCGGCGGCAACACCGTCATCAACCCCGGCGTCACCATCGGCAGCGATGTGGTCATCGGCTCCGGCAGCGTGGTCACCCGGGATATCCCCTCCCACTGTGTGGCCGCCGGCAACCCCTGCCGGGTGCTGCGCGCCCTGACCCCGGAGGACCGGAACTATTACTTCCGCCGCCTGCCCACCAGCCCCGAGGAGCTGGCCCTGGCCGGCCTTGACCCCCAACCATAAACCGAAAGAAGGGGCACCATGATCATCAAACAACACGACACCCCCGAGTGGTTCTTCAGTACCATGGGCCGCACCAACCGCCGCCTGATGCAGCTGGCCGGGCTTTGCCTGGTTCTGCTGCTGTTTTTGTGGTGGAACAGCATCCGCTGGACCCCCGAACGCGCCCAGGAGCAGGGCACCCAGCCCTTTGAGGCCACCATCGCCGAGCCCACCGCCATCGCCCAGCTGGCCGCCCAGAAGTATATGGAGGCCTACATGGGGACCCCCGTCCCGCAGCCCTACCAGGTACATAATTTCCGCATCCATCAAAGCGAGCTGCTTTGGCTTGAGGGGGACCGCTTCTGCGTGGGACTGACCTACTCGCTGGACTCGGTCACCGACTACTGCCTCACCTCCCCTTCCAACGGAGAAGCCTCCCAGAACGAGGACAAAAGCTGGTCCTGGAGTAACTGCTATATGGAGGTGGAGATCACCCACCTGCCGGATGGGCAGTATCAGCTCACCGATCTGAGCAACGGGGAAAACGGCCAGCCGGTGTTCCGCCCTATGATCACCCCCAAGCCGCCCAGCGACGAGCCGGTGAACCTGCTGGGCCATTAGTGTTACACAAAAAGAAAGAGCCGTGTCCCGAAGGACACGGCTCTTGTTGTTTCTTTGGGGAAATTAGAAGGCGATGCGCTCCTGGATGTAGGAAACCAGCTGATCCACAGGGATGCGGACCTGCTCCATGGTGTCGCGGTCACGGACGGTGACGCAGCCGTCTTCCTTGGACTCGAAGTCGTAGGTGATGCAGAAGGGAGTACCGATCTCATCCTGGCGGCGGTAACGTTTGCCGATGGAACCAGCCTCATCGTAGTCCACCATAAAGTGCTTGGCCAGCTGGTCACGCAGCTCGATGGCTTCATCGCCCAGCTTCTTGGAAAGGGGCAGCACGCAGGCTTTGATGGGAGCCAGGGCGGGATGGAAGCGCATAACGATACGGCTGTCCTTTTCGTCCAGCTGCTCCTCGTCGTAAGCTTCGCACAGGAAGGCCAGCACCACGCGGTCGGCGCCCAGGGAGGGCTCGATGACGTAGGGGATGTAGTGCTCGTTGGTCTCCGGGTCGAAGTACTCCAGCGGTTTGCCGGAATGCTCGCTGTGCTGGCTCAGGTCGTAGTTGGTACGGTCCGCAATGCCCCACAGCTCGCCCCAGCCGAAGGGGAAGGCGAACTCGATGTCGGTGGTCGCTTTGGAGTAGAAGCACAGCTCCTCGGGAGAATGGTCACGCAGACGCATGTTCTCCTCCTTCATGCCCAGGCTCATGAGCCAGTCGCGGCAGAAGGCACGCCAGTAGTCGAACCACTCCAGGTCGGTGTCGGGCTTGCAGAAGAACTCCAGCTCCATCTGCTCGAACTCACGGGTACGGAAGGTGAAGTTGCCGGGAGTGATCTCGTTACGGAAGGATTTACCCACCTGGCCGATACCGAAGGGCAGTTTGCGGCGGGTGGTACGCTGAACGTTTGCGAAGTTGACAAAGATACCCTGGGCGGTCTCGGGACGCAGGTAAATCTCGTTCTTGGCGTCCTCGGTAACACCCTGGTAGGTCTTGAACATCAGGTTAAATTTGCGGATATCGGTAAAGTTGGTGCTGCCGCAGTTGGGGCATTTGATGCCGTGCTCCTGGATGAAGGTGAGCATCTGCTCGTTGGTCCAGCCGTCGGCGGCTTCGCCGGTGTATTCTTCGATGAGCTTGTCGGCGCGGTGACGGGTCTTGCAGTCCTTGCAGTCCATGAGCGGGTCAGAGAAGCCGCCCACGTGGCCGGATGCCACCCAGACTTCCGGGTTCATGAGGATTGCTGCGTCCAGACCGACATTGTAGCGGCTCTCCTGGACGAATTTCTTCCACCAAGCGCGTTTTACGTTATTTTTCAGCTCCACTCCCAAGGGGCCGTAGTCCCAAGTGTTGGAAAGTCCGCCGTAGATCTCCGAGCCTGCATAGACAAAACCGCGGTTCTTGCACAGGGCAACAACCTTTTCCATGGTCTTTTCGGAATTTTTCATCAAAAAGCCCTCCTTGCGAAGTATATATCCTGTGCGGCCACTGCCCAAAACCTTAACACAAAGGCAGGAGGATGCACGTTGGGTCCCACCCAAGCAGAGGAATTTTCTCTGCCTATTATTGTACAATAATAAACAATATCCCGAGAGAAGTCAAGCAATTCCCCCGCCCAAAAAGCCAGAATCCTCCGCCTCTGGCAAAAAGTTGCCAGGCGGCGTCTTTCCCTTGACAAAGCCCCCTCCTGCCGGTATAATATTATGTGTTTTATCGGGGTGTAGCGCAGTTGGTAGCGCGCTTGCTTTGGGAGCAAGATGCCGGGTGTTCGAGTCACCTCACTCCGACCAATTTTTCTAGAAAGGCCGCCTGTTTAGGCGGTCTTTTTACGTTCTTGGGAAAATTTTCGAAGGTTGACCCGCCGGCTCGACTCTGTGATAGCGGGAAGCGCTCCAAAGTGGCAAATCCCGAATCGAAAAAGGGACGTGGAAAATATTCCATTATCGATTTTGCCGCCATCCACCTTCCCGTTATTTACTTGACGGCATAGGGCCTATGATTGTTGGTCCGTCCCAGGATATAATCTGTGGATACCTGATAATAGTCCGCCAATTTCAGCAGATGGACCACCGGGATGGTCTGAAACCCACGCTCATAACGGGAATAAACGGTCTGGCTGATTCCCAGAATTTCCGCCACATCCTCCTGCCGCAGGTCTTTATCTTCACGCAGATCTCTCAGTCTTTGAAAATACATACCGCCCACCGCCTTTAGTACTTATTGATACTATTGACGATAAAGCATCTTTCTATTAGAATGTTTCTGGTAGGACTTATAAGTACTAAGGAGGCGTTGGGGTGGAACTGTTTCAGGAGATTCTCCGTCACGCGCTGGCAAACGAGAAGGCCCAGGTATCATTCCCCGGGCTTACCAACACAGACGCAGCAAAAATTGTTGAACTGGAATGCTACAAGGCGCTGCGAAAAATAAAAGCCATTCTGGAGGACGACTCCCTGGAGGACAGCGAATGCTTTTATCAGATTGAAGAAATTGTCTGCGTGTTTGAGGATCTGGGTTCCGGCTGCGGTAACCGGCATGATTTTGGCTAAGTCTTTTATCTGAGAGAAAGCAAAAAGCCCGGAGCATTCCTGCTCCGGGCTTTGTTTGTTTTATCGGTTACTCCAAAACTTCTACACTTTCGTCTTCGCCGATAGCTATCTTAACGGCAGTCAGCTCGTCGCCCTCGTAGACGCTGTACACGGCCAGCATGGCGGCATCGGGGGCCAGCTCCGCTTTACTGTAGGTGGTGCCGTTGATGACCACATCCGGGCCCTGGCTCAGCACGCCGACGGCTGCCTGGGTTTCCACCGAGACGCCCTCGCACTCCACGGTCAGCTTCAGCAGGTTGTCCTCCAAGGTGACCTCCTTGGCGGCACCGGGGGTAGCTTCCTGGAAGGTGACGGACGCGCCATCACCGAAGGTGCAGCCAGCTCCCAGGCCGACGATGGCGTGATAATCGCCCACTACGGTCAGACCGGCGTTAAAGGTGCAGTTATCAAAGAAGATATTGCTGCGCAGTTCCAGCGCACCGTCGCGGGTGCTGGCCGGGTCCACGGTGACGGTAACCATCTCGTCAAAGGTAGTGTCATAAACCTCGGTGGGTTCGCCAGCCTTCAGCTGGTAGTCGTACTGCACCTCGGGGGCCTCCTCTGCGGGAGCTTCTTCGGCAGGAGTCTCCTCCTCAACCGGGGCCGGTTCTTCCGCAGGGGCTTCCTCGGCGGGAGCGCTTGCATTGGAGCAGGCGCCGAGGGTCAGCATCATGACCGCTAAAAGCAGTGCCAGGAATTTTCTCATACGCGTACATCCTCTCTTTTTAATTGACAAATGGGATTTTCTTTTGGTAAATTACATATAGGATAACTTATGTAATCCAAGCACGCCCTTCTAACCGTTCCAAACGCGCCAGATTTGGATAAATCATCCAGATATGTTTCATTTTTGGTGTATCATAATTCATTCCCGCCCGCAAGCAAATTCGATAAAAACGCCTAAAAGTCCAAATATATCTTGCTCATTTCTGCGCAGCTGCGTATAATTATAGAAAATACTGCTGCCATACCCCATCCAATGATAGAAGGAGGACCCACTATGATCCGTGAAATCTGCAAAGACGAAGCCTTCCTGGCTCAGAAAGCCGAGCCCGCCGCGCCGGAGGACCTTTCCGTCGCCGCCGACCTGCTGGAAACGCTCCAACACCACAAGGACGGCTGCGTGGGCATGGCGGCCAACATGATCGGCGTCAACAAGCGCATCATTGCCTTTGAAAACGAGGGCGGGTATCTGGTCATGTTTAATCCTCAGATCATCAAAAAGTCCGAGCCCTACCGCACCGAAGAGGGCTGCCTTTCCCTTTCCGGCATCCGCCCGGTCAAGCGTTGGAAGAGCATCAAGGTCCGCTGGCAGAACGAACAGTTCCAGGAGCGGGTCAAGACCTTCTCCGGCTGGACCGCCCAGATCATCCAGCACGAGATCGACCACTGCGAAGGGATTTTGATCTAAATCCCCGTCCGTCCGCCCCTTTTGCGGCAGAAAACAACCCCTTTTTTGAGGGCAAAACCGCCTTTTGAAACTTTTTTCGATTTTTTTAAAAAACTGCCGCAAAAGGTGTTGACAACACTACTAGACCATGCTATAATGACTAAGCTGTCGGTCGAACGAAACCAATTTGCTGGTGTAGCTCAGTTGGTAGAGCAGCTGATTTGTAATCAGCAGGTCGGGGGCAGACTGTAAATCTGTTGTCAGTGACTTCGGTGGTCCGAATCCACCCTCGTCCACCAAATAAAAGCAATCCACATTGTGGGTTGCTTTTATTTTTTTGTTCTGGTACTGTTTTTGCCGCACCGCTTTCTTTTCTCCCGCATAGTCTGAGAAAAAGGGGGAATGCGCCATGAACGCCTGCCAGCTGACCGCATCCATCACCGCCGCCGCCAATGCCATGGCTTCTTCCTGCAGCGACCAGGAGCTGGCCCTGCTGGCGGCGGTATTCGTCCAACTGGGGGACACCCTGGCCACCATCCTCACCTGCCGGGGCGCCTGTTCTCCCCCGGAGCCGAAATCTTAAAAGAAAAATGCCCGCGCCTTCTTTGGGAGAAGACGCGGGCTTGTTTTTTGCTTTTGGGGTTAGTGGGCCTTCTTCTGGAACAGGCTGGCAGCAGCGCCCAGCGCCACGCCGATGGCCGCCGGCAGCACCCAGCACAGCCCCTGCTCATACCAGGGCAGCATCTCCAGGAAGGACAGCGGCACGCCCACCTGGGCCAGGGCGTAAAGCACACTGACCACGCCGGTAAAGGCCACGCCCACCGGGTAGCACAGCGGCACCTGGCTGGTGAACCGATGAGCCAGGCCCAGCAGGATCAGCACGATGGCCACCGGGTAGATGGCGTTGAGCACCGGCACCGACACCGCCAGGATCAGGTCCAGGCCGGCGATGGACACCAGGAAGCTGGCCGCCGCGAAGAACAGCACCCACTGCCGCAGCGACAGCTTGGGGCAAAGGTTATAGAAGTACTCCCCGCAGCAGCTGAGCAGGCCGATGCAGGTGTTGAGGCAGGCGATGACGAACACCAAGCCCAGCAAAGCGGTGCCCCAAGGGCCAAAGAGCCAATCGGCCAGGTTGGTAAGCACCCCGGCGCCGTTGGTGGCTCCCGGGAAGGCCGCGCCGCTGACCGCGCCCACGTGGGCCAGGGAGGCATAGACCACCAGCAGGAAGGCCCCGGCGATCCATCCGGCGTGGATGGTGGAGCGGACCACTGCGTTTTCCTCCCGGACGCCCCGAGTCTGGATATTCAGCGCCACGATGATGCCGAAGTTCAGCGCCGCGATGGTGTCCATGGTCTGGTAGCCGTCCAGGAAGCCCTGGCTCAGGGCGTTTTCGGTGTAGGGGCCACCCACCGGGCCGTAACCGCCAGGCGGATGGAGCAGGCAGGCCACAACCAGGATCACCAGCAGGGTCAGCAGCACCGGGCCGGTGATGCGTCCCAGGCGGTCGGTAAGCTTTTCCGGGCGCAGGGCGATAAGCAGCGCCACCCCGAAGAACACCAGGGAGTAAAGCGCCCGCAGCCAAAGCTCGGATTTCCCCGAAAGCGGGGTCACCGCCATCTCAAAGGAGGTGGAGGCGGTACGGGGGATAGCCAGGCAGGGGCCGATGGACAGGTAGGTCAAGATGGTGAACACCACCGCAAAGCTCTTTCCCACCCGGCCAGCCAGCTGCGGCAGGCCGCCGGCCTTGGCTACGGCGACGACGCCCAGCACCGGCAGGCCGATGGCGCTCAGGGCAAAGCCCGCCATGGCGACCCAGGTAGATACCCCGGCTTGTGCGCCCAAAAACGGCGGGAAGATCAGGTTTCCCGCGCCAAAGAACATGGAAAACAGCATGAGTCCTACTAGGAAGGTGTCTTTTGCGGATAGCTTGTTCATCTCTTTTTTCCTCCTTTTTTCACCAGGATGTTGTATAACGCCCAGTTTACCACATAACACGGTCACTTGTCCACCATAAAAACGCATTTTCCGCCGATTTCTCGGTTTTTCGGGCGCTGGATGAACGATTTGTAAATTTGCAACAGACAACTTGCTTTCTTTATAAAGTTGTTTTATAATAGAGTCAGCAAGAGGGTCCTCCCTCTGGCACACTTTGCTTTTTGATGTTTCATGAAGGGAAAGGAGGCCTGGTCACGATGAAGCTCCTCCGTAGCTTGGACGGCAAAACCGTGCTCATCTGGGCACTGGGGCTACTGGTTGGATGGGGCTGGGTGCTCCTCTATCTCCCTCCCGCTTGGTCGGCGGGGATTCTGGCGGTCGGGGCGCTGCTGCTCCTTCTGCTTTGGTGGAAGCTCCCCCGTCGGGAAGCTCCCGCACCCAAGAAAGCGCCCTTCTTCCTGAAGGCCAACCTTCCCCCCTCCAAGCCGCCGCAGCCGCACCCGGCTCCCTGATTTCGCTATACTCAAAGTTTTGTTTTCTCCTTTTTTCATTCCTCATTTACAAAAAGCCTCAGGGATATCCCTGAGGCTTTTTGTATGCCCCCATGACACCGGCGCCGGAGTGTGGTACAATGAGGACAAATCATCCCGAAAGGAACCTTGCCATGAAGCAACGACTGGACAAAACCATCGCCGCCCAAAACACCCTCTCCCGCAGCGAGGTCAAGGCCCTCATCCGCAAAAAGCAGGTGCTGGTCAACGGGCAGCCCGCCCGCACCGCCGACCAGACGGTGGACTGGGACACCGACACCGTCACCGTCTGCGGCAAGCCGCTGGTGCTGCGCCAGCATCTTTACCTGATGCTCAACAAGCCCCAAGGGGTGGTCAGCGCCACCGATGACCCCCGCTTCCCCACGGTGGTGGACCTGGTGCCCCCGGAGCTGGCCCGCAAGGGGCTGTTCCCCGCCGGCCGCCTGGACAAGGACACCACCGGCTTTGTGCTGCTCACCGACGACGGGGACTTCGCCCACCGCATCCTCTCCCCCAAGCGCCACGTGCCCAAAACCTACCTGGCTACGGTGGACGGCCCCATCGGCCCGGACACCATCCAGGCCTTCGAGCAGGGCATCCAGCTGCACGGCGACGGCCCCACCCTGCCGGCCCGGCTGGAGGTGGCCCAGCGCCGCCCCGAAGGCGACGTGGGCCGGGTGGTGCTCCGGGAAGGGATGTACCACCAGATCAAGCGGATGTTTGCCGCCTGCGGCCTGACAGTCACCGCCCTGCACCGCACCCGCATGGGCAGCCTGGACCTGGACCCGGCGCTGCCCGAAGGCGCTTGCCGGGAGCTGACGCCCCAGGAGCTGGAACTGATCCAGCGCTCCGACCGGGAGGAGGACGCCGCCGATGGAATATGATCCCCTGCCCCAGGCGTTTTTCCTGCGGGATACCGTCACCGTGGCCCGGGAGCTGCTGGGAAAGCGGCTGGTCCACCGCACACCCGAGGGCCTCTGCTCCTGCATCATCACCGAAACGGAGGCCTACTGCGGCCCCAGTGACCGCGCCTGCCACTCCTACCGCGGCAAGCCCGACGGCCGCACCAACGTCATGTACGAGCCCGGCGGCCGCAGCTATGTTTATCTGATCTACGGGATGCACTGCTGCTTTAACGTCACCACCTGCCCGGAAGGCCAGCCGGAAGCGGTGCTCATCCGCAGCGCCCAGCCCCTGGAAGGCCAAGAGCTGATGTTTGCCCGGCGGGGCGGCAGCCGGGTCCGCTCCCTTTCCCAGCGCACCCTGCTCACCGGGCCGGGGCGCCTCTGCGCCGCTATGGGCATCACCCGCCAGCAGTACGGCCTGCCCCTTTGGGAGGGGGACCTGCTGCTCTGCCAGGGGGAAGATGTCCCGGAGGAAGCCATCGCCGCCACCCCGCGCATCCATGTGGACTACGCCGGGGAGGATGCCCTGCTCCCCTACCGCTTCCTGGACCGGAGAAGCCCCTACCTTTCGGTGCCCTTCCGGCCCTCCAAAGGATAAAAAAACAGCCTCGGCTTGCCGCCCTCTCCCACGGGAGAAGGCCCCAGCCGGGGCATTTTTCTGCAATTTTGCGATTCTATTTTGCTATTTTCCGGCGGGCATCAGCGCCATCGCCAGGCGGCAGGTGGGGTTTTCCTCCTCCGGGCTGCCGTTTTGGGCCGACAGCGCCTGCATCCGGTCCTGCAGCTGCCGGTACTGCTCCTCGGTCAGGGCCAGCTCCCGGCTTTCCAGCAGGAGAGGGAGTCCCTCTTGTGCAGAAAAGCTGCGCTGCACGCCGGCCATCAGTTCCAGCAACATGGCGTAGGCGGCGCTTTCGCTCAGGGCGCCGTCTTCCCCGCGGGTGATGGCGTAGGTGCGCTCGATGGTCCCGCGGATGCGCGTCTCCTCCACGACCTGGATGACGCCGCTGTCTGCCAGCTTGCGGATATGCCGGTAGAGGCTCGCCTGCGGCACCTCCGGCAGCTCCTTGGCCAGTTGGAGCGCCGATGCAGCTCCTCTCCTGGCAATGCTGCAGATCACCTTCATTCTAACCGGATTCAGCACCACATCCAACAACGTTTCTGCCATATGACCCCCTCCTTTCCTTTGTTCCTCACCGTAATTTACAATATTTTCTGCTTTTATTATAGGCTATAATCTTGCAAATGAAAAGGGCATTTACGCAGAAACGTGAATATTCGACAACTTTTGGACTGCAATTTCCCGACCTTCACAAAATTTTGCCACCGGTGGTCTGTTTGCGCCTTCCCGCTGCCCGATGCGGAAATTTTTGAGCTTCCCCTTTTCGCCAACGGCTTCTTTTTGAAAGCGGCGGGGCGATTTCTTTCAGCAAAAAGCGCCGCACCGAAAAACCGGTGCGGCGCTTCTCTTTTTTAAAAGGGTTGGGGGCTATCTCGAATAGCCGATGTAGTTTCTCGCATCCAGGTAGCTGCCGTTTGCGATGATCTCGAAGTGGCAGTGCGGTCCGGTGGCCCATCCGGTACGTCCCACGTAGCCGATGACCTGGCCCTGGGTGACGTAGCTTCCGGTTACCGTTGCCAGCGAGCTGCAGTGAGCATAACGGGTCTTGGTACCATCCCCGTGGTTGATGAGGATGTTGTATCCGTAACCGTTGCTCCAACCGGCGTACTCGACGGTACCGCTCTTGGAAGCGAAGATCAGAGTGCCGGGGTCGGCGGCGATGTCGGTACCGGTGTGGCCGGAATAGCCGTAGATGGGGCAGGAGATGTATCCGCCGTTGACCGGCCAGATGTATCCGCCCACGTTGGTGCCGCCGCTGACGCCGCTGTTTGAGAAGTTGTAGGTAGACGCCTGCAGCGAACCGACCACCACCTTGGCGTTGACCGGCTCCTTGAGGACCGTCTTCTGGATAACCTCACGGTCGGTCTCGTAGCCGTCCACATAGGTCACGCGGGAGGTCACCTCGTTGAGGCCGTTTTCGCCCTCCTGGACCACCTCGCTGTAACTGGACTGCTTGTTGCTGTCGATCTCTTTTTCGGTGTCGTAGGGGACCTCGACCTCTTCCACAATGGTCTTTTCCACCTTGCGCTGGAGGAAGGGTTCCTCGTTGGCGATGACGAATTTATCCCCTACCAGCATGTTTTTGCTGACCTCGGGGTTCAGGTTGATGAGGGTCTCCACCGGCACGCCCACCTCCAGAGAGATGGTCCAGGGAGAATCGCCCTCCTGGATGGTGTAGGTCTTTTCCCCTTCCACCACGCTGTTGAGCTTCTCCACCACCTGGGACAGTTCCAGCACCGAGGACACCGGGTAGAGGCCCTGGGAGACCTTGATGGGCTTGACGAAGCTCACCGAGATATCATCGTCGTCCTCCACCGTCAAAGCGCCGGTATCGGTATCTGCGGTCTCGGTAGTATCCTCTTGGGCAGTCTCTTCGCCCGATTCGGACTCGTCCTCCGACTCCTCTTCCTCGGCTTCTTCTTCCGCCTCTGCAGCCTTGGCCAGCCGCTCCAGGACGATCTGCTTTTCCTCTTCCTTCATGGCTTTGAGCTCATCCAGCAGGGCTTCGCCGTCGCTGACCGCCGCCACAAAGGCGCCGTCCACATACAGGCCGGTAGCCTCCTGGATCTCGTTGCCGGAAGCCTGGATGATGTTGTTGGTCAGAACCTCCCGGTCGGTAAGCTGGTCGGCTTCCACCGCTTCCAGGGTAAAGAGGGGGGTATGTTTTTCCGGCGGCAGGTACTGCTCGTTGATGACACGGGCCTGGACCTCTTTTTCCGCCTCGTAAAATTCCTTTTCGTTTAAAATATAGCCAATATACTCGCCGTTATAGTCCACGCGCAGGGCGTAGATCTGGGTACCGTAGTGCTGGATGGTAGCCATAAGCAGAACCAGCGCGGCGGCGGGCAGCAGGTAGTTGATGGAGTGCAGCGCCAGCCGCCCCAAGGGGCGCAGGGCCTGGACCAGTTCCAGCACCACTCCCTTCCAGAAGTAGCCGCTGTCCCGGTGGGTGGCCGCCGAAAGCCCCCGGCGCCAGGCGCGCAGGTTTTGGGCGGTCTGTTCCAGCGGCTGCCGGACATAGCGGCGCAGATGCAGGCGCAGTTTGCCGCGGCGGGGCGCTTCCTTGCGCTCGAAGTATTTGCGGCGGATAAACCACCACAGCCGCAGGGCGGCGCGTTTGGTGCGGCGGACCAGCCGGCGCTCATAGCGGATCAGCCGGACGCCGACGCAGTAACAAATATAATATAAAGCGGAAAGCATCAGCTCAATATAGGACGCAAAAGAACTGCCGGGGCCGTTGTGTTCGCCGCCGGCGGTTTTACCTTGGTTCAACCAGTCTCATCTCCTTTGCGGGGAAATCCGACGCATAAAAACTTGCATTTCGATTCTTAGACCTTCTTATTATAATATTTTTCGGCCCCCGATTCAAGCAAAAGGCTTTCTTTCCCGGTGAATCGTGGAGAAATTCACAAATTGGGCCCAAGGGCTTTTGGCCTTTCCTGTCCATCCTGACAGCATATTTTACGGATTTATGTCAGAATTATGAAGGATGAAACCGCATTTCCTTCACACAACCGTCAAAAGCCGGGCCATTTTGGCCCATCGGGAAAGGTTTTGCGCAAAAAGGTGTATTGAATCGACGGAGAAATTCCACTATAATGGTATCGGACTATTTTTTTGCACGACACGGCTTTTCTGCCGTTTTTTTGACTCGATAAGGAAGGAATGATCCGGTGAAAACCAAGATACTTTCCGTCGGTACCTCCTGCTCCCTGCGGGAGCTGCTTTCCCGGGACCCCTACCTGCTGGCCCAGCTTTCCCTGGCCGGGGTGGAGCTTGGCGACGAGCAGCCGGTGCGGGGACGGCAGCAGTTTGTATCGGCCATGCAGCAGGCCATCCCTGAGGCCGACCTGCTGCTGGTGGTGGACGGCTCGGAGGAATTCTTCACCCGGGAGCTGACCGCCCAGGGCTTCCAGCTCCCCCTCACCCAGGACGAGCGCGCCGCCCAGGCCATCCGGGACTATCTGAGCCAGTGCGGCCGCCCCTTGGGCGACCAGCTTCGCTTTGCCCAGCTGCCCCAGGGCGCCCAGCCTTTGACCAGTTCCCAGGCGGTGCCCCAGGGCTTTGTGTTGTCCTATCCGGCTATCTGCATCGCCGTGCTGCCGGCCAACCGCCGCAGCCTGCTGCCCATGATGGGCCAGCAGCTCTTCCCCCTGCTTTTGGAGCAGCGGGTGCCCGGCGGCTGCACCGTCACGGTGCCCATCCAGCCCGGGAAGGAGACCCTGGTGCAGCAGTATGTGGACCGTTCCCGCGGCTGGGCCAGGCAGTTTTTGGCCCAGCTGGACACCGTCGGCGGTTCCAGCGTGCTGCGGCTCACCGCTGTGCGCCCCACCCAGGCGGAAGCCCGCCAGTGCTGCGACAGCTTCTTGGAGGACCTGACCGCCGAGTGCGGGCCGGTCTCCCCCATTTCCGGCCTGGCTACCCGTGGGGTGCGGGCTGTGGAGAAGCAGAGCGCCAAGCTGGACCACGCCCTGCTGGAATCCCTCTACCTGGACGAGCCCTCCCCGGACCGTCCGGCCCCGGCGGAGGCCGCCGCCCCGTCCCGCTCCCGCAAGGAGCTGAAAAAAGAGGCCAAAAAGGCCGCCAAACAGGCCCGCCGCCAGCAAAAGGCGGAATCCGTCTCCCACAAAAGCTTCGGGGACCGGGTGCGCGGCCTGCTGCTTACCGTCTGCGTGCTGGTGTTCGTCGGCTGTCTGGGCTACCTGGGGTACTACTACTACCACTCCGCCCAAAACCGCTCCTACTACGTCTCCATGCGGGACCTGTACGAAAACCCCGGCCTGCTGCCTCCGGCGGGTTACCCGGCGGACTACGACAGCTCCTTCTGGGCGCTGTGGCAGGCGAACCACGACGTGGTGGGCTGGGTGAGCATCGAAGGCACCGACCTGGACTACCCGGTAGTGCAGACCGACGACAATACCACCTACTACCGCACCGACTTTAAGGGCGAATACAGCGAACACGCCGTCCCCTTTGTGGACTGCAACGTGGACCTGAAGGAGCCCTCCACCAATACCATCATCTACGGCCACAACATCAAGACCGACGGCCAGATGTTCAACATCCTCAAAGGCTACCAGGATATCGCCTTTCTGCAGCAGCACCCGGTCATCCAGTTTGACAGCGTCTACCGCAAGGGGACCTACAAGCTCTTCAGCGTCTTTATCACCAACACCCGCCCGGAACACGGTGAGATCTTCCCCTACCACGAGTTCACCGACGCCAAGGACGCCGCCGAAGCGCAGCAGTACATCAACGACGTCCTGGTGCGCAGCATCTACCGCACCGGCGTGGACGTGCTGCCCTCCGACGAGCTGCTGACCCTTTCCACCTGCACCTATGAGTTCCAGGACGCCCGCTTTGTGGTGGTCGCCCGCAAGGTCCGGGATGGGGAAAGCGCCGAGGTAGACCCCTCGGGCATCGTCATGAACCCGACGCCCCTGTATCCCGACATTTGGTACCAGCTTTACGGCGGCACCAAGCCGGAACTGACCGCGGCGCTGGATTCTTTGGAGCGCTACACCGCCCAGATCACCCCGGAAACCCAGCCCACCTTCTCCTGGTGGGGACAGAGCTTAGAGACCAAGCCGCTGGTTTCCCAGGAGGAGCCGGAAACGGTGCCCACCTCCGCCCCGGCGGAGGAAGCGACGCCCGAGTCGGAACCGGAACCGGAAGCGGAAACCGCCGAACCGGCCCCGGAAACCACCCCGCAGGCCCCGGCCGCCGATTCCACCCAAACGACCACACCTCCGGCTAACACCGAGACTCCGGCCGGTGATGCTTCCAGCGGCACTTCCAGCACCGAGACCCCGTCCACCCCGCCTGCCCAGGAGGAAAAGCCCTCCGGCGGCCATGACGTGGTAGACGGTTCCCAGTGGGTGTCCAACTTAGAGGAGGACCCGGAGAAGGAAGCCGCCGCCAACCGGCCGCAGCCCGAGGAGGACCCGGAAGAGGAAGCCCCGCCTCCCTCCAACGACTTCGACGAGGATGAGGGGGAGGACAGCCGTCCCTCCGGCGGCAGCAGCAACATGGTGGACAGCCTTTCGGTAAAGGTCAACGGCAAGACCCTCCGGGACGACCCGCACACCATCGTCAGCGGCATCGTCCAGGCGGAGATGGGCCCCACCTTCCAGACGGAAGCCCTAAAGGCCCAGGCCGTGGCTGCTTATACTTACGTCCTGTACAACAACCAGAAGGGGGTCAGCCCCTGGGTGGCTTATAATTCCTCGGTGTCCAGCAGCGTCTCTCGCGCAGTGGAATCGGTGCTGGGAGAGGTCATCACCTACAACGGCCAGCCCATCAACGCCACCTACTGCGCCTCCAACGCCGGGCAGTCCAACGACTCCGCCTCGGTGTGGGGCGGACATCTGCCGTACCTGGTCAGCGTGGACAGCCCTGGCGACACCACCCTTCGGGCCTACGGCGCCACCAAGCGCTTCTCCGAGGAGGAGGTCGCCGACCTGATCGAGGACTACTGCAACGTGGACCCCTACGACTACGACCCGGAGGATTGGTTCTCCAACCCCTCCTACATCAACGGCAAGTATGTGGACAGCATCCGCGTCTGCGGCCAGAAGGTCAGCGGACGGCACGTACGGGAAGGCATCATGAAGTCCAAGATCGCTTCCAGCGCCTTTGAGGTGGAGTACGACGGCAGCGGCTTTGTGTTCACCACCTACGGCTACGGCCACGGCGTGGGCATGAGCCAGCAAGGTGCCGACTGGTACGCCAAAAAAGGTTGGAGTTACTCTGACATCCTCACCCACTACTACACCGGCGTTCGCATCCAATAGCCGGGTAACGTTATCCTCAAGATTATAAAAAGGCCTGCCGTCCGGCAGGCCTTTTTTGCGTTTTCGGGTTCATTGACAAGGGCGGGCGCTGTGGATTATCATGAAAGCATCCGCAAAGACTAGTCGTCCCAGCCCTGGCGCTCCATCGCCTCTTCCAGCAGTTCTTCCTGCCAGTCCAGCTCCTCGATCTGCCGCAGCAGCTCCTTCTGGCGGGTCAGGAAGTCCTCGCGGGTGATCTTATCGTCCCGGTAGTCCCGTTCCAGCTGGTCCTCCTGGTATTCCAGGTCGTCGGATTTGGCTTCGGCGTCCCGTTTCTGCTGCAGCAGCTCTTCCAGGGTGCCGGTGGGCAGGGTGGCGGACTGCCGCCACTGGCGTTCCAGCTGGTCCTCCAGGTTTTCCTCCTGGCGCTCCAGCTCGTCGTCCTGGGCCTCCAGGTCCTGGCGCTGCTGGCGGAAGGTGGCCTCGTCCAGCTTGCCTACCCGGTAGCTGGCTTCCAGCTTCTCCTCCTCAATGTCCAGCGCGTCCCGCTGGGCCTTGATGTCGATATACTGGGAGAAGGTGTCCTGCCCGGCGGTGCTTGCGGTGGAAGCAGTATCGGCAGGGGCAGCGGCGGTCTGGCTGGCGCCCGGCGTGGAAGCGGCGGTATCGTCATCCCCGGCGATCTCCTGGGTCATGGGGGTCTGGGAGGCGGTTTTGGGAGCAACTTGGGCCGAGCCGGAAAGGGAAGCGCAGCCGCTCAGGGCCAGGGCGAAAACTAAGCTAACAGCGATGATGGTTTTTTTCATAATCGGTTCCTCCTTTTGGGGGTTTGTTTCAAATGGTAAGGTTGTGTGGGAGGGTTTCTCCCTTTCGTTGTCCTTATCATACCGGCTTAGTATGAAAAGAACATTAAAATCTTACCCTTCTTTTTCATTTTTATCAGGAGGTGTTTTTCATGCGCATTTTATTGGCGGAGGACGAGCCCGATCTGCTGGCCATTACCGTCAAGCGGCTCAAAGCCGAGGGCTTCGGGGTGGACGGCTGCCCCGACGGGCAGGAGGCTCTGCTTTACCTGGACAGCGCCGAATACGACCTGGTGATCCTGGACATTATGATGCCGAAGATTGACGGACTGACGGTGCTGCGCACCCTGCGCGCCCGGGGAAGCCAGGTGCCGGTGCTGCTGCTCACCGCCCGGGACGCCGTCCAAGACCGGGTAGCGGGCCTGGACGCCGGGGCGGACGACTACCTAACGAAGCCTTATGATTTTTCCGAGCTCATGGCCCGGGTGCGGGCGCTGCTGCGGCGCTCCGGCCCGGCCAAAACAAACCAGCTGACCATCGCCGACCTGGTGATGGATCTTTCCTCCCGGCGGGTGACCCGTGCCGGGCAGGAGATCGCCCTTTCCTCCCGGGAATTTGCCCTGCTGGAATACCTGCTGCGCAACAAGGGGGCCATCCTCTCCCGGGGGCAGCTGGAAAACCACGTCTGGGACTACGGCCTGGAGGGCGGCAGCAACATCGTGGATGTGTACATCCGCTTTTTACGTAAGAAGATCGACGAGCCCTTCGGCTCCCGCCTCATCCAGACGGTGCGGGGGTTGGGGTACACCATCCGGGAGGAAGCATGAAACGAAAACGCGCTCTTTCCATCCAAGCCCGGGTGACCATCTGGTACACCCTATCCATCGCCCTGCTGATGCTGCTGGGGGCCGGGTACCTGCTGTCCATGACCCAGCAGCTTTCCCGCAGCCAGCTGCAGTCCCGCCTGCGGGACGTGGTGGCCCAGACGGTGCAGGACACCCACTTCCGCTACGGCGAGCTGGACGACGAGGAGCTGGACTTTTACACCGGCGGGGTGTCCATCCAGCTTTACGACACCGAGGGCCACCTGCTGGCCCCCAAGGGCAGCCAGCGCAGCCGGGTGGACGCCATCCTTACCGACGGCTCGCTGCGCGCCGTGACCGACTGGGCCGGCGAGGAGTGGCTGGTTTATGACCAATATGCCATACTGGACGACACCGCCTTTTGGGTGCGGGGCGCCGCCTCCCTGGCAGAGTCCACCCACGTGCTGGAAAACCTGCTGGAACTGCTGCTCATCAGTCTGCCGCTGCTCCTGCTGGCCGCGTCGCTGGGCGGCTGGTTCATCACCCGCCGGGCCTTCCGTCCCATTGGGCAGATGGCCCGCACCGCCGGGGCCATCTCCTCGGGCAGCGACCTTTCCCGCCGGGTGGAATACACCCGCTCCGGCGACGAGGTGGCCCGCCTGGGCCAGACCCTCAACGAGATGCTCTCCCGCCTGCAGGGCGCCTTTGAGCGGGAGCGGCAGTTTTCTTCCGACGTTTCCCACGAGCTGCGCACCCCCATCGCGGTCATCCGCTCCCAGTGCGACTACTGCCTCTCCCCCCAGGCCTCCGACAGCGACCGTCAGGAGGGCCTGGAAGCCATCCAGCGCCAGACGGAGCGCATGTCCCGCATGGTAGGACAGCTGCTCATGCTCTCCCGGGCGGACAACGGCCGCTTTGTGCCGCAGATCGAGGCGGTGGACCTGTCCCAGCTGTGCCAGATGTGCCTGCTGGAAGCCCAGCCGGCGGCCCAAAAAGCCCAGGTCGCTTTACAGGACGCCGTCGAGCCGGAGCTGGTGCTCTCCGGGGACGAGACCCTGCTGCTGCGCCTGGTGGAAAACCTGCTTTCCAACGCCATCCGCTACAACAAGCCCGGCGGCAGCGTGCGCCTTTGCCTGCGGCGGCAGGACCAGAACCTGGTGCTGCAGGTGGCGGACACCGGGCAGGGCATTCCTCCCGAGGAGCTGCCGAAGATCTGGGACCGCTTCTACCGCGGGGACGCCTCCCGTTCCAGCGAAGGCACCGGACTGGGGCTTTCCATGGTGCAGTGGATCGCCCAGGTGCATCGCGCCCAGGTGCAGGTGGAAAGCCAGCCCGGCCAGGGCAGCTGCTTTACCGTCACCTTCCCCCTTTCCTGATACGCAAAAAAACCGCGTCCCTTTTTAAAAAAGGGACGCGGTTTTTGTTTGTTATTCTTGCTGCCAGGGGGCGTCGTAGTCGGTCAAAAAGGCAGGAGGGACCGGATAAAGGAAGGTCTCCTCCTCTCTCCCTACGAACAAGCTGCGGCCGCCCTGGTCCCCCGAAAGGGCTAGCAGCTGGGGGCGCAGCGCCGGGGAAAAGGCGCAGGGACTGCCAAAGCGCTCCCCGTCGGTGACCCGGCCGAGCTTCGCCCCGCTGGCTTCAAACGCCAGGAGGAAGCGGGCCAGCTCCTTTCCTGGGAAATGGGGGGCATCGCAGACAAAGAAGGCCAGATTCGCCTCAGGACGGGCGGCCCGGACCCCGGCCTTCACCGAGTCGGACTGTCCCAGCCCCGGCGGCACCAGCTCTGTCTCAAAGCCCGCCTGACGGGCCGCTTCATCCAGCAGGCCCGCCCGGGTGACGGTCAGCACCCGGCAGCCGCAGCTTTGATGCGCTTCCTGGGCGGCGGCAAAGGCCCACTGGTACAGGGGCTTTCCTGCAAAGGGGGCCAGCAGTTTCTGGCTGCCAAACCGCCGGGAAGCCCCCGCCGCCAGCAGGATCAGGTCGGTCATGGGCTATTTCTCCTGGGCAAGGGCCATAGCGATCTGCTCCGGCAGGATGGGCAGGGTGCGGAAGGCGTGGCCGGTGGCGGAGAGGATGGCCCCGAAGATGGCCGGGGACGGGGTGTTGATCACCAGCTCGCCGATGGACTTGGCGCCAAAGGGGCCGGTGGGCTCGTAGCTGCTTTCAAACTCCACCCGGATGGTTCCCGCTTCCAGGCGGGTGGGGATCTTATACTGAAGGAAGGAGTCGTTGACCATGCGGCCCTGTTCGGTGTACTGCACGTCCTCGCAAAGGGCCATGCCGATACCCTGGACGATGCCGCCCTCGGTCTGGACCCGGGCCAGGTTGGTGTTGACTACGGTACCGCAGTCCACCGCTGCCACGTAATCCACCAGCTGGACCTCGCCGGTCTGGGGGTCCAGGTCGATCTCGGCCATACCCACCATAAACGGCGGCGGGGAGACGGGGGAGGAATGGGACTCGCAGGCGGACAGGCAGCGGTTGTGGCCGTCGAAGCTGGCGTAGCCGATCTGGGAAAGGCTCACCGCCTCGCCGCCGGGGACAAACACCTGCTTGCCGTCAAACTCAGCCTGCTCCACCGGGACACCCAGCATCCGGGCGCCCTGCTCCAGGATCTTCTGACGCAGGGTCTCACAGGTCTTGACCACCGCCATACCGGTGACATAGGTGGTGGCGGAGGCGTAGGAGCCGGTATCATAGGGGGATTGGTCGGTATCGACGCCGCGGACCGAGATGTTTTCCATCTCGCAGTCCAGGCAATCGGCGGCCATCTGCGCCAGGATGGTGTCGCAGCCGGTACCCATGTCGGTGCAGCCTACCAGCAGGGTGTAGAAGCCGTCGTCGTTAAGGCGGATCTCCACGCTGGCGATGTCCACGCCGGAGATGCCGCTGCCCTGCATAGCCATAGCGACGCCGGTGCTGCGGATGTGGCCGTTTTCCAGGACGCGGGGCTGGGCCTTGTTCTCCCAGTCCATCATCTCTTTGGCCTTCTTCATGCAGCGGTCGAGAGCGCAGCTGGCGCAAGGCTCGTTATAGTAGGTAGCCATGGTCTGGCCTTCCCGGACCATGTTTTTCTCACGGATGGCGCAGGGGTCCATCCCCAGCTCCCGGGCCAGCTCGTTGACGGCGGATTCCACCGCGAAGATACCCTGGGTAGCGCCGTAGCCGCGGTAGGCACCGCCGCCCATGGTGTTGGTGTAAACGACCTCACAGTTAAAGCGGGCGGCCTTAAGGTTTCCGTAAAGGGAAAGGGACTTGTGGCCCACCAGACCGATGGTGGTGGGGCCGTGGTCGCCGTAGGCGCCGGCGTTGGAAAGGGCATACAGGTCCATAGCGCGGATGGTGCCGTCCCGGTCCGCGCCGATGCGGACGGTCATCTGCATCTCGTGGCGGGGGGAGCCGTTGGTCATGCTTTCTTTGCGGGTATAGATCAGGCTGGCGGGGCGGCCGGTCATCTTGGTGACAAAGGCCGGGAAGATCTCCGAAACCACGCTCTGCTTGGCGCCGAAACCGCCGCCGATGCGGGGTTTCACCACCCGGATCTGGCCCTTTTTCATCTCCAGGGCGTTTGCCAAAATACGGCGAACATGGAAGGGCACCTGGGTGGAGCTGACCACGTTGAGGCGGCCGTACTCGTCCAGATAGGTAAAGGTACGGAAGGTCTCCATCATCGCCTGGCTGTTGGCCTTGGTGTGATAGGTGCGCTCGATGACCACCGGGCAGGCGGCAAGCTCGGCCTCCACCTGGCCCACCTCAAAGCCCTCGGTGCTGCACAGGTTGCGGGCCGCGTCGGTACCCACGTCGCACAGGGCGTGGAAGTTTTCCTCCGGATGGACGACGATGGGGTTGTCCTTGGCCTGGGTGAAGTCCAGCAGCGGCGGCAGCACCTGGTATTGGACCTTCACCAGCCGCAGGGCCTTTTCGGCGGCGGCTTCGGTCTCGGCGGCGATGATGGCCACCGGGTCACCGACGCAGCGCAGCCGCTGGTCCAGGATCAGCCGGTCGTAGGGACTGGGCTCGGGGTAGGTCTGCCCCGCTGTGGTGAAGCGGCTTTGGGGCACGTCCTGATAGGTAAACACCGCCACCACGCCGGGCACCTTTTTGGCCACGGTGGTATCGATGGAGGTAATCACAGCGTGGGCATGGGGCGAGCGCAGCAGCTTGACGCAAAGGGCGTGCTGGGGCACCAGGTCGCCGGTGTACACCGGTTTGCCGGTGACCAGGCTCATGGCGTCGGTCTTGCGGATGGGCGCGTTTACGTATTTCATCTTGTCGCCGCCTTTCTTTCTGCCAGGTATTTGCGGATGGCCCGCAGCTGGCCCTGGTATCCGGTGCAGCGGCAGAGGTTGCCCGCCAGGTACTGCCGGATCTCCTCATCGGTGGGGTCAGTCAGTTCCTTTTCCATGGCCAGGACGCTCATAATAAAGCCCGGGCTGCAGAAGCCGCACTGCTCGGCGCCCTCGTCGGCCAGGAAGGCCCCGAAGCGGGCGGCTTCCTCCTGGAGGCCCTCCAGGGTGGTGACGGCGTGGCCGTCGGCGCGGACGGCCGGCACGCTGCAGGACAGCACCGGCTTGCCGTCCAGGTGAACGGTGCACAGACCGCAGTTGCTGGTCTCACAGCCGCATTTTACCGAAAGGCAGCCGTTTGCCCGCAGAAAATCAAAGAGACTGGCGTCCGGCGCCACCTCGGCGGTGCGCCGTACCCCATTGAGCGTTACGGTAATGTTCATCTTGCTGCCTCCTTTTCCAGTTCTTCCAGCGCGCGCTGGCTGAGTACCCGCGACAGGTGGCGGCGGTAGTCGGCGCCGGCACGCAGGTTGCTGCCGTAGGGCAGCGCGGCCACCGCTTCGGCCAGGGTCTCTCGGCTCAGGCCGTCCAGGACCTGGGCGCGGTGCGGACGGGCGCCCACCACGGCCCGCAGGGAGCCGTCCTCGCCCTGGGAAACGGCGCAGGTAAGCACCGGCAGGTCGGTCTGGGTGTTGCGCATGCTCTGGTAGGCGGCGCGGCGGCCGTTTTTGCGCACCATCACCCGCAGCAGCACGTCCCGGTCATAGGGCTGGGCCGCGTACTGCACAAGCGGCATAACGCCGGCGCCCACCAGCTCTACCTGGCAGTCCAGGGCCAGCAGGCCGGTGAGGATATCCGAAAAACCAAAGCGGGAGGCAAGGCTTCCGCCCAGGGTAGCGCAGTTGCGGAACTGCACCCCCACGATGTGCCGGGTCATATGGGCAAACAGCTCCCCAAAATGCTGGCGCAGCAGGGGGCTTGTCTCCAGCTGGCGCAGGGTGGTCATCGCTCCCAGCACCACCTGGTCCTCCTGGTCCTCGATCTGACCGAGACCCAGGCCGGACAGGTCGATGAGGGTGCCGATGGTGCGGTGGCCCAGCCGCAGCCAGCAGCCGCCGCCTAAAATGGCGTTATTCTTCTTTTGGTTAAGTTGATAGGCTTGTTCTGCCGTTTCGGCCTTGACGTAATTTTGCGCACGATACAAACCGCAACCTCTCCTTTCTCTGTGGCGTTTTCTCTTGCCGGGACGCGGGGCGCCCGGGTGTCTTTCCTGGTTTTATTTTACCAAATGCGCCGGGGCTTGTCGATACGAAAACCGCCTGATCTGGCGCAAAAAAGGGGCTGTCCTTCCTGCTGGGGCACCTTAGGTGCGCCCCGGCATTGAAAGACAGCCCCGGGAATCCTGTCGCGAGAGGATGGGGAACTATTCGGCTTTCTCTTCTTTATCCTTGGGCAGGATCAGGTTCATAACGGTGGCGATGACGAAGGTCATGATGATGCCGTTCTGAGCAAAGATCTGGCCCACCCAGGCGGGCATCTGGTCCAGAGCCTGGGGCACCATACCGATACCGACGCCCAGACCCAGCGCCATCGCTACGATCATGCCGTTGCGGCCGTCGAGCTTTTCTCTCTGCAGGGACTGCATACCGCTGACCAGGATCATGGCGAACATGATGACCGCCGCGCCGCCCAGTACCGACTGGGGCATGACCGAGAAGATGGCGGACAGCTTGGGCACAAAGCCGCAGAGGATGAGGAAGACCGCGCCGGTCATGATGCAGAAGCGGTTGACCACCTTGGTCACTGCAACCAGGCCCACGTTCTGGCTGAAGGAGGTGTTGGGCAGGACGCCGAACAGAGCGGCCACCAGGCTGCCCAGGCCGTCTGCCAGCACGCCGCCGGACAGCTCGTCGTCGGTGGGCTCGCGGTCCAGACCGCCGTTGGTGATACCGGAGATGTCGCCTACGGTCTCGACTGCGGTAGCTACGAACATAATGCCCATAGCAACGATGGCCTGCCAGTTAAACTGGGGTTTTACCGGCATGAGGTGCGGGAGGCTGAACCATTTGGCCTCGGCCACGGCGCTAAAGTCCACCATGCCCAGCAGGATGGCCACCACATAGCCCACGCAGATGCCGATGAGGATAGCGGATACGCTTAAGAAGCCGGTGAAATACTGCTTGAAGATCAGGATGGTCACCACCACGATAGTACCAACCAGCAGGTGTTTCCAGTGGCCGTAATCGGCGCTACCTGCACCACCGGCAAAGTAGTTGACGCCCACCGGCAGCAGGGAGAGGCCGATGGACATGATCACCAGGCTGGTGACCACCGGGGGGAACAGCTTTTTGAGCGGTTTAATAAAGAAGCCCAGGACCATTTCCAGCACGCCGCCCACCAGGCTGGCGCCCAGGATGTAGCCATAGCCGTAGGTGGCGCCGATGGCTTTGCAGGTGCCCAGGAAGCCGGAGCTGGTGCCCATGACTACCGGCAGGCGGCAGCCGATCTTCCAGACCGGGTACAGCTGCACCAGGGTGACCACACCGGCAATGAACATGGAGTTCTGGACCAGGATGGTCTTCAGGTTGACATCCATCTCCAGCATACCTGCTACGATCAGCAGAGGGGAGATGTTGCCCAAAAACATCGCCAGGACGTGCTGGATGCCCAGCGGGATGGCTTTGCGAAGCGGGACGACGCCGTCCAGGCTGCGGATGCTACCGGGATTGTTGCTCATCATCAAAAAACTCCTCACTGTGCGCGGTTTGGCAGCACAATGAGGAGTCTTTTTCCACAGCAAAACAGCCCGCCCTCGCGGCGGAGCCTTGTTTTGCGTAGTCCTTTGATCACGGTCAAAGGGTAGAGACAGTCAGCCCATTCTGCTGAAAATATACGCACCATTTTTTCGACAAAAAATGCCGGTACTACTATACCACACGCCGCCGCATTCTTCCAACCTTTTTCCGGCAAAATCATAGGAATGGATGAAATTGCGCCCTTCCCGCCCCGCTTCTTTGGCCAATCTTCCCCCTTGGGGCAAAAGCAAAGCGCCGGAGGTCTCCCCCGGCGCCTTGCCTGCTTGGATGTGGATGTATGGGATCATAAATGCGGATTGCAAAAGACTAGGCCCTATTCCTCGTAGGTGCCTTTGACCAAAGCCACGCCCTGCTGCACCATCATCCGGCCGCGGGCCATGACCCATTCCAGGCCCAGCTGCTCGTCCAGGAGCAGCAGGTCGGCGTCGGCGCCGGGGCGGACGTGTCCCTTCCGGGGCAGGTCCAGGCCGTCTGCCACCTGGGAGGTGACAAAGGGCAGCGCCTCTTCCAAAGCAAAGCCGTACTCCCCTACCATAGCCTGCAGCTCCCGATGCAGCGCCGCCACGGTGGAGACGCCCATCTTCACCAGGTTGCCCTGGCTGTCGTACTCCGACCAGCTGCCGTAGCCGTCAGAGCTGACGGTCATGTGCCCGGTGGGGACGCCTTCCTCCACCGCGCGGCGCAGTACCGCCGCCGGGCGGAAGTGGTCGTTGATGCCGCAGGTCCAGTCGGTGTAGCCGCCCAGGCGAGCAAACTGCAGCGCCTGTTCCAGCAGCGCGGGGTTGCGGTTCAGGTGGGTGGGGCGGAGGGTGCGGATGGGGATGTTGGTCTGGTCCAGAGCGCGCAGCACCGGGCCCAGGCCGTCTTTGCCGTCGCCCATGTGGATGACGGCGATGCCGGGCTTGCCGCCGATCATGCCGGCGGTGCGGGTCTGCGCAGCCAGGTGGAAGAACGCCGCATCGGTGGGGCAGGAATCCCGGTGGTCAGAAATGGCCATTTTGGTGCCGATGATCTCCTCCACAAACACGATGTCCTTCTCCACGCTTCCGGTGAGGGTGGGACCGGGGATGCTGTATGCCCCGGTGCAGCAGTAGGCGGTGATGCCCTCCTGCCGCAGGGCCTTGGTCTTGGCCACCAGGTTTTCCACCGAGCGGGTGGTGGAATCGGTGCCCAGCAGGCCCACCACCGTGGTGATGCCGTTGGTGGTCAGACGGGTGAGGGTCGCTTCCGGCACGCGGGTGCGGAATCCTCCTTCCCCGCCGCCGCCGGTGATATGGACATGCTGGTCCACAAAGCCGGGCACCAGCCGCAGGCCGCGGCAGTCGATGACCTCCAGCTCTTCCCAGTCAAGGTCCAGGTGGGGGGCCATGGCCTGGATCTGCTCCGAAGCGATGAGGATATCCCGAAGGCCCAAATGTTCCGGCGCGTAGACATCTGCATTTTTCAGTAAGATCATGGAATGCTCCTTGTTTCCTGCCGCCAAGCGGCGATCTGGTTTAGAATGTACGGAACTCTTCGATAAAGTCCCGGATATAGTTTACCGTCAGGTCCATGGCCTCCTGGCCCAGCTCGGCGCTGGAATCCTTGGGGTCAAAGGGGCCGTACCAGCCGCTGGGAGCGATCTCTTTGGTGTCCCGGGGCAGACGGACGACGCCGCCTTTGAAGCGGATGGCCTGGATGTAGGCCGGCTCGGTGTTGGCGCTGGGTTTGCCGGCGTTGACCGGCTGGCACAGCTCCATGTGGACGGCGGAGGGGTCCACCGCCAGCATAGCGGAGGTCTCCAGCACGTCGCCGTGGCCGCCGTCGAACTTGCTGTCCAGCTGGGCCACCAGGCTCCACCAGTCGATGCTGGCGCATACGCCGCCCTTATGGTAAACGTCCAGAGCCATTTTGTCAATGGCGGGGTTGTTGCCGCCGTGGCCGTTGAGCACCAGGAAGTGGCGGGCGCCGTGCTGCATCAGGGACTCGGTGATGCCGGAAAGGACGGTGTACAGCCCTTCGTAGCCGATGTTGATGCTGCCGGCGAAGCTCAGGTGGTAGGGGCAGACGCCGTAGGGCACTGCCGGTACCACGATGACGTTTTCCATGTCAGCCACATGGTCTGCCAGGTAGGAGGGGACCATGAAATCGGTGCCCAGGGCGCCCTGGGTGCCGTGCTGCTCGGTGCTGCCCACAGGGATGATGATGATCGGGTCATTTTTCAGAGCCTGAGCCGCCTGGGCGGTGGACATTTTTGCAAGATACATGAAGAAAACCTCCTTTGCTGCCGGGGAACGCGCCCCCGGCGGCGGTCGTTTGGACGTCTTGGTCCGTTATTTTACGCGGGCCTCGACCTTTTTGTAGATGTCAAAGTGACGGCTGATAACCTCCGGAGAGGGCGCTTTGGTCATGGAGCTGACCACGACCATGGTGATGGCCGCCAGGATGGTGGACGGGAAGAGGGCGTGGAAGCCGAAGGCCAGAGCTTTCACCGAGGGGATCAGAGTGAAGGACAGCAGGCAGATCACGCCTACCACAACCGAGGCGATGGCGCCGGGCAGGGTGGCTTTCTTCCAATACATACCGAAGAGGATGGGAACCACGAAGATGGCCATACCGGAGAAGGCGAAGAGGTTGATCTCGAAGATGGAGCCGGGCTGGAAGACGCCGAAGAGGATGACCATGATACCGATGAGGATGGTAACGACCTTGGACATCTGCATGACGCTTTCGTCGGTGGCTTTCTTGTTGAGGATCTTCTGGTAGATGTCGCGGGTGACTGCACCGGTGGTGGTGACCAGGATGCCGTCGATGGTGGACATACCGGCTGCTACGATACCGGCGATGAAGACGGAAGCCAGGAAGGGATTGAGGCCGCGCTGCAGGATCATAGGAACGATCTGGTCGGCTTTTTCAATGCCCTGGATGGAAGCGATGCCGTTGACGCCGGCCCACTCGATGAGGGTGGCGGAGAAGAACATGCCGGCAGTACCCAGAAGGATGGCCTTGAACATGGTCTTGTGGTCCTTCATGGTGAAGAACTTGGTGAACAGGTGCGGCTGGCCCATGGTGAAGAAGGACCACAGCACGATGTTGGATACGTAGTAAGCCCAAGGCATATAGCCGTTGGCGCCGGGGAAGGTCAGGTAAGCGGGGTTCATGTTCTGCAGGGTGTTGTTGATCTCATGGAAGCCGCCGCCCATAACAACCGAAACGATGAAGGTCATCACAGCGGTGGCGATCATCAAGCTGCCCTGGATAACGTCGGTGAGCATAGCGCCCTTCATACCGCCGCTCATGCAGTAGAGGATGACCACGACGCCCATGCCCACAACGCCGACCCACTCGGGCAGGCCGGTGAACACGTGAACGATAACGCCGGCGCCGATGATCTGCGCGCCCATCATGGGGATGAGGAAGAAGAGCATCATAACGCCCAGGATACCGCTCATAGAAGAAGAACTGTACCGGTCGGACAGGTAGTCCGCCATGGTCAGGAAGCCGTACTCGTGGCCCAGGGTCACCAGCTTGCGGCCGATGAGGATGGCCGGCAGGATCATGCAGAATACCGCGCCGGGGACCGAGATAGCCATACCGGCGTAGCCCACGCCGTAGATGGTGCCGGGGGTGCCCAGGAAGGTACCCATGGAGAACTGGGTGGAGAAGTAGGCGATACCGCTGACGATAACGCCGGCCTTACCGCTGAGGACAAAGAAGTCGCCCAGGTTTTTGGTGCCGCGGCCGGCATACCAGCCGATGAAGGCCATAATGCCCAGGTAAAGAATCAGGACGGTGTAAAATGGTCCGGGAGATGGTTGGATCATAGCTTGATTTCCTCCTTCGTATCAAACAATCGGCAGCCGGCTACTTTTCTTCGCCGGACTGGTCTTCGTCATAGATGTGGTACTCCTTGCGCTTCATGCACATACGGAAGTACACAAAGATCAGCACAAAGGTCACCGCTGTGTGGGCAAACCAGCCGAAGAGATAAGACGGGATGCCGCCCGCCGCCGGGATGTAGGTCTCGCTGTAGAAGAAGGGGAACGGGACCATGATCAGGAAAAACAGAAACAGGAAGATCAACAGCCAGGTCCGTTCAAAGTGTTCGGTAAACCATTTTTTCATGTACTTACCCTCTCTTTCTCAAATGTTGTGGTCAAGGTATTTTGGGTGCAGGCCCGAGGCGTTTGGCGGCGGTTCCCTCCTTTTGCGCATTGCTCCCGCTCCTTTACTTTGCCTGGGAAATACGGTACAATAAGCGGTGTAGTAAATGGCGTGACAGATGACGATCTCCGTTAACAAGTAAAGTATATACTTTACTTTTCCGCTTTATTATACTATCGTATTTTGCATGTGTAAAGTGGGTTTCTTGCATTTCAGCATATTGTCGGTTATTATACTACCTGATTGTGCATAAGTAAAGTGTTTTTTCCTGCATTTTATCGTATTTACTTAATTTTGCGAGTATTCTTTTTGTATTTTGCCATGCTGCAAGGAGGAATCCGACCCTATGGACGTCGTCCAAAAGACCCGCGAACTCTACCCGACCCTGACCAAAAAGCAGAAAACCATCGCTGACTTCCTGCTGGAAAGCCCCGAGGACATCTGCTTTATCACCCTGGCGCAGCTGAGCCAGCGCACCAATGCCACCGAGCTGACCATCCTGCGGTTCTGCAAAAAGCTGGGGTACGACGGCTTTCTCGAGCTGAAAAACGCCTTCCGGGAGCACACCCAGGAGCTGGTGCGCACCCTTTCTTCCACCGATTACTTCATCCCCGACCCCACCATCGTCAACCCGGAGGGCAAGGCCGAGCTGCTGCGGCAGATCTGCCGGGAGGAGGCCGAGGCCTGCCAGGGCTTCTTCTCCTCTCTCGACCCCCTTTCCATCATCGCCTGCGCCGAGGAGATCCGCCGGGGCCGGCGCATCTTCATCTGCGCCCACGACATCTCCCGCGTGCTGGCGCTGTTTTTGGAGGCGAGGCTGCAGCTATTGTACTTCCAGGCCCAGTTTGTGGACCTGACCAGCCTGAGCCAATCCCAGGATATGCTGCAGAAGGTAGGTCCCGAGGATGTGGTCATCTTCATCACCTTCCCCAAGTACTACTACCCTCTGGGCGCCCTGGCCAAAAACGCCGCCTCCCGGGGCGCGGTGATCCTCACCATCACCGACAGCGTTTCCAGCCCCTCCTGCCCCTACAGCCGGCAGCTGCTGCTCTGCCGCACCGCCACCAAGGTGTTTTATAACTCCCTCACCCTGCCCATGGCGCTGCTGAACCTGCTGCTTTCTTACCTGGTCATCGACATGGGCCCGGACTACCAGAAGCGGGAGCTGAACACCGGCGACCGATAAAAGTCGTCCCTTGTTTTCCGCCCGGGGCCGTGCTATACTGGGGGCACAGATGACATCTCCTTGTTTTATTTTCTTGCAAGGAGGACCCAAACCATGGAAATTGGTGGCTTTTTCTCTTATGAAGATGTGACCCCTGTCTCCCAGGACTTTGTGACCGCCCTCTGCCCGCAGGCCGGGGACACCGCCTACCTCATGTCCGGCCGGTGCGCCATCTACTTCTGCCTGCAGGACAGCATGCTCCAGGATACCCGCCGGGTGGCCTATCTGCCGGCCTACACCTGCGAGACGGTCACCGGCTGCTTTGTCAAGGCCGGATACCGTATCCTCTACTACGATGTGGACGAGACCCTGACCCCGCTGTTTGACCGCTCGCTCATCCCCCAGGTGAGCATCCTGCTCATCTGCGGCTACTACGGCTACTCCACCTACGACCGGGAGTTCGTCCGCCTCTGCCGGGATGCGGGCGTTACCGTTATGCAGGACATCACCCAAACCGCCTTCTCCCCCAACGGCGTCTGCCCCGACACCGACTACATCGTCGCCAGCATGCGCAAGTGGATGGGAGTACCCTCCGGCGGGGTGGCCATCAAGCGCCAGGGCCGCTTCGGCGTGACCCCCACTCCGGCGGACCAGGAGCACCTGGCTCTGCGCCGTCAGGCCATGGAGCTGGGGCACACCTACCGGCAAAACGGCGACGAAGCCCTCAACCAGACCAGCTTCGACCTGTTCTGGAAGGCCGAGTGGATGCTGCGCCAGATCTTTGACGCCCAGGAAAGCGACCCGACCTCCCCCGAGATCATCCGGCACTACCCGGTGCAGGAAGCAGTGCGCCGCCGGCGGGAAAACTACGGCTACCTGCTGGAACACCTGGGCCCGGATCTTCCGGTGCGGCCCTTCTTCCTTTCTATGCCGGAGGACACCTGTCCCATGCATTTTGCCTTCCTGTGTGAGCATCGGGAGCACCTGAAAGCCTACCTGAAGGAGCACGGTATCGCCGCCAACATTTACTGGCCGGTGCCGCCCTTTATCCACATTGAAGATTACCCCCACGCCCACTACGTCTACGACCACGTTATGTCCATCTGCTGCGACCAGCGCTTCACCCCCCAGGACATGCAGCATGTGCTGGACGTGCTGCGGGCCTACTGTCCCCCTTCCCCCGAGGAAGGACCCAAAAACTAGCCCGAAAACAACAACGCCCCCTGCCGAAGAAACCTTCGGCAGGGGGTTTTTGTGTATCTACCCGGAAAACAAAAAACGACAGGTTCCAAATAGAACCTGTCATATGGGGATCGCCGGCCCGTTTCGCCTTGCTGGAACGCGAGCCGCTCATTCAGGCAAAGAAAAAGAGCCTGGAACGCGAACTGCGTCCAGACTCAGTCAAGTGGTGGAGACGGAGGGGCTCGAACCCGCGACCTTACGGATGTGAACCGTACGCTCTAACCAGCTGAGCTACGCCTCCCTATTGAGTACAAATGATATTATACTCCAAAACGGATACAATGTACAGAGGAAAATGAAATTTTTATCAAAAAATTTTGCCGTCGGGCGGCTTTCTTCCCAAAAAGGAAGGGCAACCTCCCTCTTTGGGAGGCTGCCCGGGAATGGTTGGAAGAGACGATGCTTATTTGTCCTGTCCGCAGCCGGCGCAGTTGGCATGGCACATATGGCAGGCCACGAAGTGACCGGGAGCGACCTCCTGCAGGGTGGGCGCTTCCTTTTCGCAGATGTCCATGGCATAGCGGCAGCGTTTGCGGAATTTGCACCCCGGAGGCGGGTTGATGGGGCTGGGGACTTCGCCTTCCAGCTTGATGCGCTGGCGGGAAGCCTCAGCTTCCGGGTCTGCCATGGGGATGGCGGAGATGAGAGCCTGGGTGTAGGGGTGCAGGGGCTTGTCGTACAGGTCGGTGTTGGTAGCCAGCTCCACCAGAGAGCCCAGGTACATAACGCCGACACGGTCGGAAATGTGCTTAACCATGGAAAGGTCGTGGGAGATGAACAGGTAGGTCAGGCCCATTTCCTTCTGCAGCTTGATGAGCAGGTTGACCACCTGCGCCTGGATGGATACGTCCAGAGCGGAGATAGGCTCGTCGCAGACGATGAACTGGGGCTCCACAGCCAGGGCGCGGGCGATGCCGATTCTCTGGCGCTGGCCGCCGGACAGCTCATGCGCGAAGCGGTTGGCGTACTCGGAGCGCAGGCCGACCTTTTCCAGCAGGTCGTTGACGCGGTCGGATTTTTCCTTCTCGGACAGCTTAAAGTGGACGTCCATACCCTCGGTGATGATCTCGCCGATGGTCATACGGGGGTCCAGAGAAGCGTAGGGGTCCTGGAAGATGATCTGCGCGTTCTTTTTGAAGCGAAGCAGGTCCTTGCCGTGCAGGTGGGAGATGTCTTCCCCGTTAAACTTAACGGTACCGGAGGTAGCGTCGTAAAGTTTGATGAGGGTACGGCCGCAGGTGGTTTTACCGCAGCCGGACTCGCCTACCAGGCCCAGGGTCTCGCCGCGGCGGATGGTCAGGGTGACGTTATCCACGGCTTTCAGGGTCTGTTTGGGGCCAGCCTTAAAGTATTTGCACAGGTTGGTGGCTTCGATGATGTTTTCCGTGAGGGGTGCTTTTTCGTTTGCCATTACAGATTCGCCTCCCTGTCATAGAAAGATTTTACCTTGGGTGCATTGGGGTGCTGCAGCCAGCAGGAAACCTTGTGGGTATCGGTGATGGTGGTCTCGAAGGGGTTGCGCTCCTTGCAGATGGGCATGCAGTACTCGCAGCGGGATGCGAAGGGGCAATGGTCCAGAGGCAGGATCAGGTCCGGAGGGGTGCCCTTGAGAGCGTAAAGCTCCTGTTTGGACTCGGTAGCCAGCTTGGGAACCGAGCTAAGCAGCGCCCAGGTGTAGGGGTGCTTGGCGTCGTAGAAGATCTCCTTGGCGGTACCGCGCTCCAGCACCTGACCGGCGTACATAACCTGGATGCGGTCGGCGAAGTTGGCGACGACGCCCAGGTCGTGGGTAACCAGGATGATGGCGGTGTTGAGCTTCTCTTTCAGTTCCCGCAGCAGGTCCATGATCTGGGCCTGGATGGTTACGTCCAGAGCGGTGGTGGGCTCGTCGGCGATGAGCACTGCCGGGTCACAGGACAGGGCGATAGCGATCATCACGCGCTGACGCATACCACCGGACAGCTCGTGGGGGTAGCATTTCATACGCTTCTCGGGGGAAGGCATGTTGACCAGCTTGAGCATACGGACAGCCTCGTCCCAAGCTTCTTTTTTGTTCAGCTTGCGGTGGATCTGCAGGCTTTCCATGATCTGCTTACCGATGGTCATGGTGGGGTTCAGGGAGGTCATGGGGTCCTGGAAGATCATGGACACATCGGCGCCGCGATAAGCGTCCAGCTCTTTCTTGTTGAAATCCACCACGTTTTTGCCGTCGAAGAGGATCTGGGAGCCTTCTTTGATGACGGCGAAGGGCGGCTTGAGCAGGCGGAGGATGGCTTTGGCGGTAACGGTCTTGCCGCAGCCGGACTCGCCGACGAAGGCCAGGCTTTCGCCCCGGTTCAGCTCAAAGTTTACGCCGCGCACGGCTTTTACCTCGCCGGCGTAGGTGTTAAACGACACATGCAGGTCTTTTACTTCTAAGATTTTTTCCATACCGCACATCCTCTACTTTCTCATCTTGGGGTCCAAAGCGTCGCGCAGACCGTCGCCCAGCAGGGTGAAGGTGAGCATGGTCAGAGCGATGAGCACTGCCGGGAAGAACAGCTGATAGGGGTAGAACATGAAGTTCTGCTGCGCAGCGGAAGCCAGCGCACCCCAGCTGGTGTCCGGAGGCTGTACGCCCAGGCCGACGTAGCTGAGGAATGCCTCGGCGAAGATGTAACGGGGGATATCGAAGGTGATGGAGATGATGACAACGTTGAGGGTGTTGGGGATCATGTGCTTCATGATGGTCTTCCAGGGGGATACGCCCAGGGCGTTGGCCGCCATGACGAATTCCTGGGATTTGAGCTGGAGCATCTGACCGCGGACCAGACGGGCCACGTCGCACCAACCGGTGAGGCACATAGCCACCAGCATGGAGCCGATGCTCTTGCTGTCGGTGATGATGGAGATCAGGATAACGATAACCAGGTAGGGGATGGAGTACAGGATCTCCACGATACGCATCATGATATCATCTACGATGCCGCCGAAGTAAGCAGCGATACCGCCGTAGATGCAGCCCAGCAGGGTGCAGACAAAGGCGCCGGTGAGGCCGATGGCCAGCGAGACGCGGCCTGCCTGCCAAACACGGGCGAAGATGTCGCGGCCCAGCTCATCGGTACCGAACCAATGGGCGGCGCTGGGGGTCTGGTTGATGGCGGTGGTGTCCATCTCTTCAAAAGCGTAACCGCTCAGGTAGGGCCCGACGATGATCATCAGGACGATGAGCAGCAGGATCACCAGAGATACGGTTGCGATCTTATTCTGTTTGAGGCGTCTCCAGGCGTCCTGGAAGTAGCCGATTTTGGGGCGAGCCAGCTGCTCGGCCTCTTTTTCGTCCACGCCGACAATGACAAATTTTTCTTTGCTGATCATTTCTTCTGCCATATTATCGCCTCCTTATTACTTGGAGCCGCCGGACACGCGGATACGCGGGTCGACGACGCTGTACAGGATATCGATGAGCAGCTGTGCCACAACGAAGAGTACAGCAAAGAAGATGGTGGTGCCCAGGATCATGGTGTAGTCACGGTCGTTGATGGAGGTGACGTAGTAGAAGCCCAGGCCGGGGATGCCGAAGATCTTCTCCACCACGAAGGAACCGGTGAAGATACCGGCGATCTGTCCGCCGAGGATGGTGATGCAGGGCAGGATGGCGTTACGCAGCACGTGGCGGGTGATCACGTGGAAGGAGTCCACGCCTTTGGCCTGTGCGGTAAGGATGTAGTCCTGGTTCATCACTTCCAGCATGTTGGACTTCATGTACCGGGCATAGGTGGCGATGGTGTTGAAGGACAGCACCAATGCCGGCAGGATGATGTGTTTGGGCTTGCCCCAACCGGTGGTCGGCAGCCAGACGTGCTGCACCGTGAAGAAGTACTGTAGCAAGGCCGACAGCACGAACACCGGGATGGTCACACCCAAAATGGCGATAAACATAACGATATAGTCCGGCCACTTATTCTTGTTCATGGCGGCTACCACACCCAGGGTGATACCCACCGCGATACCGAAGACCAGCGCCACGCCGCCGACGGTACCGGAAACTTTGGAGTTCTGGACCACGGTGTCGGCGATGCTTCTGCCGGGGTAACGCAGGGACTCGCCCAGGTCGCCGTGGAGCAGGTTCTTCATGAAGATAACATATTGCTCGGTCTTGGGTTTATCCAAGCCGTATTTTGCGTAGTAGTTCTGTTTGGTCTGTTCCGGCAGGGCTCTCGCCATACTTGCCAGAGGGTCGCCGGGGATGCTGTGGATCATGGCAAAGGTCACGGTAATAACGATGAACAGTGTCACGAACATATACCCGACACGTTTGAGGATGTACTTTAACAAATGAATCCCTCTCTTCCAGCTTGCTTCCCTAATCCCTTGTTGCCAAACACCGGCCGTGCCGCTGTTTGCAACCCGTTGTACAGTCCTCCTGCCCACAAAAGGCAGGGGCTGCTTTTGGTTTCACCTTTTTGAAAGAAGGAGCCTGACCGGCTCGTGACCGGCCAGGCTCCCTGGAGTTCCAATCGATGCGCTTGCCGTCCGTATTATCTGCCGGAGGTGTAGGCGTACTTCATACCCTGGCTGTAGGTGGTGAAGGTATTGGTGGGAACGCCTTTCAGGTAGTTATAACGGTACATGGAAACGTTCATGTAAACGTTGGGGCAAACGACGCAGTCTTCGTACAGGAGGATTTCCTCTGCACGTTTGTACAGTTCCAGACGTTTGGCGTCGTCCGCTTCCTGAGTAGCCTGATCGATGAGGCTGTCATACTCTTCGTTGACCCAGTTGGTCACGATGGAAGCAGAAGAGCTCTTGAGCAGTTCCAGCATACCCATGGGGTCGTTGTAGTCCATGGTCCAAGCCATAGTACCTACCTGGTAGTCGCCCTTGTGTACGTTTGCGTCGAAGGTAGCCCACTCATAGAATTCCATCTCGACGTTGATGCCCAGGTTCTTGGACCAAACCTGCTGCAGGTACTCAGCGAAGGTACGGTTCCACTGGTCGGTGCCGCTGACGGACATGGTGATGTGCAGGTCTGCGGGGTTAGCGATACCCAGTTCTTCCATACCTTTCTGGAGCAGAGCCTTGGGATCGGGGTTCTCTTCAGCCAGTTTCTTCAGGGGTTCATCCACCTGAGCGCGGTATTCGCCGCTGGTGCCGCTGACAACCGTGGGCGGAATCCAGCCGTAGGCGGGAGTGTTAACGCCTTTGTAGATAACTTCGTTGAAGTCGTTGCGGTCGATAGACAGGCTCAGAGCCTTACGGATGTTCACGTTGCCAACAACGGGATCGTTTACGTTGAAGTGCAGGAACTGAACTTTCGGCTGAGTGTAGGTGACATAGGTCATGTCATCTCTCTGGTTGAAGCGTTCCATCCACTCTTTCTTGATAACGCCGGCCTGGTCTACGGAGTTGTTGTCCAGGCTGTTGAGAACAGCGTTCTCGTCGGTCAGGATGGAGTAATGGATGGTGTTGAGTTTCACGGTGTCTTTATCCCAGTAGGATTCGTTCTTTTCCAGAACCATTTCGCTGTTGTGGGTCCAGGAAGTCACTTTGAACGGACCGCAGGAAACCAGGCTCTCCTGCTCCGCACCGAAGGTCTCGCCGTATTTTTCTACCAGATCCTGACGAACGGGCATCATAGCCTTCTGATAGGTCAGGCCCAGGAACCACGGAGTGGGGTGAGACAGTTTGATTTCCAGGGTTTTGTCGTCGATGGCTTTTACGCCCAGCTCATCCACGCTCATCTCGCCAGCCATAACGGCATCAGCGTTTACCAGAGGAGACAGGAAGAAGGAGTTGGGAGAACCGGTGTTGGGGTCTGCGGTACGTTTGATGCCGTACTCATAGTCCTTTGCGGTTACCGGAACGCCGTCGCTCCAGGTGTTTTCACGCAGGTGGAAGGTCCAGGTCAGACCGTCCTCGCTGGTTTCCCAGCTCTCTGCGCCAGCGGGAGCAACTACGCTTTCGCCGCTAATATCTTCCAGACGTACCAGGGGCTCCAGGGTATCTACCATGATGCTGGCAGAGTAAACATCGGAGCTCTTACCGGGGTCCATACTGGAAGGCTCGTTGGAAAGTACCAGGTTCGCGTACTGTTCAGCGTCCAGGGTCTCTTCGCCGGCAGCTGCACCGCTTTCACCGGGAGTTGCAGTTTCGCCGCTGGTCTCGCCTTCACTGCCTCCGCAAGCGGAGAAGGATGCGACCATTGCGCATGCCAGAAGTGCTGCAAGAACTTTCTTGAGTTTCATTTTCTTTTTCTCCTTTCGGACGTTTGAATGCCCTCGTTATTATCAATCCCGAGGCTCGCGCCTCCGGGAAAAGATACGGTTTGATGGGTTAGATAGCCAGCCGGTCCAGCAGGGGGAAAAGCTCGTCCTGCTGCCCGTGTTTTGCCGTCAGGTCGTAGTGGCGCCGGATAGCCTGGCAAAGCTCCTCCACATTGCCTCTGCGGTAAAGCAGCAGAAGCTCTTCGTGGACCTTGCGCTGGTTGGGAAGCTCCCGCTCCCCTGCCGCCGCCCAGCTGTTGAAAACAGCGGTGTTGCTGGTGGCCAGGTTGTCCCACAGTTCCTGGAACTTGGGGTAACCGGTCTGGCGGATGGCCTCGCCGTGGAAGGCGTTGTCGGCTTCCACCATGGCAGCCAGGTTGTTTTCCCGCTGGCTGCTTTCCATCTGGCCCAGCGCCTGCTCCATGCGGTACAGGCTTTCGTAAGAGAAGCGCCCCTGACACAGCTGGATGGCCAAGATCTCCATGGTGGCCCGCAGGATGCAGACCTCCCGGATATCGTTTTCGTTGAAGCGGCGGACCGAGCAGCCCACATTGCGCTCATAGCGGATGAGGCCTTCCTGCTCGATCTGGCGCAGGGCCTCCCGCACCGGACCGCGGCTGACGCCAAGCATCTGCGCGATCTCTTTTTCTTTGATCCGTTCCCCAGGACGAAGCTCGCCGTTGAGGATCTTGGTCCGGATCTCATCAACCACTTCCTGCCTCAGGGTCCGGTAGTTCAGCTGTGCCAAACCTTACCCTCCCCCTCTGTGCGGTTTCTTGTCTTTTGGGACAACGAAACCATTTTGCTGTCTGTAAACTGAAAATTGTCTACAATCAGAAGCCAGAGCTAACATTTCCATTTTGTTCCGGCTATCTCACCAAGAACATCTGCAGTATAGCACAATTCTTTTTCAATTTCAACAAATTCTGTTCATAAATCCTCCCGGGAGATGTAGAGATTTTTTGTAGTCATACCGTCAACTTTACTAATATATCAATCTGTCACTTTGCAAATAGCACAAAATATCTTCATGTTATTTGTTTAATACGCTATATCCCTTTGTTTTTTCCACGATTTGTCACGCCAAAAAAAGCGCCTGCCGCCTCCCAAAGAGGCAGCAGGCGCCAAAGAGCGTCTTGGGTTATAAAATGGCTTCCGCCTGGTTGGAAAGCCTTTGGACCGAGTCCTTGGGGAACTTGACCTTTCCCCGTACCGTTTCCATATAGTGGTCCAGCAGGGCCTGACAGATCACCGTCTGGTCCCCGGTTTTGATGGCATCCAGCACCCGCTGGTGGATGCGGCGCTGATTGTGGACGGCAAACTCGGTGGGACCGGGCCGGGTATAGAAAACGATGGTATTGCAGGGGGTCAGGCTGCTCCACAGCTGGTACAGACGGTCCAGCCCCGATTCCTGCACGATGCAGGCGTGAAAATCGTTGTCGTTCTGGATGGTCTCGTCGAAGTACTCCACATCCTGCACCTGGTCCATCTCCTGGCAGATCTTCTCCAGCTGGGCGATGGTTTCCGGGGAAAACTTCCCTTCGCACAGCTTTACCGAAAGGATCTCCAGATCGGCGCGCAGCAGGTAGATCTCATAAATATCCCGGTCGGTAAACTCCTTCACCGAGCAGCCCACGTGGGAAACATACTCCACCAGGCCTTCCTGCTCGATCTGGCGCAGGGCTTCCCGCACCGGGCCGCGGCTGACGCCCAGCGTCTCAGCCATCTCTTGCTCCACGATGCGTTCCCCCGGCTGGATCTCTCCTCTCAAGATTCGCAGCCGGATCACGTCGGTCACCTGCTCCCGCAGGGTCTTGCGCACGATCTTCGCCATGGTTTCCCGTCCTTTCCCGTTTCACTTAATTAATAAAATATCATATGAAATGGGAAAAGACAATCAACTGAATACAATTTTTCGAAATTCGTAGAAAATTTAACGCTTTATTCGGCAAAATCGCTGTGACAGCCGGTATTTCCTGTATAAAATCCGGTTTTTTGCTTTTACTGGGCGTTTTCCTGCAGATCCAGCAGCTGGATGCAGCCCACACCCAGGGCGCCGGGGCCGGTGTGGCAGGCAACGCTCAGGGTCAGCGGCGCGGAAAAGACCTCGTACTGCGGGAAGGCCTCCTGCACCTGCTGCCGCCAGGCTTCCCCCGCCTCAGGGGAGCCGGAATAGGCCACCGCTACCATCATCTTCTTTCCGGCAAAGCGGGTGTCCAGGTCGTGGCGCAGGGCGTCGATGAGCTTCTGCTGGGCTGCTTTAGCGCCGCGCACCTTGGCAAAGGCGTCCAGCTTCTCGCCCTGGATCTGCAGCACCGGCTTGACGTTGAGCACCGCGCCGATGGCCGCCGCAGCCGGGGTGATGCGGCCGCCCTTTTTCAGATACTTGAGGGTATCTACCATAATATAGATGCTGGCGTTGAGGGCGTCCGCCTCCAGCTTCTGCTGGATCTGGGCGCCATCGAAGCCCAGCTTTGCCAGGGCGACGGCGTCCCGCACCGACTGCCACTGGGTCACCGAGATGCGCTTGTTGTCCACCACGAAGGCCTTGCCCGGGAAAGCCTCCTGGGCCAGGATCCGGGCGGTGGCGCAGGCGTTGCTCAGGCCGCTGGACATGGGGATATACACCAGCTGGTCGTACTCCTCCAGCAGACGGGCCCAAAGCAGGCCCACCTCGCCGGGCGCCGGCTGGGAGGTGGAAACATCCGCCCCCTGGGCCACCCGCCGGAAGAACTCCTCCTGGGTCAGGTCGACTCCCTCATAATAAAGCTGGCCGTCGATGGAAAACGGCATAGGGACGATCTGGACCCCCAGCTCCTGCGCTTCCTGGGCGGTCATCCCGCTGTTGCTGTCGGTAACAATGGCGATCTTCATACCTGCGCCTCCTTTTCTCTCTCCCACCCCCGGAGCCTTGCTGGACGCCGGATGGTTCTTATTTTATGTAGTAAATAATCTTACTCCCTTCCCCTGATTTTGTCAACGAAAACAAACTGGGCGGTATCCTTTTCCCCGTAGGCGGGCGCTTGTCTTCCCCGCGCAGATGTGCTATATTGGGCTTACATTCCATGGCGCGAAAAAGCCGGGTCCTCCTGGCTTATTTTTACGCCGTCAAGGAGGAACTATGAAGCAGCATACCGTTTCCGTCGTCGATTCTGGGCGCAGCCCGCTTTCCGTTATTGTTCTGCTGGCCTGGCCCATCTTTTTGGAGCAGGTATTGGTGGCGCTGGTGCAGTCCATCGATACCGCCATGGTGGGCTCCCTGGGCGCCGCCGCCACCGCTTCGGTGTCCATCAGCCAAAACCCCATCAACCTGATCAACAGCGTCATCCTGGCGCTGGGCGTGGGCTTTACCACCATGATCGCCCGGGCGGTGGGCGCCGGGCAGCTGGATTATGCCCGCACCCTCATCCGGCAGGCCATTTTGGTGGTCATCGCCCTGGGCCTGCCCCTTTCGGTGATGACCTTCTGTCTGGCCCGGCAGATCCCCCAGTGGATGGGCGCCGAGGCCGCCATTATACCGGACGCCGCCGCTTACATCCGCATCATCGCCCTGTCCATGCTGTTCCGCGGGATGATGATGGTGCTCACCGCCATCTACCGGGGATTCGGCGACAGCCACACCCCCATGCTGGTCAACGGCGGCATCAACCTGTTTAACATCATCGGAAACTACCTGCTCATCTACCCCACCCACACCGTCCAGCTGCTGGGCCGGGAGTGGACCATCTGGGGCGCCGGCTGGGGCGTTTCCGGCGCGGCTGCTTCTACCTCCCTGGCCGAGGTGGCCGGCGCGTTGGTGCTGCTGGCGCTGTGCTTTACCCGCTCCGGGCCGATGCACATCTCCCCCCGGGACAACTTCCGTCCCCAGTGGGGCACCCTGCGGGAGGTATTTACCGTCAGCACCCCCATTATCTTCGAGCGCTTTACCACCAGCGGCGCCTTCGTGGTCACCTCCGCCATCATCGCTTCCCTGGGCACCGTGTCCATCGCGGCCAACAGCCTGGCGGCCCAGGCCGAGTCCCTGAGCTTCATGCCGGGCTTTGCCTTCGGCACCGCTGTCACCACCCTGGTGGGCCAGTCCCTGGGCGCCCAGCGGGTCCCGTTGGCCAACCGCTATGTCCGCCTGACCTGCGTTATCGGCTCCATCGTCATGTTCTTCACCGGCTGCGTGCTGTTTTTGGGCTCGGAGCATATTATCGCCCTCTTTACCCCCGACCCGGAGGTCATCCGTCTGGGCGGCATCCTGCTGCGCATCCTGGCGCTGATCCAGGTGCCTCAGGTGCTGGCCATGATCTGGTCCGGCGCCCTCAAAGGCGCAGGCGACACCCGCAGTCCTTTCCTCATCACCCTGGTCTCCATGTGGGGGGTGCGCATCCTGGGTTCCTTTGTATTGGTGCATTTCTTCGGGCGGGACCTGCCGTGGGTCTGCGCCATCGCCTGCGTGGACAACGTGGTGCGCTGCGGGCTGTTCTGGCGGCAGATGCGCCGCTCTCCCTGGGTCCTCTCCCGGCGGCAGCTGGCGGAAGCCGGGGCCGATGCCTAAATTATGAATTTTTTGTAAACCAAGGTTTACCCCTTGCATAACGGGGCAAAATACACTATACTGGTATACAAAGGACGAGATGTCCAAAATATGATGCAACTGAAAGGGGTCTGTGTTTTATGATGAAATTCTATATCTGCCAGCATTGCGGCAACATTATCGCTTTTGTAAAGGATAAAGGCGTACCGGTTATGTGCTGCGGCCAGAAGATGACCGAGCTGGTTCCCGGCTCTGTGGACGCTTCCAACGAAAAACACGTTCCGGTGGTTTCTGTTTCCGGCAACGAAGTGACCGTCCGCGTCGGTTCTGTAGAGCATCCCATGGCGGAAGAACACTTCATCGAGTGGATCGCCCTGGAGACCGAGCACGGCAACCAGCGCGTGACCCTGGCTCCTGGCCAGAAACCCGAAGCCAAATTCCTGCTGACCGAAGGCAACTCCGTTGTGGCTGCTTACGCTTACTGCAACCTGCACGGCCTCTGGAAAGCATAATCCTTCCTTTTTCCGCACAAACAAAATCCCCGGTCCGTCTGGACCGGGGATTTTTTTGCCGTCGTATGAAATTTCGAGGGAAAGCCGTTTAAGCTTTGGCCGGCAGGGCCGGGACCATCTGCGGGGCCATGCGGTGCAGCACCTGGCGGATGGGCTTCCAAAGCACCACCGAAAGGGCGAAGTCCACCATGCTGTGGATGGCAGAGCCGACGCCCACCAGCAGGAACACCGCTACGAAGAAGCCCTTTTCGTAGTTGGCTGCGCCCAGGCTGCCGCCCAGATAGAAGGGCAGCACCACCAGCACCTCACAGGCGCCGTGCAGCAGGCCCAGCACCAGGGAGAAGGGCAGGGAGCGGGTCAGGGAAAGGGGCAGCTGCGGCCGGCTCTGCAGGTACCAGCCGCCCAGCAGGGCAAAGATCACGTGGCTCAGGGCGCGCAGCACCACCACCAGCGGGAAGCCGCCCAGCAGGAAGCCCAAGGTGGTACCCAACGCCACCGCCGCTCCCACCTGCGGGGAGAGGAACATGGCCAAAAAGACCGCTACATGGCTTGCCAGGGTGAAGGAAGCGGGCTCCAGCACCACCTTGATGGGGCTGATCATGGGGATGAGCACCCCGATGGCGCAAAGAAGGCCCGCCAGGGTCATGGTCAGGATGGTTTGATTGCGTTTCATGAATGGTTCTCCTTTTTTCCTCGTTTTGCCCGCCGCCGGTCCTAAAAACCAGGCGAGCGGACTATTGTCAATCATTTTCTTGTCTTATGTCTTGACATCTTGCGTTATTATACCATTCCCTGCCCAAAAGTCAAGAGAAATTCCGCACAAACAGCAACCCGCCCCGGTCCTTGACGGATCGGGGCGGGTCGGTTGCATTTGAGAGATCTATTATGAAAAAGAGGAAAGAGAGGATTTCAATGTGATCTGGCCCGTTTGTTTGGGGCCCTTTCTTTGATTCTTATTATAGCGGGGCTTTATGAGAAAAGAATAAGAAAATTGCGAATAATCCGTGAACCCTTGCCCCGGCGCGCAAAAAAGCAGCCTCCCGCCGGGGAGACTGCCCTTGCCTGCGTTATTTTTTCCACTCGATCTCGTAGGTGAAGTGGTATTCCTCCTGCAGAGCCTTTACCTTGTCCTCGTTGTCCTCGATGAAGGTGGGGGTGTAGACGGATTTGCCCTGCTTCTGGTAGTCGTCCAGGATAGCGGTGAGCTTATCCCAGCACTCCTGATGGCGTGCTTCGTCGTTGGGGTCCAGGCTGATCACAAATTCCCGATGCTGAGGGATTCTCGCTTTCATAACATTCACGTTCCTTTTCTGTTGCGTTATTCCCCTCCAGGGGGTCCGCCCTTATTGTACCGGGTTTGAGCCCCCAGGTCAAGAAAAAAGCCATCGCTGCATCGAAAAATCAAATGAGCTGCGCCGATCGCATGGATAGCAACGATTGGACAGCCTTCCCCTTCTTTTGTATAATAAAGCTGTCAGAAATCCTGACCCCTTTTTCTTTCTCTCCTCCTTGTTTTTTCCTTTCTCTTGATATCTTTCCTCTCATGAAAAAGCGCCCCGCTGCCGTTTGCGGGGCACTTTTTTTGTTTTGATTACAGCTCGTATTTCATCTTTTCCGGGGTCCAGCCGGCCAGGATGGGCTGCATGCGGGCAGCGTATTCCTTGGCCTTGGGGAGGCTGTGGTCCAGGTAGTTGCCGCACTCGATGCGGCTGCTGCCGGGGATCTCCCCCTCATAGGCCGCGATGAAGGCCATGGTGTCCTGCAGCAGGGAGATGGTCTCCTGGGCGGAGACGCTGTCCCGGGTGATGAAGTAGAACCCGGTGCGGCAGCCCATGGGGCCCACGTAGATAATCTGGTCAGAATAGGCCGAGTTGCGCACATAGGTGGCAAACAGATGCTCGAAGGTGTGCAGGCCGTCGTTTTCCAGGTAGGGACCTACGTTGGGGGTGACCATCCGCAGGTCGTAGGTGACGGCGTCGCCGTCCACCCGGGACAGGTACAGTCCCGGGGTCAGTTTATCGTGATTGACACAGAAGCTTTCGATCCGTTTCATGGCTCCTCCTATCTGGCGGTGCGCAGCATCTGGCAAACGATATCCGCCGAGCGCCGGGCCGCAATCTCTTCAAATTCGTCAAAGCTCATGCCGGCGGAATCGTCAGCGGAATCGCTCATGGTGCGGATGACCACAAAGGGCACCTGGGCCGCGGCGCAAACATGGCCGATGGCGGCGCCTTCCATCTCCACGCACATGGGGTGGAAGCGCTCCACGATGCTCTCCTTCACCTGGCGGGACTCGACAAACTGGTCGCCGGTGGCGATGCGTCCGGCAAAACAGCAGGAGCTGCCGTGGTCGATGGCCTCAAAGGCCTCCACCGCCTGTTCCACCAGGGCGGGGCTGGCCTCGATCTTCTCCAAGAAGGGCATGTAATCCCGCAGGAAGCGCATTTCGTAGTCGTGGTACACCAGCTCCCGGGAAACCACCACGTCCAGCACCTTCAGCTGCTCGTGCATCGCCCCAGCGACGCCGGTGTTCACCACCTGCTCTGCGCCAAAGCGGTCCAGCAGCAGCTGGGTGACGATGGCGGCGTTGACCTTGCCGACGCCGCACTGAGACAGCGCTACCTCCTGGCCGTAAAGCACGCCCTCCCAGAAGGTAAAGCGTCCCACCTGGACCTCATTTCGTTCCTGCATCTCTTCCCGAAGCAGCGCCACCTCCGAAGGCATGGCGCCGATAATACCCCATTTCATCCGATTCCGTCCTTTCTGGCCGGGAACGCGCCCGGCGATCGTTATTTTTTGCGTTTTTAGCCCAAGAAGCGGTCGATCAGCAGGATCAGCAAGGCCACGCTGACCACCCAGCTCATGACCGCGCTGCGGCGGCGGCCCTGCAAGAACCAGCTGTCGGCACCCTGCGCCGCCGTCAGGGCCATAAGATAGGTACCCAATACCGTAAGCTTGGCGTCTCCGGGCACAAACAGCGCCAGCGGCACTGCCACCAGGCCCACGCCGTACAGTCCGTAGCTGAGCACCTTGATCCAGCGGTACCGGCTGTCGCTGTGCTCCAGTTCCTTGCGGATCTGATCCATCAGTCCCATGGTTGTTCCTCCTTTTCCCGCACTAGGCCAGGGCGCGCATGAGCACCGAGACCACTGCGGCCACGCACATGACGATCTCGATCCAGCCGGTGGCCTTCTGCTGTTTGACCACCACCGTGTCCACGCCCACCGCGCCGATAAAGGCGCAGAGCAGCAGCTCGATGAGCGTTTCCCGCGGGAACCCCGGCCCCAAAGGCATCACCGACACCACCAAGGTCAGGGCGACGAGCAGGAAAGGCAGCCAGAACAGCCACATCCGACCCCGGTGCTGGGCCATGTTTTGGATAAACCAACGCTTGATCATCGTTGTTTCCCCTTTCTGCGCGGGTGTTTCCCGCTTATGCCCTTTATTATAACACGGCCCGTCCCCCCTGGGAAGGGGGCAGTTTCCCCGCCGCCGGCGGTCTCCCTTCGGCAGAAAAGCACCCGAGGATTCCCTCCCCGGGTGCTTTTCTCTCGCCTATGTTTAAAGGGAACGCCCCAGCTGGTAGGCCTCCTGCAGCTGCGGTTTTCCTTTGATATCTCCGATGTTCATATTCCCGCCGGCGTAGACGATGCCGCGGTCGGTCCAGCCCAGATGGTGCAGCAGGGCATGGTAGCTGTGGCGCACCGGCTCAAAGTTTTCCTCGGTGTCCCCTTCCGCCGCCATAAGCAGGACGCACTCCTTTTTGGGGTTGGCGTAGTTGGGGTCCAGCTCCGCCACGGCAAACAGCCGGTCAAAGGCACATTTCAGCTGCCCGCTGAAGCCCCAGTAATACATGGGCGAGGCCAATACCACCAGGTCCGCGCCCTGGTATTCCGGGTAGATGCGGTCCATGTCGTCCTTCTGGACGCAGGGGCTGGCCGGGTCCTTTCCGCCGGCGCAACAGCCCCGGCAGCCGTGGATATTCATCTGTGCCACCGGAAAGACGGTCACCGCGTGGCCGGCCTCCCGGGCTCCCTGGGCAAACTGTTCCACCAGCGCCGCAGTATTGCCGCTGGGGCGGGGACTTCCGTTTAAAACCACGATTCGTTTCATAAAAAACACTCCATTCTTGGGGGATTCCCCTTGTTTCCTCCATTATATTCTGATATGCTGATAAAAGAAAGTACGCACATTTTTATAAGATACTATCAAAAAGGAAAGTGTTATCTATGATCCGTCCGTTTCTGGAAAACGCCAACTTTGAGGACACCGGTTTTTCCTACACCCTTTCCCTCATAAGCGGCAAATACAAGATGGTCATCCTATACTGCCTGATGGAGTTTCAGGTGGTCCGTTACAATCAGTTCAAACGCTACATCAAAACCATCTCCCACAAGACCCTCAGCTGTGCCCTCAAGGAGTTGGAAGCGGACGGGCTCATCCTCCGCCAGGAATACCCCCAGATTCCGCCCAAGGTGGAGTACCGCCTTTCCCCCCGCGGGGAATCGCTCATGCAGATTCTAGACCAGCTTTGCGTCTGGGGCGAGCAGAACCGTCCCGCAAAACCCCTTTGATGGCTCTCGATGGCGCCTCATGCAGCCCAAACCTGCAAAAATGGCCTGATTGCAGGAAAAAAACCGCCTTTTTACGGAAAATTTTATTTTACTTGCGGCCCAACATCCGCTATAATAAAAGGTATGAGCCAACCTGGCACACAAAAAGGCCAGGCTGCACCCAAACAGAAATCTCTTCACACCATACAGGAAAGGTTGATTGACTTATGGAAAGAATGGTTGGTACCGTTTCCCGCGGCATCCGCGCCCCCATCATCCGCGAGGGCGACCATCTGGCAGAAATCGTTGTAAAATCCGTGCTGGACGCCAGCGCTTCGGAGGGCTTTGCCTTCCACGACCGCGACGTGGTAGCCGTTACCGAGGCTGTGGTCGCTCGTGCACAGGGCAACTACGCTCACATTGACGCCATCGCCAAAGACGTCCGCGAAAAGCTGGGCGGCGAGACCATCGGCGTGCTCTTCCCCATCCTCAGCCGCAACCGCTTCTCGGTCTGCCTCAAGGGCATTGCCCGCGGCGCCAAGAAGATCGTGCTGCAGGTTTCCTACCCCGCTGACGAGGTGGGCAACCATCTCATCGACGAGGACCTGCTGGACGAGAAGGGCGTCAACCCCTGGACCGACGTCCTCACCGAGGCCCAGTACCGCGAGCTGTTCGGCCGGGTGCTGCATCCCTTCACCGGCGTGGATTACCTGGAGTTCTACTCCGACCTGATCCGCGAAAACGGCGCTGAGGTGGAGATCGTCCTCTCCAACGACCCCCGCACCATCCTCCAGTACACCGACAAGGTGCTCAACTGCGATATCCACACCCGTGCCCGCACCAAACGCCTGCTGAAAAAAGCCGGCGCCTCTGTGGTCTGCGGCCTGGACGACATCCTCACCGCTCCGGTGGACGGCTCCGGCTGCAACCCCTCCTACGGCCTGCTGGGCTCCAACAAGTCCACCGAGGAGACCGTGAAGCTCTTCCCCCGCGACTGCGACCAGTTCGTAGCAGAAGTCGCCAGCATGCTCCGTGAAAAGACCGGCAAGAACATCGAGGTCATGGTTTACGGCGACGGCGCCTTCAAAGACCCGGTGGGCAAGATCTGGGAGCTGGCTGACCCGGTGGTTTCCCCGGCCTACACCCCCGGCCTGGAAGGTACCCCCAATGAGGTCAAGCTCAAATATCTGGCCGACAACGACTTTGCGGACCTGAGCGGCGATGCGCTGAAGGAAGCCATCTCCAACTACATCCGCAACAAGGACGCCGACCTGAAGGGCCAGATGGCTTCTCAGGGCACCACCCCCCGCCGCCTCACCGACCTGATCGGCTCGCTGTGCGACCTGACCTCCGGCTCCGGCGACAAGGGTACCCCCATCATCCTCATCCAGGGCTACTTCGACAACTACACCAAGTAATCTGCCTTCGGCAGCTCTCCCCCGTCCGTTTGGGCGGGGGATTTGCTTTTTTGTGCTAAAGCGTGTATCATAGGGAAGGTATTTTGCGCGCCTGCGCCAAAAGGAGAGAGTTTTTGTCATGCTCACCGGTCTTCCCTTATACTGCTACAGCCTGTTTGCCGTGTTCTGCGCCTATTTTGTCAAGGGGCTTTCCGGCTTTGCCAACACCCTGGTGTTCAGCTCGGTCATGGGCTTTGCCGCCGATACCCACAACATCTCCCCCACCGACCTGCTGCTGGGCCTGCCCTCCAACCTGTATCTGGCCTGGCGGGAGCGGCGGTCGGTGCGATGGAAGGAGGTGGCCGTCCTTTCGGCGCTGGTGCTGGCGGGGATGATCCCCGGGGCGATGCTGCTGAAGGTGGGCAACGACCGGGTGCTCAAGGTGCTGCTGGGCGCGGCGGTGGCGGCGCTGGGCGTGGAGATGCTGCTGCGCTGCCGGCACACCGGCCCTCTGGCCAAACCTCACCCCCTGGTGCTGTTAGTTATCGGGGTGGGATCGGGGGTGCTTTGCGGGCTGTTTGGTATCTCGGCCTTCCTGGTGGCCTACATCGCCCGCACCACCGACACCCAAAGCCAGGCCCGGGGCACCATGTGCTGCGTCTTTGCCATCGAAAATCTCATGCGCATGACCCTCTACCTTTCCGGCGGCATCCTCACCTGGGAGATCGCCAAAGGGGTGCTGATCTTACTGCCGGCGGTGGCGCTGGGACTGTGGGCGGGGCTGCGCGCCAGCCGCCGCATCCCCGAAAACCGCGCCAAGCAGACGGTGAGCGCCCTGCTCATCCTCTCCGGCGGCAGCCTCATCCTCACAAACCTTCTGTAAGAAAAGAAAAAGCCTGCTTCCTAGTTGGGAAGCAGGCTTTTTTGCGCGTTTTTACGCCGGATAAGCGACAAATTCATACCCTTCGGCCCGCAGGCGGTCGATGACCTGCCCTAGGATCTGGGTGTTGGTCTGGGAAACAGCGTGCAGCAGATAGATGGCGCCGGGGTGGGCCTTACTGCAGATGGTCTCCAGAGCCTGGGCGGGGTCGGGCTGGTCGTCCACCAGCCAATCCCGATAAGCAAAGCTCCAGAATACGCTGCGGTAACCCATCTCCTGCAGCAGCTTCAGGTCCTGCTCGCAGAATTCCCCCATGGGGAAGCGGAACAGCTGCATGGTGTAGCCGTATTCCTCCTGGATATAGTCGTGCAGGCCGGCCACCTCATCCTTACACTGGTCCAGCGGGGTGTCGGGGAAGGAGGGGTGGTTGACGCTGTGGTTGCCCACGGTGTGGCCCTCGTCGATCATCCGCTGGATCAGGTCCGGGTTGCTTTCGGCGTAGGGCATGGTGACAAAGAACACCGCCGGGACCTGCTTTTCCTTGAGGACGTCCAAAATCTGCGCGGTATAGCCGTTTTCGTAGCCCTCGTCGAAGGTCAGATAGATGGTTCGGTCGTTTTCCCGGATAAAGTCCGCGTCATACTGGCCGTACTTCTCCTGATAGGCGGTGGCGCCGCTGGGACGGTTGTCCCCGTCCACCGGGCCGCCGGGACCCCAGCCCAGCTTGGTGCCGTCCAGGGCCGACAGGGCCGCCGCATCCACCGAGACGCTTGCCAGGGCGGCCGGTTCCTCCGGCTGGGACACCGGTTCTTCCTCCGGCTGAGGCTCGTCCGCCGCAAGGGGTTCTTCCGGGGCAGGTTCCGGCTGAGGCGGGGAGACCGGCTCCTCCTCCACCGGGTCCGGCTGGGCCTCCTGCACCGTCTCGGGCTGGGACGGCGATTCCTCCACCGCGGCGCGGTGGGCGCAGGCTGTGGACAGGCCCAGCAGACAGCCTGCCAGCAGCAGGGAAAGGATCTGTTTTGGTTTCATGGTCTTCTCCACCTTTCTTTTCCGGTTGGTCCCGTTTAGTTTGCCCCGTTGTTTTTCCAAAATACACGCCGCCGGGGTCCTTTTCTTTCATTATACTACCCGCGTCATAATCTGCCTAGTCCTGCTCATACTAAAGCGGATGCATTTTGCCTTTCCATTGCAAAAAGGAGTGAAGTTTCATGAAAGACCGTAGCATCTGTCATCTTTTCGGGCGGGAGATCCTCGATTCCCGCGGCAATCCCACCGTAGAAGCGGTGGTCACCCTCAGCGACGGCAGCGTGGGGCGGGCTTCGGTGCCCTCCGGGGCCTCCACCGGCCGCCACGAGGCCCACGAACTGCGGGACAGCGACCCGGTCCGTTACGGCGGCAAGGGGGTGCTGCTGGCGGTACACCACATCAACACCACCATCAACGACGGCCTGCGGGGGATGAGCGCCGGTTCCCCCTGGCTGGTGGACCAGCGGCTGCGGGAGCTGGATGGCACCAGCGACAAGTCCGCCCTGGGGGCCAACGCCCTGCTGGCGGTGTCCCTGGCCTGCGCCAAGGCGGCAGCCGCCTCCTGCAAAATGCCCCTTTACCGCTTTTTGGGCGGCGCCGGGGCCACCCTGCTGCCGCTGCCTATGATGAACATCCTCAACGGCGGGGCCCACGCCGCCAACAACCTGGATATCCAGGAATTTATGATCCAGCCTGCCGGAGCCGCAAGCTTTGCCCAGGGGCTGGAATGGTGCTGCCGCATCTACCACCGGCTGGGGAGCCTGCTGGCGGCCCAGGGGCTTTCCACCGCCGTGGGGGACGAGGGCGGCTACGCCCCCAACCTGACCCACGAGGAGGAAGCCCTGGCGCTGATTTTGGAGGCGGTGCGGCTGGAGGGCCTGACCCCGGGGCAGGACATCACCCTGGCCCTGGACGCCGCCGCCAGCGGCTGGAAGACCGCCGAGGGCTACCGCCTGCCCAAGCGCCAGCTGCTCTACTCCACCGCCGAGCTGATCTCCCACTGGGAGGACCTGTGCAGCCGGTACCCCATCACCTCCCTGGAGGACCCGCTGGGCGAAGACGACTGGCAGGGCTTTGCCCAGCTGACCCACCGCCTGCAGGGCCGGGTGCGGGTAGTGGGAGACGATCTGCTGGTCACCAACACCCAGCGCATCCGTCAGGGCATCTCCATGGAAGCCGCCAGCGCGGTGCTGCTCAAGCCCAACCAGGCGGGCACCCTCACCGAGGCCATGGAGGCCGCCGCCCTGGCCCAGAAGGCCGGCTGGGGGACCATCCTCTCCCACCGCAGCGGCGAGACCGAAGACGCCGCCATCGCCGACCTGGCGGTGGCGCTGCAGGCCGGACAGATCAAGGCCGGGGCCCCCTGCCGCGGCGAGCGCACCGCCAAATACAACCAGCTGCTGCGCATCGAGGAAGCCCTGGGGCCTTCCGCCCGCTTCGGTCTGCCCGCCGCCTTCTAAAAACCGTATCCTTTCGCGCAACAAAAAACAGCCCGCTTTGCAGCGAGCTGTTTTTTGGTATATTAATTTTTCTCTGCGGAGTTTTCCGATCAAATGCTTCCTTGCTTGGAAAGGAAGGGTCGGCCCCTCCGCCTCCGCGCCGGAAGCGGAGGGACCTAGGTATGTATGATAAGTAAAACTAGTGGATCAGAGAGAAGTTAGCCACAACAGCAGCGAACACGATGGAAACCATGCTCAGCAGCTTGATGAGGATGTTGATAGCCGGACCAGAGGTATCCTTGAAGGGGTCGCCAACGGTGTCGCCTACAACAGCCGCTTTGTGGTTGTTGGAGCCTTTGCCGCCGAAAGCACCGGTCTCGATGTATTTCTTGGCGTTATCCCAGGCACCGCCGGAGTTGGACATCATAACAGCCAGCACGAAGCCGGAAGCGGTAGCACCGCCCAGCATACCGGTTACGCCCGGTACGCCCAGGATCAGGCCCAGAACAACGGGAACCACGATAGCCAGAACAGCGGGAGCGATCATCTCGTGCAGAGCAGACTTGGTGCACAGGTCAACGCAGCTTTCGTAATCGGGCTCGGCTTTGCCTTCCATCAGGCCAGCGATGGTCTTGAACTGGCGGCGAACCTCAACCACGATGGACTGAGCCGCACGGCCAACGGATTCCATAGTCAGTGCTGCGAAGATGAAGGGCAGCATAGCGCCGGTGATTACACCGATGAGGACAGGGGGATTGAGGACGGACAGGTCCATCTGCAGGTCGGGGTTGATGACGCGGACCTGGTCGATGTAGGAAGCGACCAGAGCCAGAGCGGTCAGAGCAGCAGAACCGATAGCGAAACCTTTACCGGTAGCAGCGGTGGTGTTGCCCAGGGAGTCCAGAGCGTCGGTACGGTTACGGACTTCCTCGCCCAGGCCAGCCATCTCAGCGATACCGCCGGCGTTGTCGGCAACGGGGCCGTAAGCGTCGGTAGCCAGAGTGATACCCAGGGTGGACAGCATACCAACAGCAGCCAGGCTGACGCCGTAGAGGCCGGTGTTGAAGTTGGTGGCGCCGCCGCAGACATAGTAGCTGACCAGAACAGCGATACCAACGATGATAACAGGCAGAGCGGTGGACTTCATGCCCAGGCCCAGACCGCCGATGATCAGGGTAGCAGAACCGGTCTCAGAGGTACCAGCCAGGTCCTGAGTGGGTTTGAAGTCAGCAGAGGTGTAGTACTCGGTAACTTTACCGATGATGATACCAGCCAGCAGGCCAGCCATGATAGCGATGAACAGGCCGATCTGCTCCATACCGAAGGTGAAGTAGATCAGAGCGAAGGAAGCAACAGCCACCAGAACGCCGGCAATGTTGGTGCCGCGGCTCAGTGCGCCCAGCAGTTCCTTCTGGGAAGCGCCCTCTTTGGTCTTAACAAAGAAGGAGCCGATGAGGGAAGCGAAGATACCCAGAGCAGACAGCACCATGGGGATCATCATGCCCTGGAAGCCGAAGCCAGCGGCTACGCCCAGAGCGCAGCAGGACAGTCTTGCGCCTGCATAGGACTCGTACAGGTCAGCGCCCATGCCGGCTACGTCGCCGACGTTGTCGCCAACGTTATCTGCGATAACAGCGGGGTTACGCGGGTCATCCTCGGGGATGCCAGCTTCTACTTTACCAACCAGGTCGGCACCGACGTCAGCAGCTTTGGTGAAGATACCGCCGCCAACACGGGCAAACAGAGCCATGGTGGAAGCACCCATACCGAAGGTAACCAGAGCAGAAGCGATCTTCTGAGCCTGCTCGGCTTCCGGCAGTGCGCCGTAGAATGCTTTGAGGATGTAGTACCAGAGTGAGGTATCCAGCATGCCCAGACCAACTACGGTGAAGCCCATAACCGCACCAGCGGAGAAGGCAACCTTCAGGCCCTTATTCAGGCTGTGGTGAGCAGCGTTGGCGGTTCTGGCGTTGGCTGCAGTGGCGATCTTCATGCCAAAGTAGCCGGACAGAGCGGAGAAAACGCCGCCGGTGATGAAGGCAAAGGGAACGAAGATGTTTACCTGGCCCATGAAAGCCAGAACAGCGAAGACAATAGTCAGAGCCACAAATACAATGGCAACGCTCTTGTACTGCCGTTTCAGGTAAGCATCCGCGCCTTTGCGGATGGAGGCGCTGATCTTTTTCATCAGATCGGTGCCTTCGTCTTCATTGAGGACTTTGCGTGTCAGGTACAGCGCATACAGCAGAGCTACGATTGCGCCGACCGGAGCAAGGATCATCATATCCATGTGTTCCATTCCCTTCTCAATTTAACAGATTCTCACAAAATATAACACATTGAACCTGTGTTATTGCTGTTGCTTATGTTAGTATTTTCTTAAGGAATTGTCAAAATTTTTCCCGGGCCGGTTTTTGTGTACCCTGCACAATTGATAAAAAAATGACACAGAAATGCTGATATTCCACAAAAAACCTTCCCCTGCCTCCCCTTCTCCCTCGGTCCAAGGGTGTGGGGGCCCTACCCGGAGCCTACAAAAGCATAACACTTCCCCACGCTTTTGTCTCAAACCATCACAAACCGCATAACCATGCGGTTTTTTGGCACTTTCCCGCTGCCTGCGGCGCCGCCTTCTTCCCAATATGGGATAAAACCTGGGCCGCCTGCGCCGGGCGGGACGGTTTTCCCCGCAGAGGCAGCTTCCAAACGGTCAGGAATCTTTCTTCCCGGTATAGTGCAACAAAAGAAAGCGGCACTTCTCGTGCAAAACTGAAAACACTTTAGTGATAATCAACAAATCGCACCGAAAGCGCCGCCTTTTTTTCAAGGCGGCGCCGGTTGCTTTCCGAATCCCTGCAACTGCCCCAAAGGGCACAAAAAGGCCGGTCCCAGGAAGGGGACCGGCCTTGGCGCCGTGTGTTTTCGGGCAGATTACTCCGCCAGGTGCAACTCCTCGATAAGCTGACGGGCATGATCCGGGCCCTGTACCAGCATCACCTGATCGTCCACCACCAGGGTGGGGATGCCGATGGTGTGGGCCTCCCGCACCGGGGCGTGGGCCTCGGAGGTATCGCGGATCTTCAGGAAGGCCCGCAGGTTGGCGACTTTTTCACAGATGTCCACATACACATAGGGGACACCGCTCTGGGAAAGAACCTCTTTCACCGATGGGCAGCCGCTTCAGATGGGGCTGCCGTAAAGCATGATTTTTCTCATACAAACCACTCCTTTTGCTACGGGGCGCCGCCTTCTGCGGCGCCGTCCGTTTTCAGTATAGCGCGTGCCGGGCCGCCTGTAAAGCTACCGCCCCAAAGAAACGCCGCTCAGGTCCCGTACCACCTCGCCGGCGATCATCAGGCCGGCGCAGGAGGGCACGAAACTGATGCTGGCCGGGATGGCCCGCTTGCCCTGGGGCATTTCCTCCCCGCTTTCGTCCATAGGCGGACGGGGCTCCTCGGTGGAGTAAAGCACCTTGCAGTGGGCGATGCCGCGCTTTTTTAACTCCCGCCGCATGACCCGGGCCAGGGGGCAAACCGAGGTGCGGGTGATGTCGGTGATGACAAAACGGCTGGGGTCCAGCTTGTTGCCGGTACCCATGCTGCACAGGATGGGCACCCCTGCCGCCTGGGCACGCTCCACCAGCAGCAGCTTGGAGGAGACGGTATCGATGGCGTCTACAATATAATCGTACGGTTCCAGCGGGAACTGGCCGGCGTTTTCGGCGGTATAGAACACCGCGTGGGGGGTCACCTGGATGTTGGGGTCGATGTCCCGGATGCGCTGGGCCATGACCTCCACCTTGGGCTGACCGATGGTGGAATGCAGGGCGATAAGCTGACGGTTTAGGTTGGTGCGGCTGACGGTGTCGCTGTCGAACAGGTCAAGCGCCCCGATGCCGCAGCGGGCCAGGGCTTCCGCCGCAAAGGACCCGACCCCGCCGATGCCGAATACCGCCACCCGGCTGGCTGCCAGGCGCTCCATCCCTTCCCGGCCCAGCAGCACCTGGGTGCGGGCGTATTGATTCTCTGTCATAATCTGCGCTCCTTCCCCGGCAGCAGCCTGCCGGCGCTTGGGTTTTTTATAGCTTTCAATATAACAAATCCCGGCGGCGATGTAAACCTCTTGACAAAAGTCCACTCCATCCGTATACTAATGGTACACCCCCAGGGGGGTGGGGGTATTCGCCTCGGGCGGTGTCCCCGTTTATCTTGTCTCGCAAGGAGGGCTGTTATGATAAAGCAAAAATTCCAGGTCACCGGCATGAGCTGCGCCGCCTGCCAGGCCAACGTGGAGCGCACCGTGCGCAAGCTGCCCGGCGTGCAGAAGGCCGACGTGAACCTGCTTTCCAATTCCATGACCGCGGAGTACGACGAGGCCGCCGTTTCCCCGGAAATCATCATCCAGGCCATCACCGCCGCCGGTTACGGAGCCTCGGTCTGGCAGGAGCCGGGCCAGACGCCTGCCGCCCCGTCCGCTCCCAAGCAGGACCCGATGCAGGCCCAGCTTGCCGACATGAAGCACCGGCTGATCATCTCCTTTGTGTTCTTCCTGCCGCTGATGTATGTTTCCATGGGGCACATGATGGGCCTGCCGCTGCCGGGCTTTCTCACCGGGACTCAAAACGCCATCGCCTTTGCCATGACCCAGTTTTTGCTGGCGCTGCCGGTGATGTACGTCAACCGCAAGTATTATCAGGTGGGCTTCCGCGCCCTGTGGCACCGCTCCCCCAACATGGACTCCCTCATCGCCATCGGCTCGGCTGCCGCGGTGATTTACGGCATCTTCGCCATCTACTGCATGGGCTACGGCCTGGGCATCGGGGACTGGGAGCTGGTGGCCCAGTACCACATGGACCTGTACTTTGAGTCCGCCGCCACCATCCTCACCCTCATCACCTTAGGCAAATATTTAGAGACCCGCTCCAAGGGCAAGACCAGCGAAGCCATCACCAAGCTCATGGACCTGGCCCCCAAGACGGCCACCGTCCTGCGGGACGGCCAGGAGCAGGAGGTCCCGGTGGAGCAGGTGCGCCGCGGCGACGTGGTGGTGGTCCGGCCCGGCCAGCGAATCCCGGTGGACGGCGTCGTACTGGAAGGCCGCGGCTCGGTGGACCAGTCCGCCCTCACCGGCGAAAGCATCCCGGTGGAAAAGGGCGTGGGCGACACCGTCATCGCCGCCAGCATCAACCAGTCCGGGTTCTTCCGCTTTGAGGCCCAGAAGGTGGGCGACGACACCACCCTCAGCCAGATCATCCGCCTGGTGGAGGAGGCCGGCAGCTCCAAGGCCCCCATCGCCAAGCTGGCCGACCGCATCGCCGGGGTGTTCGTCCCGGTGGTCATCGTTATCGCGCTGGCGGCGTCGGTCATCTGGCTGCTGCTGGGGCAGAGCTTTGAGTTCGCCCTTTCCATCGGCATCTCGGTGCTGGTGATCTCCTGCCCCTGCGCCCTGGGCCTGGCTACCCCGGTAGCCATTATGGTAGGCACCGGGAAAGGCGCGGAAAACGGCATCCTCATCAAGTCCGCCGAGGCGCTGGAACACTTCCACAGTGTGGATACCGTGGTGCTGGACAAAACCGGCACCATTACCCAGGGCCGCCCCCAGGTCACCGACCTGCTGCCCGCCCCGGGCGTCTCCCCCCGCCAGCTGCTGGCGGCAGCCGCCGCTTTGGAGGCCCCGTCGGAGCACCCGCTGGCCCAGGCTATCCTGGCAAAAGCCCAGGAGGAGGACCTGACCCCCGCTCCGGTGCAGGAATTTGCCAACATCCCCGGCCGGGGCATCCGCGCCCGGCTGGAAGGGCGGGAATATCTGGCCGGCAACCTGGCCTTTTTGGAAGAAAACCAGATACCCGCTGACTCGGCTGCGGCCGACCGCCTGGCCGAAGAAGGCAAGACCCCGCTGTTCTTTGCGGCGGACGGCGCCCTGCTGGGCGTCATCGCCGTGGCAGACGTGGTGAAACCCACCAGCCGCCAGGCCATCGCCGAGCTGAAATCCATGGGTATCGACGTGGTGATGCTCACCGGCGACAACCGCCGCACCGCCGAGGCCATCCGCCGCCAGCTGGGTCTGGACCGGGTGGTGGCCCAGGTGCTCCCCCAGGACAAGGAGCGGGAGGTGCGCGCCCTGCAGCAGGACGGCCACCGGGTGGCCATGGTGGGCGACGGCATCAACGACGCCCCGGCCCTGGCCCGGGCCGATGTAGGCGTGGCCATCGGCGCCGGTACCGACATTGCCCTGGAATCGGCGGACATCGTGCTGATGAAAAGCGACCTGCTGGACGTGGTCTCGGCCATCCAGCTGAGCAAAGCCGTCATCCGCAACATCAAGATGAACCTGTTCTGGGCGTTCTTCTACAACTCGGTGGGCATCCCGCTGGCCGCCGGCGTCTTTTACTCGGTGCTGGGCTGGAAGCTCAACCCCATGTTCGGCGCCGCCGCCATGAGCCTGAGTTCGGTGTGTGTGGTGTCCAACGCCCTGCGGCTCAAGTTCTTTAAACCCCATTTCCACACCGCCCCGGAAAGCGCTTCCCCGGCGGCACCCATATCCCCATCCCCAGAAGAAATCTCGGAAATCGAAGAAGGAGACGATGATACCATGAAAAAGATCGTAACCGTAGAAGGCATGCACTGCCCCCATTGCCAGGCCTCGGTAGAAAAGGCCCTGTCCGCCGTGGAAGGGGTCACCTCCGCCAAGGTGGACCTGAAGAAGAAGACCGCCACCGTGGCCCTGAGTCAGGAAGTGGCCGACGACGTGCTGATGAAGGCCGTGGCGGACGCCGGGTTCGAGCCGGTCTCGGTCGCCGTGAAAAAAGGTCTGCTGGGCTAAGCCCCTGCCCCGAAGAAAGGAAGGACTGCCATGAAAGCCGACAAAGCACAGATGACCCGCCTGCTGAAAACCGCCCGCGGCCAGCTGGACGGCCTGCTGCGGATGGTGGAGGAGGACCGCTACTGCATCGATATCTCCAACCAGCTGCTGGCCACCGAGGCCATCCTCCGCCGGGCCAACCGGGAGGTGCTGCGCGCCCATCTGCAGGGCTGCGTGCGCCAGGCCTTTGCCCAGGGGGAGGAAAGCCAGCAGGACCAGAAGATCGACGAGGTGCTGGACATCCTGGAAAAGATCGCCCGCTAAGCCCCTGTCCCACACAAAAAGCAGAAAAACGGACCCTTGGGCCGCAAAGCCCGAGGGTCCGTTTGTTGTTTCTTCTATTTTAGAAGCTTAGTCCTGCTGGCCCAGGTCGCCGGGGGTCAGGCGCAGGCGGAAGCCGAAGCGCTCCTCATTGAGCTGGTAACGCTCGGGCAGCTCCGGTCCGCAGGCGTTGGAGCCCACGCCGGACATGGCGGCGTCCAGACAGAGGACGGTATAACCGCTGGGGGTCAGCTGGAAGTTGTGGGTCTTTTCGGTCAGTTCCTCCTGGGTGTAGGGGGAGGCGTTGAAGCTGAGGCTTTCGGCGGTCTCCACCGTCAGGCGGTGGTCCGGACCGCTGACCGACACCCGGCGGCAGCCCCAGTGGCTGCCGTTTTCCTGGGGCATGACGTAGTCGATGTGCAGGTCCCGGACGCTGTCAGCAAACTGTCCCAGCCAGGAGGCCTGGTGCTTGTCGCAGTAGCTTTCGTGGGGGCCGTAGCCGTAGTAGCTCACCTGCTCCATGCTCTGGGGCAGGAAGAGCCGCAGGCCAAAGCGCGGCAGGAAGGGCAGCTCCATGCCCTCGGGGTTGCCGTAACGGAAGGGAGCCGGGCGGGCGCAGTCGAGCGCGATGTCCACGCTGCCGTTGGCGCCGATGGTGAAGGTACCCTCCACCTCCAAGAGCTTCTGGATGCTCACCGCCACCAGTCCCAGGCGGCAGCGGATGACGGCGCGGCCGTCCTCCAGCTGGGCTTTGGTCTCGTAGACCCGGACGCCGGCGCGGTCGTAGCCGGCTTTGCGCCACAGGGGGGCGATATACATATCGTTATCGGTGGGAGCGCGCCAGATGTTGTACTCCATGGGGCGGCAAAGCAGCTCCCGGTTCTGGCGGCAGAGGCTGGTGAACAGGCCCTCCCGCTTGCCGAACACATAGCGGAAGTCCTCGCCGGTGACGGTGATGCTGCCAAAGTCCTCGCTGACCTTCAGTTTGCGGGAACCGGGCAGCTGGGGCAGGCTGTAGTCGCCCTGGCTCAGGATCAGCTGGTCAAAGCCCAGCAGCTGGCCGCGGCGGGTCAGGGTGCCGTCCTGCTTGCGGCGGTAGCGCAGGTTCAAAAGGCAGTCCTCGCTTTGGGAAAGGGGCGGCAGCTTCACCGAAAGCTCCACCGTTTCTCCCGGCTGGCAGCTGGGGCAGGGCAGGCTGCCGAAGGCCTCCACATGGCCGCTGAAGCTCAGCTCGTAGTCGATGGTTAGATAGTCGGCCAGGTCGGTGAAGTCCAGGCGGTTGGTGATCCACACCCGGCCCTGCTCGTCCAGGCTGGCCCGGGCGGGACGGATGACGTTCTGGTACTCGTAATAGCCCTCGTGGGGGGTACGGTCGGGGAAGACCATGCCGTCCATGCAGAAGTTGCCGTCATGGGGGAAGTCCCCAAAGTTGCCGCCGTAGAAGTATTTGCGGCGGTTGTCCTCGGTGCGGCCCATGTCGATGGCGTGGTCACACCACTCCCACACAAAGCCGCCGCACAGGCCGTCGTACCGATCGATAAGCTCCTCGTACTGCTGGGCGTCGCCGGGGCCGTTGCCCATGGCGTGGATGTATTCGCAGAGGATATAGGGCTTTTTGCCGGGGCCCATGCCGGGGTTGGAACCGTTGGCGTTGTCCTCCGGCTCCTCAAAGTAGTCCACGATGCTTTCCGGGGTGGGGTACATGCGGCTGTACAGGTCCAGGCAGGAGGTGTCGTTGACATGGTGGGGGGTGGTGGACCAGATGGAGCTTTCATAGTGCAGCAGGCGGCTGGGGTCGTACTCCTTCACCCAGCGTCCGGCGCGTTCCAGGCAGCTGCCGTAGCCCGACTCGTTGCCCAGCGACCAGAAGAGGATGCTGGGGCAGTTTTTGTCCCGGACGACGCAGCGCTGCACCCGGTCCAGAATGGCGTCGGAGAAGATCTCCTCGTTGGCCGCCAGGGAGAAGCTTTCCGGCTGGCCGCCTTTATAAAGGGTGGTGACGCCGTGCATTTCCAGGTCGCTTTCCGCCATGACGTAGAAGCCCAGCTGGTCGCACAGGCGGGGGAACCAAGGGGCGTTGGGGTAGTGGCTGGTACGCACCGCGTTGATGTTGCACTCCTGCATCAGGGTCAGGTCCCGCAGGGCCTGCTCCGGGGAGATGGTGTAGCCGGTGACCGGGTCGCTGTCGTGGCGGTTGACGCCGCGGATGCGCAGCTTTTTGCCGTTGAGCAGCACCACGCCGTTTTCCACGGTGATCTGCCGCAGGCCCACCTTCTGCATGATGAACTCGCCGCCGCACTCCATGAGCAGGGTGTACAGCTGCGGGTCCTCGGCAGTCCAACGCTGCGGCTCATTTACCGCAAAGCTGGCCTCGGCCAAAGCCCCCTGGAAGGAGGCCAGGCGGCTTTCCAGCTCATGGCCGTTGGGGTCCAGCAGGGTGACGCGGCACTCGGGGCCGCCCTGGGCTTCCAGCGCCAGCCGCACCTGCACCCCTTGCCCGCTCCAATCCTGGGTAACGGTGTAGTCCACCAGGTGGCTCAGCGGGCGGCAAAGCAGATACACGTCCCGGAAGATGCCGGACATACGCAGCTTGTCCTGGTCCTCCATGTAGGTACCGAAGCACCACTTGAGCACCAGCACCACGATCTCGTTTTCGCCGTCGTGCAGCAGGGAGGTGACGTCGAATTCGCTGGTGCTGTGGGACACCTGGCTGAAACCGGCAAAGCTGCCGTTGACCCACAGGTAGAAGCAGGAATCCACCCCTTCAAAATGCAGCTTCCACACCTTGTCCGGCCCCAGCTGCAGGCTCACCCGGCGGCGGTAAAGGCCGCAGGGGTTTTTGTGAGGCACATAAGGCGGGTCGAAGGGGATGGGGTAGTTGATGTTGACGTAGTTGTGGCGGTCGTAGCCTTGGGTCTGCCAGCAGGAGGGCACCGGGATGGTGTCGTAGTGCTGGGGGAAGGCAAAGCCCTGCCCGTCTCCGGCGGACAGCAGCTGGTCCAGGCTTTCATAATAACGGAAGTCCCACTCTCCGTCCAGGAACACCGCCTGCTCGGAGGCGGTACGGTCGTCCGCCAAGGCGGTCTCCCGGCTGGAATAGGGGATAAAATACGCGTGATTGGGCTCGCAGCCAACGTGCAGCTGGCCGGGGTCTTCGTGATACGGGGTAAAATGAAGCATCCTCGTCATCCTTTCTCCCACTGGGGGACAGGCGTCAGGCAGCTGCCGACACCGATTCTATTTTATTATACTGGCTGCCTTGCCGGCACTTCCATAGCCATTTTATCCTAAAACAGCCGTCTTCCCCCAGCAAAATGACGAAAGCAACCGCCGCTCCCTTCCCCCTTTCCGGCAGGGTATTCTTCGGCGGCGGAATGTGTTATAATGAAACAAATCCGCAACCTACACGCAAAGGAGCCTACCATGGATAATCTTTCTAACATCTCTGTGATCCGGGACGTGCTGACCCGGCACGGCTTTACCTTCTCCAAGGGGCTGGGGCAGAACTTCCTCATCAACCCCACCGTCTGCCCCCGTATGGCCGAAATGGGCTACGCCCAGCCCGGCTGGGGGATGATCGAGATCGGCGCCGGAGTCGGGGTGCTGACCGCAGAGCTGGCCAAGCGCGCAGACAAGGTGGTCTGCATCGAGATCGACAGCCGGCTGCTGCCGGTGCTGGACGAGACCCTCGCCGGTTACGACAATATCAAGATCGTCAACCAGGATGTGCTCAAGGTGGACCTGCACCGGCTCATCCAGGAGGAATTCGGCGACAAGCCGGTGGCCGTCTGCGCCAACCTTCCTTATTACATCACCTCCCCCATCATCATGAGCATCCTGGAGGCCCGCCTGCCCATCCAGGCCCTGACCGTCATGGTGCAGAAGGAGGCCGCCCAGCGCATCTGTGCTCTGCCCGGCAGCCGGGAGGTGGGCGCTGTCAGCCTGGCCATCCGCTACTACTGCGAGCCCAAGGTGCTGTTCCAGGTGTCCCGCGGCTCCTTCCTGCCCGCCCCGGACGTAGACTCCACCGTCATCCGGCTGGACATCCGCCCCGAGCCCCCGGTGCAGCTGGAACGGGAGGAGTGCTTCTTCCAGGTGGTGAAGGGGGCCTTCTCCCAGCGGCGCAAGACCCTGTCCAACACCCTTTCCGGGTCTCTGGGGATGAGCAAGCCCCAGGTGGCCCAGCTGCTGGAAGAGGCCGGCGTCTCCCCCAGCCTGCGGGCCGAGCAGCTGAGTATGGAACAATTCGCCCAGATCGCCAACGCTTTGGCGGCGGCCACCCGGTAACGGCCTCCGCCCTATCCCATACAGAAAGGTCGGTCGCACATGCGCAGTGCCGGTATTTTAATGCCCATTACCTCCCTGCCTTCCCCTTGGGGGGTGGGCACCATGGGACAGGCCGCCCGGGAATTTCTGCAGTTCCTGCAGGCCGGCGGCCAAACCTACTGGCAGATCCTCCCCATCTGCCCCACCAGCTACGGAGATTCCCCCTATCAGTCCTTCTCCTCCTACGCCGGAAACCCTTACCTCATCGACCTGGACGACCTGTGCCGGGACGGCCTGCTGCTCCGGGAGGAGTACGCGGACCTTTCCTGGGGCGAGGACCCGACCCAGGTGGACTACGGCCTGCTGTACCGGCAGCGTTTCTTCGTCCTGCAAAAGGCCGTGGCCCGGCTTTCCGACGACCCGGAAGGCGGCTTTGCGCAGTTTTGCCGGGAACAGGAGCGCTGGCTTTCGGACTACGCCTTGTTTATGGCGCTGAAAAACCAGCACGGCGGCGTTGCCTGGACCCAATGGCCCGCCCCGCTGCGTAAACGCAGCCCCAAGGCCTTGGACGCCGCCCGCAAAAAGCTCGGGCGGGAGATCCGCTTCTGGAAAGGCGTCCAGTACCTGTTCTTCACCCAGTGGCGCGCCCTCAAGGAGTTTGCCAAAGGCTGCGGCATCTCCATCATCGGCGACCTGCCCATCTATGTGGCCGCCGACAGCGCCGACGTCTGGGCCAACCCCAGCCAGTTCCAGCTGGACCGCAACATGTTGCCCACCGAGGTGGCCGGCTGCCCGCCGGACGGCTTCTCCGCCGACGGCCAGCTTTGGGGCAACCCACTCTTTGACTGGGACGCTATGAAAAAGGACGGCTACCGCTGGTGGCTCGACCGCATCGCCTTCCAGTTTACCATCTACGACGTGCTGCGCATCGACCATTTCCGCGGGTTTGACTCCTACTACGCCATCCCCTTCGGCGACACCACCGCCCGCAACGGCCGCTGGCGCCCCGGCCCGGGCCTTGCCTTCTTCCAGGCTTTGGAGAAGGCCCTGGGCCCCCAGCCCATCATCGCCGAGGACCTGGGCTTCCTGACCCCCTCGGTGCGCAAGCTGCTGGCGGACACCGGCTTCCCGGGGATGAAGGTGCTGGAATTTGCCTTCGACGCCCGGGACCCGTCCTCCGACTACCTGCCCCACACCTACCCCCGCCGCTGTGTGGTTTACACCGGTACCCACGACAACGACACCATCCAGGGCTGGATGAAGACCGCCGCCAAGGCGGATGTGGCCCGCGCCAAGGCTTATCTGCGCCTCAACGCCCGAGAGGGCTACCACTGGGGCATGATGCGCGGCGCCTGGGCCAGCGTGGCCGACCTGGCCATTATGCAGATGCAGGACCTGCTGGGCCTGGGGAGCGAAGGGCGGATCAACATCCCCTCCACCCTGGGCGGCAACTGGACCTGGCGCTGCCTGCCCGGCGTCTTTACCCCGCAGCTGGCCCGCCGCCTGTGCCGGGATATGGACCTCTATGACCGCCTGCCCGCCGGGGCCCGCACCGCTTCCAAAAAGGCCAAAGCGCCCCAGAACGTCCCGGCTCCTGCCGAGGAGCCTGCCACTTCCAAGGAGGGAGCCGAATGATGAATTTCTCGAACCTGTTGGAAAACACCCTGTCCCAGCGCGGTCTGGACCTGGACCGCTGCTCCGACCAGCAGCTGCTGTTTGCCATGCTGGCTGCGGTGCAGCAGTATGAGGGCCAGCTGCCCCCAGCTTCCGGCCCGCGCAAGCTGTACTACTTCTCCGCCGAGTTTCTGGTGGGGCGGCTGCTCCGGGCAAACCTGATCAACCTGGGGCTCTGCAAAGAGGCCGAAGACCTCCTGGCCGCCCACGGCCGCAGCCTCGCTCAGGTGGAGGACTGCGAGCCGGAGCCTTCCCTGGGCAACGGCGGCTTGGGACGGCTGGCCGCCTGCTTCCTGGACTCCATCGCCTCCCTGGGCCTGCCGGGGGACGGCGTGGGCCTTTGCTACCACTACGGCCTCTTCCGCCAGAAATTTGCCCAAAACCGCCAGACCGAGCAGCCCGACCCCTGGCTTTGTGCGGACAGCTGGCTTTCGGACACCGGCTTTACCGCCACCGTGCCCTTTGACGGCTTCTCGCTGACCGCCCGCTGCTACGATCTGCTGGTCCCCGGTTACCAAAACGGCGTCTGCAACCGGCTGCACCTGTTTGACGTAGAAGCCCCCGCCGATGCCCCCCAAAGCGGCATCGACTTTGACAAGACCGACATCCCCCACCAGCTGACCTCCTTCCTCTACCCCGACGACAGCGACAAGGAAGGCCGTCTGCTGCGGGTCTATCAGCAATACTTCATGGTATCCGCCGGCGCCCAGCTGATCCTCCACGAGCTGCAGCAGCGGGGTTACTCCCTGCAGGAGCTGGACCGTCATGTGGTGGTCCACATCAACGACACCCACCCCTCCATGGTCATCCCGGAGCTGATCCGCCTGCTTATGGAGCGCGGCGTGGACCTGGAACGCGCCATCTACCTGGTGGAGCGCACCTGCGCCTACACCAACCACACCATCCTTTCCGAGGCGCTGGAAAAATGGCCGGACGCCTACCTGGAACAGGTGGCCCCCCAGCTGCTGCCCATCATCCGGGAGCTGGACAAACGCGCCCGCCTGCGCTGCCCCAAGCCAGAGCTGGCTATCTGGGACGACAAGGACGTCATCCACATGGCCCATATGGATATCCACTACTCCTTCTCGGTCAACGGCGTGGCCGACCTGCATACCCAGATCCTCAAGGACACCGAGCTGCACCCCTTCTACACCCTCTACCCCAAGAAGTTCAACAACAAGACAAACGGCATCACCTTCCGCCGCTGGCTCATGGGCTGTGACCCGGCCCTTTCCCAGCTGATCACCGAAACCATCGGGGACGGCTGGACCCGGGACGCCGACCAGCTTTCCCGCCTGCTGGAACACCAGGAGGACGAGATCTTCCTTTCCCGCCTGCTGGCCGTCAAGCAGCAGAACAAGGCCGCCCTGGCCCAGTGGCTGCAGCAGAAGCAGGGCGTCACCGTGGACCCGGAGTCGGTGTTTGACATCCAGATCAAGCGCCTGCACCAGTACAAACGCCAGCAGATGAACGCCCTTTACGCCATCTGGAAGTACCGCCAGATTAAAGCCGGACACCTGCCGCCCCGGCCCATCACCATGATCTGGGGCGCCAAGGCCGCCCCGGCCTACACCCTGGCCAAGGACACCATCCACCTGATCCTCTGCCTCAAGCAGATCATCGAGTCCGACCCGGAGGTCTCCCCCTGGCTGAAGATCGTCATGGTGGAAAACTACAACGTCTCCGCCGCCGAGGTGCTGGTCCCCGCCTGCGACATCTCCGAGCAGATCTCCCTGGCCTCCAAGGAAGCCAGCGGCACCGGCAACATGAAGTTCATGGCCAATGGCGCTGTGACCCTGGGCACCCTGGACGGCGCCAACGTGGAGATCGCCGACCTGGTGGGCGAGGAGAACATCTACCTCTTCGGCCGCCATTCCGACGAGGTCATCGCCCTTTACCAGGAGGAATCCTACCGCAGCAGCGACTACTGGCAGAAACCGGAGATCGAGCCGCTGGTGGACTTCATCCTCAGCCCGCAGATGCTGGCTGTCGGCGACCTGGACTCCCTACTGCGCCTGTACAAGGACTTTTTGGCCAAGGACTACTTTATGGCCCTGCTGGACCTGGAGGACTACATCGCCGTCAAGGAGCAGTGCCTGACCGATTTCGAGGACCGCGACGCCTGGAGCCGCAAGATGCTCACCAATATCGCCCGCTCGGGCTTCTTCTCCTCCGACCGCACCATCCGCCAGTACAACCAGGATATCTGGAAGCTGTAAAACAAAAAGACCCCCGGGCCGCCTGCCAAAGGGCCGCTCGGGGGTTTTCTTCGACGCAAAACGGGCCTGGGACCATGTGGTCCCAGGCCCGTTTGTTATGCCGTCATCCGGCAATGCGATTCGTTATCGATTACTCAACGAACTCGATGGAAACCAGCTCCACGGGAACGTCGGTCACGTTCTCAGCGGTAGCATCGGTAGCCAGGTTGGAAGCAACACCGTCGGTGTCGTTAGCCAGTTTTTCCAGCAGAGCGTTGTACTCTTCCTCGGTGAAGTTCTGCCATTTGGAGGTAGCCATAGGCAGGCCGACGCAGTTTTCTGCAGCGCCCAGGGTCACGTTCTGGCCGCCCTGGAAGGTACCGTCGTAGTAAGCAGCAACAGCGTCATAAACGGAGTTGCCCAGCTCCTTCATAGCGGAGGAGATAACGGTATCGGACTCACCAGACTGGTCAACGTCTACGCCGATGACCTTACCGCCAGCGCTTTCTGCAGCGGTCATAACGGAGTTGCCTGCACCGCCGGCGCTAGCGAAGATGACTTCGGTGCCGGACTGATACCAAGCAGCAGCCTCGGTCTGATACTCGGGAGCGGGGTTGAAGCCGCCCAGGTATTTGTACTTGATGGTAACGTCACCCTGGTTGAGGCCCAGTTCTTTGGCAGCAGCGTCTGCGCCCTGAACATAGCCGTAACCGTAACGGATAACAGCGGGAACAGCGATACCGCCCATGAAGCCCAGGTTGCGGTAGCCGTCCTTTACAGCAGCGTAACCGGCCAGGTAGCCGACCTGCTGCTCGGAGTATTTGATAGCGTAGGTGTTTTCAGCGGTCTTTTCATTGCCCGCACCGTCGTTGGGGTAACCATCTACCAGGACGAATTTCACATCCGGGTGCAGGTCCTGTGCCTGGTAAACAGCAGGCTCGAACAGGTAGCCGGGGCAAACGACCAGTTTGGCGCCGCCGGCAACAGCCAGCTCGATGGCAGACAGGTAAGCATCGGTGGTCTGCTCAGCGGGTTTGTAGTATTTGTGGGAGATGTTGTTTTCCTCGGCGTACTTTTTGAGGCCTTCCCAGGAGCCCTGGTTGAAGGATTTGTCGTCGATGGTACCAACGTCGGTGATCAGTGCCAGCTCGTATTTGCCGTCCTCGCTGGAAGCAGTCTCTTCTTTGGCTTCTTCTGCGGGGGCCTCGGTGGTAGTCTGGTCACCTTCTGCTGCCGGCTCTTCCGCGGGAGCGGACGATCCACAGGCGGCGAAGGAAAGCACCATAGCTGCGGAAAGCAGCATAGCCAGGATCTTTTTCATCTTTCGTTCCTCCTAAAACTCTCTGCTCCCAACACAAGGGGAGCAACGTCTTCGTCCGACCTATAAAAGCACCGTCCACAATCTCGCAGAATGCAATCACGGGAAACGGTGCCTGTCATAGTGTCGATCCGGTTGTTCGGAATGAGCCCGGGCATGCCCTGCCCGCAAGCTCACCTTTATCATAGCTGTTTTAACCTTATTTTTCAAGGAGTTTTATTTACAAACCGATAACAATCCCGTGAACAATCTTTTACTTTCGTTTCTATTTTAACTAAAATATTCCCCCTTTGCCGCTTTATTCTGTCAAAATCAGCAGAGACAACCTGCCAAAACCGCCGGTTTGCCTCACTTTGGCGCAAAAATGCCCCCTCCCAAAAGCCCGCTTGGGCCAGGAGGGGGTATTTGGATTTTCGAGTTACATCTGGCCGCCCACTACGGTGGGGACGGCGTCTGCGGGCACCGGGCAGGTATAGCCTGCGGCGGCGCGTTTTGCAAATTCTTCTTTTGCCTGCTGCAGCAGAGAAGGATTTTCGTACAGGTCGATGGCTGCGGCAGCCAGCACCTTACCGGCGGTGAGCAGGCCCTTGTGGCCGATGGAGGTCTTGCCGGAGGAGACGTTCTGCCAGCTGTGTCCAGGGGCCTTGGAGGGGAAGGTCACCACGTTGATCTGCGCGGTGGGTACCAGCCAGCTGACGTCGCCCACATCGGTGGAGCCCATGCGCTGGCGGGTGCTGAAGTGGTAGGGGATGAGGAAGTCGTTGAGCGGCAGGGTGCCGTTTTCGCTCTGTTCCGCTACCCACTGGGCGATCTCCTCGTCCTCCTGGCAGGCGGCGCCGGGCAGGGCGGGATTGGGCATTTCATAAGAAGCCACGATCTGCTTGGCGTATTCTACCTCTTCCGGTGTATGGGCCGGCACGCCCACCTGCTCAAAGTTCTTCCAAAGCAGCTGTTCCAGCGTCTTGTTGGGGACGGTGTTGGAGCAGCCGTCGATGAAGCGCTTGGTCAGGGTGGTCTCGGTCATAAGGGCCGCGCCCTGGGCGATCTTGTCCACCCGGGCCTGCAGGGCCAGGGCGTCCTTCACCAGCTCAGAACGCACCATGTACAGCACCTGAGCGTGGGGCTGCACCACGTTGGGGGAGTTGCCGCCGGCGTCGGTGATGGCGTAATGGATCCGGGCGGCGTCGGGCATATGCTCCCGCAGGAACTGCACGCCCAGGTTCATCAGCTCCACCCCGTCCAGGGCGGAACGTCCCAGCTCCGGGTCTCCGGCGGCGTGGGAGGCGATACCGGTGAACTTATATTCGGTCTGGATGCAGGAGTTGCAGCTGCCGGAGGTCACCTGGTTCACGTCGTCCGGGTGCCAGGTCAGCGCCGCGTCCAGCTGCTTCCACAGGCCGTCCCTAGCCATGAAAGCCTTGGCCGCGCCGCCCTCCTCGCCGGGGCAGCCGAAGAAGATAACGGTGCCGCTGCCGGCGTCTTGCAGGTACTGCTTCACCGCAAAGGCCGCAGCCAGAGAGCCTGCGCCCAGCATATTGTGGCCGCAGCCGTGGCCGCTGCCGCCGGGTACCAGCTCCTTGCGGCAGGTGGCCCCACCCTCCTGGGAGAGGCCGGACAAAGCGTCATACTCGGCCAGGATGCCGATGACCGGGCTGCCCTGGCCATAGGTGGCGGTGAAGGCGGTGTCGATGCCCGCTACCGGGGTCTGGACGGTGAAGCCTTCCTTCTCCAGCACCTGGCAGTAGAGGGCTGCGGACTGATGCTCCATAAGGGAAAGCTCCGCAAATTCCCAAACCTTGTCCGACACCTGGGTGAAGATCTCCTGGTGGGCGTCGATATAATCCAGATACGCTTGTTTCTCCTGCATGATGTTCTCCTCTTTTCTGCCGCCGGGCCGCGTGCCCGGGTCCGATGATCTAGTCAAACTAATATAATACCTTGCTCAAAAATTCCTGGGTACGGGGGTTCTGCGGGTGGGAGAAGATCTCCTCGGGGGTGCCTTTTTCCGCCAGCACGCCGCCGTCCATGAAGAACACCCGGTCGGAAACCTCACGGGCAAAGCCCATTTCGTGGGTGACGATGACGGTGGTCATCCCGTCCTTGACCAGGCCCTTGATAACCTGCAGCACCTCGCCGACCATCTCCGGGTCCAGGGCGGAGGTGGGCTCGTCAAAGAGCATGACGTCCGGCTCCATGGCCAGCGCACGCACGATGGCAAGACGCTGTTTCTGTCCGCCGGAAAGGCGCTGGGGATACTCGTCGAATTTTTCTGCCAGGCCGACCCGCGCCAGCAGCGCCTGGGCCTGGTCCTTGGCCTCGGCCGGTTTGCGCTTGCCCAGCAGCACCGGCGCCATCATGACATTTTCGCCCACCGTCATGTGGGGGAAGACGTTAAAATGCTGGAACACCATGCCCATCTTCTGACGGTGCAGGTCGATGTTCACCCCTTTGGCGGTGATGTCCACCCCTTCAAAGAGGATCTGCCCCTGGTCGGGGGTCTCCAGCAGGTTGAGGCACCGCAGGAAGGTGGATTTTCCGCCGCCGGACGGGCCGATGATGGAGACCACCTCTCCTTTCTGGATGTGTTCGCTGACCCCCTGCAGCACGTGCAGGTCGCCAAAGCTTTTATGTAGATCGAAAACCTGGATCAGGTCGTCTTGCTTAATCACTGGTGTGCAGTCTCCTTTCCAGAACGGCGATGCCCTTCGAGAGGGTGAAGGTGAGGAAGAAGTAGATGATGCCGATGATGATCAGCGGCTCGATGCTCAGGAAAACGGCGCCGCTGATGGTCTTGTACTGGGTCATCAGGTCCCCGACGAAGAAGGTGGATACCAGGGAGGTCTCCTTGATGACCGAAACGAACTCGTTGCACAGAGCCGGCAGGATGTTTTTGATGGCCTGGGGGAAGACCACCTTCTGCAGGGTCTGGCGGGCGTTGAGGCCCAGGGAACGGGCGGCCTCGGTCTGGCCCTTATCCACGGCGCGGATACCAGCACGGATGATCTCCGCCACGTAGGCGCCGGAGTTGAGGCAGAGGGCCAGCAAACAGGAAAGCACCTTGCCGGTCTGCAGAGCCGGGATGAGCATGGGCAGCAGGAAGTAGAACAGATACAGCTGAAGCAGCAGCGGGGTGCCGCGGATGATCTCCACATAAGCGGTAGCGATGGCGCTCAGCGGGTGTACCGAGCCGATCTTCCACTTGCTCAGCCGCATGAGAGCCAGCAGAGAACCCAGCACCACGCCCATGGCCACGGTGATGGCGCTGTACAGCAGGGTGTTTGCCGTACCTTCCACAAACAGGCCCCAATACCGTCCCAGGATGCGGCCCATATTTTCCACTAAAACCAACAAGATGATTCCTCCTCTATGGCTGCTTTGGCGCCGGGCAGATTATTCGTTGACTTCCACGCCCAGGGACTTGGCAAGCTCCACGGCTTCCTGACGCCACTCCTCGTAAAGGCCCTTTTCGTTAACCTCTTCCAGGATCTCGTTGACCGCCTCGGCCAGCTCGGTCTCGCCCTTGGTCATGGCTACCACGTTGCCTTCGCTTTCGTACTCAAAGTAGAAGTCGCACATGACCACGTCGTCGTAGTTGTCAGCCATCATCAGGCCGTTGTCGCCGGAAACCGCCAGGGCGTCGATTTTGCCGGTCTGGAGCATGAGCACGCCGTCGTTGAGGCTGGAAACCAGCTCTACATTGGCGTCCGGCAGCTGGGAGCTGACCAGGTTAAACTGCAGCGAGCCGTTCTGGGCGCCGACCTTTTTACCGGCAAAGCTTTCGGCGGTGGTGTAATTGGCTGCCTGATCGGCCTTGACCAGCAGGCCCTGGCCGTCGTCGTTGTCTTTATTGAAGGGGATGGAAAGCTCCATGCTCTCCTGCCGCTCCGGGGTGGCGGCGAAACCGGCGATGGCGATGTCCGCTTTACCGGTGGTGATGGCGGCCTGGACAGCGGAGAAGTCCATGGCTTCGATTTCCAGCTCGACACCCAGCTTTTCGGCAATGTACTTGGCAAGCTCGATGTCGGAGCCGACGTATTCGGTGGTGCCGCTGCTGATGTCCTCAAATTCCAGCGGGGCGAAGTCCGGGCTGGTGACCATGGTGATCTTGCCCTCGGCGAGGATCTGATCCAATCGGCTCTGGCCCTCGGCGGATTCGGTGGAAGCCGCGCCGCAGCCGCTCATAGCGGTGAGAGACAGGGCAGCCAGCAGGGATACGGCAAGGGATTTTTTCCAGATGTTCGATTTCATAACAGTTCCTCCTCAAAAGCAAGCATTGGTTTGTGCTTGAATGTTTATTCAATGTTATGTGTATATTATACATTTTATTTTGAAAAAGTAAACTGGGAAATTCCCCAAAGAACCTTCCACATTCTCTGTGTTTTTATTCATATTACTGCATTTTATCCCATTTTACACCGTTTATAAGGCATTTATACTGTATAAACTATCACTCCAGCAACAAAAAGCCCTCCCGGCGGGCGGGAGGGCTTTCAGTCGTTTTCTATATTTATTCCACCGTAACGCTCTTGGCCAGGTTGCGGGGTTTGTCGATGTCACAGCCGTGCTGCAGGGCGGTGTAGTAGGCCAGCAGCTGGGCGTACACTGTGGACAGCAACGGGGCATTGAGGGGCGAAGCGTCCACCGGCCAGAACTCCCAATCCCGGGGCAGCGGGCGGGGCGGCTGGGCGCCGATAAGCAGCAGGTAAGCGCCGCGGGCCCGCACCTCCTCCATGTTGGAGTAGGTCTTTTCCAGGATCTCCGGCTGGGTAGCAACCGCCACCACCAGGGTCTCCTCGTCGATGAGGGCGATGGTGCCGTGCTTGAGCTCCCCGGCGGCGTAAGCCTCACTGTGCAGGTAGGAGACCTCCTTGAGCTTCAGCGCCGCTTCCAGGGAGGTGGTGTAGTCCATGAGCCGCCCGATGAAGAACACATCGTGGCAGGCGCGGTAACGGCGGGCAAAGTCCAGCACCTGTTCCCGGCGGCCGAGGATCTTCTGCATCTGCTGCGGCAGCTTCGCCAGGTCCTGCAGGTGTTCTTTCAGCTCCTGCTGGGAGATGCGTCCCCGCAGATGGGCCAGGTCCAGCGCCAAAATTTCCAGCAGCAGCACCTGGGTGGAGTAAGCCTTGGTGGAAGCCACGGCGATCTCCGGCCCGGCCAGGGTGTAAAGGGTGGTGTCCGCCTCGCGGGAGATGGTGGAGCCGATGACGTTGGACAGGGCGATGACCCGCATGCCGGTCTCCTTGGCGCGGCGCAGGGCGGCCAGGGTGTCGGCGGTCTCACCGGACTGGCTGACGGCGATAAAGGCTGCCGTGCCCTCTCCCTGGGGCGGGAACACCGGGCCGTAACGGTACTCGCTGGCTACCGCGGTATGGGTACGGATGCCGGCCAGCTTCTCCAAAAAGGCCCGGCCCATCATGCCCGCGTGGCAGGCGGTGCCGCAGGCGGCGATGGTCAGCTCCTGCAGCTGCGCAGCCTGCTGGGGGGTAAAGGGCATCCGCTCCCGGCGGACGCTCCAACTTTTGGTGTCCACATAATGTTCCAGGGTATCCTGCAGGGCCTGGGGCTGGTCGAAGATCTCCTTGAGCATAAAGTGGTCAAAGCCGTTTTTCTGGGCTGCGGCGGCGTCCCAAGAGATCTCCATGGCCGGACGCTCTACCAGCTGGCCGTCCTCCGCCCAGATATGCAGACCGTCGGACTGCAGCGCGGCGATATCCCCGTCTTCCAGGGAGCAGATCTGCCGGGTGTGGGCGATAAGGGCAGAAACGTCGCTGGCCAGGTAACACTCGCCCTCCCCTTTGCCTACCAGCAGGGGGCTGCGGCGGCGGGCGCAGTAGAGGGTGTCCGGCGTCCGGGCGTCCAGGATGCCCAGGGCAAAGGAACCCTCCAGCATGGGCAGCACCCGGCGCAGGGTAGTCAGCAGGTCGGTGTCATAATAAGCCCCCAGCAGCTGGGCCACTACCTCGGTGTCGGTCTCGGAGGCAAAGACCACGCCCTGCTCTTCCAGCTGATGGCGCAGCTGGGCGTAGTTTTCGATGATGCCGTTGTGTACCACCGCGATGCGGCCGGAAGCGTCCAGGTGGGGGTGGGAGTTTTTTTCACAGGGGCGGCCGTGGGTCGCCCAGCGGGTGTGGCCGATGCCGGTGGTGCCAGTAGGCTTCTGCTGCTCCACCAGGCTGCGCAGCCCGGCGATGCGGCCCACCTCCTTCTTCACCACCAGCTGGCCGTCCTGGGCTACCGCCACACCGGCGGAGTCATAGCCGCGGTATTCCAGCTGCTCCAGCCCGTCCAGCAGAAAGTCCACGCAGGGGCGCTTGCCTACCAGTCCGATAATTCCGCACATATACTCGGTTCTCCTTTCTTCTTCAAAAGAGCAGCCGCCTCCAAGCGGCCCCGGCTGGGGCTCTTGGGGGCGGGCAAAATCCTATTTTCTAATATCCTAATATCCGATCTGTTCCATGCTGGCGTCCTTGACCACCCAGTTTTCCGCCACCGGGATGACCCGATATTCGGTCTCGGTATCCCGGACGATGACCGTCTGGATGCCGGCATTGATGATCAGCCGCTTGCACATGGCGCAGGGCATGGCGTTTTTCACATAAGAGCCGTCCTTGTACTCGATGCCCACCAGATACAGGGTGCTGTCCAGCATATCGGTACGGGCGGCGGCGATGATGGCGTTGGCCTCGGCGTGGACCGAGCGGCACAGCTCATACCGCTCCCCGCGGGGGACGCCCATTTTCTCCCGCATGCAGTAGCCCAGGTCGCAGCAGTTCTGGCGGCCGCGGGGCGCTCCCACATAACCGGTGGAGATGATCTGGTCGTTTTTTACGATAATGGCCCCGAAGTTGCGGCGCAGGCAGGTGCCGCGGGCCGCTACCGTCTCGGCAATATCCAGATAATAATTGGTCTTATCCACTCGTTGCATGATTATTCTCCCTATCCTCTGAAAAATTCGTCCTCCGGGTCCATTTCCCGGGAAAGCTTGGCGTTGAGCCGGGCGTACACCGGCCGCATCTCCGGCTCACTGGAGGCCCGCACCGCCGCTTCCTTCTCAAACCAGGCCACCGCGCGGTTTTCGTCCGGCTTTTTGCGCAGCGGGACCGAAGGATCTGCCTCCAGCAGGTAGGTCAGGTTCAGGTGCAGGTGGGCCGAAAGCTGCTTTCCCCGCTTTTCGTGGGCCGGGACGGGCAGGATCTCCAGCCCGTACAGCGCCGGGCACACCGGACGCACCGGGACACCGGTCTCCTCCTGCGCCTCCCGCATGGCCACTGCCAGCAGGTCAGCGTCCCCGTCGGCGTGGCCGCCGGTCCAGGACCAGGAATCGTAGATGTTGTGGTACACCATCAGCACCTGGGTGCGGCTGGGGTCCACGATCCAGGAAGAGGCCGTCAGGTGGGCCAGCGGATTTTCCCGGCCCAGCAGGTCGTCAAACTGCCGCAGATAGCACAGCAGATTCTCCCGGTCGGCGGCCTCCTGGCGGTCCCAGGGGCGGTACGCCTCCACCTGACGGATGATCCCTTGGTATCCTTGTGGCAGCTGCATGGCACTCTCCTCCTTTTGAGCACAGTTGTCTTGCTTTAGTATACGGCCAAACCGCCGCCGCGCGCAAGCGGTTTTCCCTCCCGAAAGATGAACATTTTGAGAAATATCCTCCGCCCGGCCCCGAGAAACGGGGCTTTGCGCTTCCCTTTCGTGGACAAATAGAGTATAATAATAGCACCTTCCCCGGCGGACGTTTGTCCGCCCTATTCTCTCAAAAACCATTTCGCGGCCCCGGCCCTGCGCCGCGGGAACCGCACAATACAAAAAGGAGGTCAATTCTTATGCCAACCCCCCACAACCAAGCTCTGGAAGGCCAGATCGCCAAAACCGTACTCATGCCCGGTGACCCGCTTCGCGCCAAGGTCCTGGCGGAAAAATATCTCACCAACGTCACCCAGTTCAACAACGTCCGCGGTATGCTGGGCTTCACCGGCCTTTATAACGGCAAGCCGGTTTCGGTCATGGGTTCCGGAATGGGTATGCCCTCCATCGGCATCTATTCTTACGAGCTGTTCCACTTCTACGGCGTGGAGCGCATCATCCGCATCGGCTCCGCCGGCGCCATCGACCCGGACCTGCACATCGGCGATATCGCCATCGGCATGGCTTCCTGCACCAACTCCAACTACGCCAGCCAATATAACCTGCCGGGCACCTTCGCCCCCATTGCCAGCTTCCAGCTGGTCCGCCGCGCTGTGGAGGCTGCTGAGCAGCTGGGCTACCGCTACAAGGTAGGCAACCTGCTTTCCAGCGACACCTTCTACGACGACGACCCCAACAGCCTGCAGAAGTGGCAGAAGATGGGCGTCCTGGCGGTCGAGATGGAATCCGCCGCCCTCTTCCTCAACGCGGCCCGCGCCGGCAAGGAAGCGCTGTGCATCTGCACCATCTCCGACTGCCCCTTCACCGGGGAGGCCGCCTCTGCCGAAGAGCGCCAGAACAAATTCACCCAGATGATGGAGGTGGCCCTGAGCCTGGTGGACTAATCCCCAGCCGGACGCCGCCTGTGTGGAGAACCCACCGGAAAGGAACCTATGATCCAACGCGTTTTTCTCATTGTATTGGACAGCTTCGGCGTCGGCGAGCTGCCGGACGCCGCCAACTATAACGACCAGGGCAGCAACACCCTAGCTGCCTGCGCTTCCACCGGCCTGCTGAACCTGCCCAACATGGCCCACCTGGGACTGTACAACATCCCCGGCGTCAGCTGCGGCCCCAAGGAAGCTTCCCCCGCCGGCGCATACGGCCGCGCGGCGGAGATCTCTGCCGGCAAGGACACCACCACCGGCCACTGGGAGATCGCCGGCCTGCTTTCCCACAAGCCCATGCCCACCTACCCCAACGGCTTCCCGGCAGAGGTGCTGGAGGAGTTCTCCCGCCAGACCGGCCGGGGCGTGCTCTGCAACCTGCCCTACTCCGGCACCGAGGTCATCAAGGACTACGGCCGCCAGCACCTGGAGACCGGCGACCTGATCGTCTACACCTCTGCCGACAGCGTCTTCCAGATCGCGGCCCACGAAAGCCTGGTGCCGCCGGAGCAGCTGTATGAATACTGCCGCATGGCCCGCCAGATCCTTCAGGGCGAGCACGGCGTGGGCCGGGTCATCGCCCGTCCCTTCACCGGCGAGTGGCCCTTCACCCGCACCGCCAACCGCCGGGACTTCTCCCTGCTGCCTCCGTCCGACACCATGCTGGACAAGCTGCAGCAGCACGGCAAGGACACCATCGCCGTGGGCAAGATCAGCGACATCTTCGCCGGCAAGGGCGTTTCCGAGCGCATCCCCACCCACTCCAACGACGAGGGCATGGAGGTCACCCTGCAGATCGCCCGGGAGCGGGACTTCCAGGGCCTGTGCTTCGTGAACCTGGTGGACTTCGATATGAAATACGGCCACCGCAACGACGCCCCCGGCTACGCCAACGCCCTCAACCGCTTCGACGAGCAGCTGGCCCAGCTTCTGCCGCTGCTGCGCCCCGAAGACCTGCTGATCATCACCGCGGACCACGGCTGCGACCCGGTGACCCCCTCCACCGACCACTCCCGGGAGTACATTCCCATCCTGGTGGCCGGAGACAGCGTCCGTCCGGGCGTGGAACTGGGCACCCGCAAGACCTTTGCCGACATCGCCGCCACCGTTTGTGACGCCTTCGGTATTTCGGACTGGGCGGGGACCTACACTTCCTTCCTGCCGGAGATCCAAAAATAAAAAACCAAGGAGGGTCTGTTATGGCGACTTCGCTGCAGGAGTTGGCCCGCCTGGCGGTAAAAGCCCGGCGAATGTCCTACTCCCCCTATTCCCACTATCAGGTAGGGGCCGCTCTGCTTTGTGAGGACGGCTCGGTCTACACCGGCTGCAACATCGAAAGCGCCTCCTACACCCCCACCAACTGTGCCGAGCGCACCGCCGTCTTTAAGGCGGTGTCGGAGGGGCACCGCCGCTTTGTGGCCATCGCCATTGCCGGCGGCCCCCAGGACTGCCCGGAGGACGCCCTGCCCCCCGCCTGGCCCTGCGGCGTCTGCCGCCAGGTGCTGCGGGAGTTCTGCGACCCGACCACCTTCGCAGTGGCGGTGGTCAGCGGCAAGGGCTTTTCCTCCCACACCCTGGAGGAGCTGCTTCCCCACAGCTTCGGCCCGTCGGACCTGAGCGCTCCGTCGGTATGATTTCGGTATAAATAAACAAAAATCCCCCCGGTCACTACAAACTGTGACCGGGGGCTTTTTCGTTCTGCAAAACGCAAAAAAAGAGTCTGAATGAAACCATTCAGACTCTACTGGTTGCGGGAGCTGGATTTGAACCAACGACCTTCGGGTTATGAGCCCGACGAGCTACCGAGCTGCTCCATCCCGCGATATTTTTAAGTGCTTAATTATAATACCACATTTACTTTCCGATTGCAAGTGTTTTTTCAAGTTTTTTATAAAAAACCGCGCCCGTCCCAAAAACGGGGCAGGCGCGGCCGAAAATCACGGTTATTCTTCTTCCTGAGCCAGGGTTTCTTCCAGGGAAGGCTCCTGCTCGGCTTCTTCGGCTGCGGGGGCGTCCTCCTCCGAAGCGAAATCGGTCTCCTGTGCCAGCTGCTGTTCGTCCAGATGGCGGGTGATGTAGTCGTCATCGTCCATCAGGTCGTCGAACTCGCCGCACTCCAGTTCCTCCTGGTGCCGGCGCACAAAGGCCAGTGCCACCAAAACCAAGGTGACCACAGAGCACAGCAGCGTCAGAATAGCAAGGATATTGCGGGTGGTGCTTTTCATGGGGGATCTCCTTTCTCCGCCGGCAAAGCAGCGGCATGGTCTGTCCCTATTATAAGCAATTTCCTGCAAAATAACAACCAAAACCCGCAATTAGAGGATCAGCGAGCTTCCGGTCATGGACGCAGGCTGCTCCAGGCCCAGCAGTTTGAGCATGGTGGGGGCGATGTCTGCCAGGCGGCCGCCTTCCCGCAGCTTGCAGTCACCGGCGCCGATGACCACAAAGGGCACCGGGTTGGTGGTGTGTGCGGTGAAGGGGGTGTTGTCCTCGGCCAGCATCTGGTCGGCGTTGCCGTGGTCAGCGGTGAGCAGCACCGTTCCGCCCAGGCTCAGCACCTTGTCGATGACCTTGCCCATGCAGGTGTCCACCGTCTCCACGGCCTTCACCGCCGCCGGGAAGACGCCGGTATGGCCTACCATGTCGCAGTTGGCGTAGTTGAGGATGATGACGTCGTATTTGCCGCTGTCCAGGCGGGCCAGCAGCTCCTCGGTGACCTCCGGGGCGCTCATCTCCGGCTGCAGGTCGTAGGTAGCCACAGCAGGGGATTTGATCAGCGCCCGGTCCTCGCCGGGGTAAACGGTCTCCACGCCGCCGTTGAAGAAGAAGGTGACGTGGGCGTATTTTTCGGTTTCCGCAATGCGCAGCTGCTGCAGGCCCTTCTTGGAGATGTACTCGCCGAAGGTGTCCTCCAAGCTCTGGGGACGGAAGGCCACCTGGACGTTGGGCATGGTGGCATCGTACTGGGTCATGCAGACATAGGTCAGCGGGAAGAAGCCGGCCTCGCGCTCAAATCCCGCAAAGTCCGGGTCCACCAGGGAGCGGGTGATCTCCCGGGCGCGGTCGGGGCGGAAGTTGTAGAAGATCACCGAGTCCCCGGCCTGGATGCGGGAATGGGGACCTGCGGCGGACTGGATGACCGCCGGTACCACGAACTCGTCGGTGACGCCCTGCTCGTAGGAAGCAGCCATAGCCGCCTCGGCGGTGGGAGCTTCCTGGCCGCGGCCCAGCACCATGGCTTCATAGGCCTTGGATACGCGGTCCCAGCGGTTGTCGCGGTCCATGGCGTAGTAACGGCCCATAACGGTGGCGATCTTGCCTACGCCGATTTCGCGCAGCTTCTCCTCCAGCGCCAGGATGAAGTCCCGGCCGGAGGACGGCGGCACGTCGCGGCCGTCCATGAAGCAGTGGACGAACACCTGCTCCAAACCGGCGTCCTTGGCCATGCGCAGCAGGCCGTAGAGATGCTCCTGGTGGCTGTGGACGCCGCCGTCGGACAGCAGGCCCATCAGGTGCAGGGCAGCGCCGTTTTTCTTACAATTTTCCACCGCGGCGCAGAGGGCCGGGTTGTGGGCGGCTTCGCCGTCCTGGAACGCCTTGGTGATGCGGGTCAGCTCCTGGTACACCACCCGGCCGGCGCCGATGTTGGTGTGTCCCACCTCGGAGTTGCCCATCTGGCCGTCCGGCAGGCCCACATCCATGCCGGAAGCGCCGATCTGGGTGTGGGGGTAGGTGGCCAGGTAGTGGTCATAATTGGGGGTGTTGGCCGCGTGGATGGCGTTGCCGCGGTCGCTGGGGTTGACCCCGAAGCCGTCCAGGATCATCAAAAGCAGCGGTTTTTTCATGGGGATCTCCGTCCTTTCTCTGGCGTGGGGTTAGCGGGCCGCGTTGACGATGGCAGCAAAGTCCTCTGCCTTCAGGGCAGCGCCGCCGATGAGGCCGCCGTCTACATCCACCTTGCTCAGCAGCTCGGCTGCGTTGGAGGGCTTCATGGAACCGCCGTACTGGATGGTAAGCGCTTCGGCTGCGGCTTCGTCATAGAGGCCGGCTACCACCTGACGGATGATGCCGCAGACCTCCTCGGCCTGGTCAGCGGTGGCAGTCTTGCCGGTGCCGATGGCCCAAACGGGCTCGTAAGCGATGGTGATGTTGGCCAGCTCCTCACGGCTGACGCCGGAGAGGGCGACCTTGGTCTGCAGGCCCACTACCTCGGCGGTGATGCCCAGCTCGCGCTGTTCCAGCACCTCGCCCACGCAGAGGATGGGCTTGAGGCCAGCGGCCAGGGCGGCTTTCAGGCGGGCGTTGACGGTCTGGTCGGTCTCACCGAAATACTGGCGGCGTTCGCTGTGGCCCAGGATGACGTATTCCACGCCCAGCTCTTTCAGCATGGAAGCGGAGATCTCGCCGGTGAAGGCGCCGGACTCGGCCCAGTGGCAGTTTTCTGCGCCGACGTGCAGGTTGGTGCCCTGGGTCAGTTCCAAAGCGGTCTCCAGGTTGGTGAAGGGGACGCAGAGGACCACTTCGCAGGGAGCGTCGGCGGTCAGAGGCTTGAGGGCCTCGATGAGGGCGCGGGCGGCTTTGCGGTCGTTGTTCATCTTCCAGTTTCCGGCGATCACAGCTTTGCGGACAGCTTTATTCATGGCAATAACTTCCTTTCTTTCACAGCGCCGCCCCGACAGGACGGCATGGTCTTGGTATGTAACTCTTGAATCAGGGATGATTAACCGAAAGTATCGTAGTGGGGCTGGTTTGGCTCCTGACGGCCGGCGATGCCCACCGGCACGTTGTTGCGGCAGAAGAACAAAAACAGCCATCCAAAGCCCAACAGGGCGCCCAGGGTGTAGATCCCGGCGCGGGAGGGCTCAAAGTCCCGCATGGTCTTGTAGTAAGTAATCAGGTAGACCACCCGCTGGACGATAGCCAGCAGGCCGAGCAGGCCCGCCGTCACCAGCAGACCCACCAGGGTCGCGCCGGGATAGCTCCCGCCCAGGACGATCCACCCGGTGACCACCGAGGTAAACTGGGCAAAGGCCACCAGTTCCAGCAGCAGCGGCACCACCGTCAATCCCAGCAGGATATAGCGGTAATGGGTCACGCGGCTGCGGCAGCCCTGCTCCCAGCGGTCAGCCAGGGAGCCCAGCAGGTACTCCCGGCAGAAGGGCACCCAGGCCATCCACTCCCGGCCCAGGCCGGTGTTGTGGGCCATGCGGTACATCCCCAGGCCGGAGAACACATAGGCCGCCAGTGCAAACAGCAGCGAAAACAGCAGGCTGCTGCCCCAGATGGCGGTGAGGGTTGTGGAATAAGCCATCGTTTTTTCCTCCTTTGGGGTGTAAATAGACCGTTTGAAAAGCGGAAAACGGCAGGCCAGGGACCTCCCCCAGCCGTGCCGTTTGCTGCAGAACGCCCAGTCCCGGCGGGCTTTTACCGCCGCGCGCAGGCTGGGGGATTATTTCTCGTTGAGGGCTGCGATGCCGGGCAGCTCCAGGCCTTCCAGGAATTCCAGGGAAGCGCCGCCGCCGGTGGAGATATGGGTCATCTTGTCGGCGAAGCCCAGCTTGGTGACAGCGGCTACCGAGTCGCCGCCGCCGATGATGGAGATCGCGCCGGAAGCGGCGATAGCGCGGGCCACTTCCAGGGTGCCTTCGGCGAAGGCGGGGAACTCAAAGACGCCCATGGGGCCGTTCCAGATGACGGTGCCGGCGTTCTTGACGGCGTCGCAGAACAGCTCGATGGTGCGGGGACCGATGTCCATGCCCATCCAGCCGTCGGGGATCTTGTCGGAATCGGCAAACTGGGTAGCGCAGTTCTCGTCGAACTTGTCGCCCAGCTTGTTATCTACCGGCAGCAGGAACTGGATGTTGCGTTCCTTTGCCTTGGCCAGCATCTCTTTTGCCAGCTCGACCTTGTCGTCCTCGCACAGGGAAGCGCCGACGTTGTAGCCCATAGCCTTGAAGAAGGTGTAGGCCATACCGCCGCCGACGATGAGGGTGTCCACCTTTTCCAACAGGTTGTTGATGACGCCGATCTTGTCGGAAACTTTGGCGCCGCCGAGGATGGCGACCAGGGGACGTTTGGGGTTATTGAGCGCGCCGCCCATGACCGAGATCTCTTTCTGGATCAGGTAGCCGCAGACAGCCGGCAGGTAGGAAGCGACGCCGGTGGTGGAGCAGTGGGCGCGATGAGCGGTGCCGAAGGCATCGTTGACGTAAATTTCTGCCAGGGAAGCCAGTTCCTTGGAGAAGTTTTCTTCGTTTTTGGTCTCTTCTTTGCGGAAGCGGACGTTTTCCAGCAGGATCACGTCGCCGTCCTGCATCTGGGAAGCCAGGGCTTTGGCGTTTTCGCCGACGACGTTTTCATCGGCAGCCAGCTTCACCTCTTTGCCCAGCAGCTGGGAAAGACGGCCGGCCACGGGAGCCAGGGAGAACTCCGGTTTGTACTCGCCCTTGGGGCGTCCCAGGTGGGAGCAAAGGATCACGCGAGCGCCGTGGTTGACCAGGTACTCGATGGTGGGCAGAGCCGCCACGATGCGTTTGTCGTTGGTGATCACGCCGTCCTTGAGGGGAACGTTGAAGTCGCAGCGAACCAGCACGCGTTTGCCGGCTACGTCAATATCTTCGATGGTTTTTTTGTTCAGAGAATTCATGGGAACGCCACCCTTTCTGATTGGAACCGATATCGTTTTGTATTTTTTAGATTGAGGATGTTAAATTATCTACAATCAAACTTATTCTAATTCATTCCCGGCCCATTTGCAAGGCCGCCCGACCCGATTCATCAATCGGTATCATTTCTCCGATTGAATTTGTATAGATTGCCAAAAGCTACCGTTAGCCCCGCAGCTGCAGCAGTTTCTGCTTCAGTTCCGTCTCGATGCGGCCCAGCTCGGCCTCAGCTTCCTGGCGGCGCTGGCGGCCCTCCTCCTGGATCTTCTGCACCTCATCTAAGGTGCTGATGAGGCTTTCGTTTGTGGCCTTGAGGGTCTCGATGTCCACGATGCCCCGCTCGGACTCCCGGGCGGTGTCGATGGTGGCCATCTTCAGGGTTTCGGCGTTGCGGCGCAGCAGCTGGTTGGTCATCTCGCTGACCTCCCGCTGGGCGGCGGCCGCTTGCTGGGAATGGCTGACCCCCAGCGCCAGCACCATCTGGCTCTTCCACAGGGGGATGGTGTTGACCAGGGTGGACTGGATCTTCTCGCTCATAACGGCGTCGTTATTCTGCACCAGGCGGATCTGCGGCGCCATCTGGATGGAGACGGTGCGGGTCAGTTCCAGGTCGTACAGCTTCTTTTCAAAGCGGTCGCAAAGGTTCACCAGGTCGTTGACCGCCTGGGCGTCCTCCGGCAGGTTGGAAGCCTTGGCCCGCTGGGTCAGCTGAGCCAGCTCCCCGGCGCGGATATCCTCCAATTTGCGGCGGCCGGCCAGGATATACATGCTCAGTTCTTTAAAGTAGACCTTGTTGATCTCGTACATCTTGTCCAGCATGGCCATATCCTTGAGCAGCAGCACCTGGTGGTCCTGCAGCTGGGCAGAGATCTTCTCGATGTTTTCCTCCACCTTGGCGTACTGGTTCATCAGGCTAGAGAGGCGGTTTTTCTTAAAGAAGCCGAAGAAGCCCTTGTCCTCCTTTTCCAGGTCGAAGTGCCGCAGCTGGTCCACCACGCCGCTGAGCATCTGGCCCACCTCGCCCAGGTCCTTGGTGCGGACGTTTTCCAGGGCGGTCTGGGAAAAATCAGCGATCTTCTTCTGGGCGCCGGAGCCGTACAGCAGCACCTGGGAGGAATCCCGCAGGTCGATCTGCTGGGCAAATTCCGCCACCTGGCGCTCCTCCTCGGGGGTCAGCTGGGGGGCAGCCGGGTCCAGCTGCTCCACCGGCTTGGGGGCTTCGGCAGCCGGGGCAGGGGTGGGGTCCAGCGTCAGGCTCGGGGTGGGGGTGGTCCATTCGTTCATCTTGCGTTCCTCCTAACATCCAAACATCACTTGATCTTGGGGGCAGCCGGTCAATCCAGCAGCTGTCCCGGGCCCGGCAGGGGAGAGGCGCTGGGGGCCTTTGCCGCCACGCGGGCTTTTTCCTTGCGGGAAAGCTCCCGCCCGATGGTCAGCAGCATCACCACATAGCAGGCCACGCCGCCGATCACATTGGAAATGGGTTCGGCCAAAAACACGCCGTACACCCCCAGCCCCGCCACATGGGGCAGCCAGAGGGTCAGCGGGATAATAATAAACGCCTTTCGCAGCAGGGAGAAGAAGATGGCCTGCCGGGCGCGGCCCAGGGCCACCGTGGCGCACTGTCCCGCCATCTGCAGCGCCATCAGGAAGATACCGGCGAAGTACACCTGCATGGTGGGCACGCTGGCGGCGATGATGGTCTCGCTGGTGGTAAACAGCGCGGCGATCTGCCGGGGAAACAGCAAAATCACCAGCCACATAACGGTAGTATACCCCACACAAAGCAGGGTCACCCAAAAGATACCCTGGCGCACCCGCTTATACTGGCCGGCGCCGTAGTTGAAACTGAGCACCGGCTGGCCGGCGTTGGTCAGGGAGTTGGCCGGGGTGATGGACACCTCCCGCACCGAGCTCAAAATGGTCATGACGCTGACGTAAAGCTCCCCGCCAAACTGCTGCAGCACGGTGTTGCACACCGCCTGGGCGATGCAGTTGGTAAAGGTCATGACGAAGTTGGCAAAGCCCAGCCGGGTGATGCGCAGCACGATCTTGCCGGGCAGGCCCATCCACCGGCGTTCCAGCCGGATGAGGGCCTTTTCTCCCCGCAAAAACCGCATCGCCCACACCGCCGAAAGCAGCTGGGAGATCACCGTGGCCAGCGCCGCGCCCCGCACCCCCATCCCGGCGCCGAAGATCAGCAGCGGGTCCAGGATGATGTTGGCCACCGCGCCCAGCAGCACGGTCATCATGCCGGTGCGGGCAAAGCCCTGGGCGTTGATAAAGGGGTTGAGCCCCAGCCCGATCATCATGAAGATGCTCCCGGTCAGGTAGATATTCAGGTACTGCTCGGCGTAGGGGTAGGTGAGGTCACTGGCGCCCAGCAGGTACAAAAGCGGCTGGCGCACCAGGTAGCAGAACACCGGCAGCGCCACCCCGGTGAGCAGCAGCAGGGTAAAGCTGGTGCCCAGGATGCAGCGGGCCTCCTGGGTATCCCCGCGGCCTCTCGCCATGGAAAAAAGCGGGGCGCCGCCGGCCCCGAACAGGTTGGAAAAGGCCGTCACCGCCAGCAGCACTGGGAAGGTGAGCCCCACCCCGGCCAGCATATTGGCGGTATCCCCGGGCAGATGCCCCAGGTACATGCGGTCTACCATATTATACAGAACATTGACCAGCTGGGCGAAGGTCATTGGCAAGGCCAGGCGCAGGATATTGCCTGCTACCGAGCCTTGCGCAAAATCTCCCGTCTCTCCCTGCATGTCGATCCCTCCTTGGCCGCAGTCCGGCCCGCCGCGGGGCTACGCCTTCGGCCCTTTGGGGGACGACGGGCTGCCAAAGCCGCTTTGGGTCAGCCCTTCCTGCGCAAGCATCGCCTGAAGGGCGGAAATATCGGTGGAAATATCCAGCGTCTCCTCCTGGAACAGGCTGTCCAGCAGGTTTTGGAACGCCAGATTGATGGTATCCAGCGCCGTGGCGATCTCCGCCTTGGCCTGGATGAGGTTTTCGCCCTGCACCGGCTGGGCGTCAAACCGACAGTACGCTTCCAGCAGCTTTAAGGTGGTGGGCAGGTAGTAGTCCATAAAGCGGCGGATCTCCGGCAGCTGGTCCGGGTCCTTCTTCACCGCCTCGAAGATCTGCCGGGTGATCTGTTCCAGCCGGTCGATCTTGTGGGAGATCTCCTCCCCGGGGATCAGGTCGTTTGCCTGACGGATGCGGGTCAAAAAGCTCTGCCCCTCCTTGAGGGCGGCGGCCAGCTGGGCGTTGGCGGCGGTCTGCGCCTCCTCCTCCCGCTTTTTCTTGGCCAGTTCCTCCGCCCGCAGGTACTGCCGGTAGGTCTCGTCCCCCAGGATGAGGGTAGTTTTCTGGGCGTCCAGGTGGCAGTGGGGCAGCAGCCCGGAGGCGATCATCTTTTCCAGGTCCCGCACCACATACTCCTCCGGCTTGCGCACCGCCGCGGCCAGCGCCGAAACGGGGCAGAGGTCACAGGAGCGGATCTCCCGGGCGTAGGCGTTGCAGCGGCGCACCCGTCCGCTGCGGACGATGCCCGCCCGCAGCAGCAGCCCGCACACCAGGGTCAGCAGCACGCTGACCCCCAAAAAGACCCCCATGCCCCAAGCGGCCACCCCGCCGGACAGCAGGAAGAATCCCGCCAGCGCCCCGATGGAGCAGATGGCAAAGACCCCCAGCCCCAGCGCGCCGAACACCGTCATCAGGATGCCGCTGGTGCTCACCGACGGCATCCCGGCAAAGCAGGCGCAGCGGCCCCTTTCCGGCTCCCGGTGGGGAGGCGGGGGAGGAGGCGTGGTGCCGTAGCCGCCAGGCGCATCCGTCCGGCCAGGCCCGCCGGGGGGCGGCGGGTCGTCCCCCAGCACCCGTTTGACCGTGCGGTTTAGTTTTTCCTCCATCCGGTGCAGGTCCTGGGTGTCCACACCGCTTTCCACCGTGCGGCGCACCAGCCGGCCCAGCTCCCGGATCAGATTATCAGGTCCATAATACATAGCATTCCCTCGTAACAGAAGGCCCCCGGGGCATCCCGCCGGAAAGCCGGATTTCATAACTCGCGTGATTATGGTTATTATAGACCATCAAAAGCAAAATCACAAGAAAGAATCCGTGAACAAAACCGCCGTCCGGGGCCTTCCCCGGCGGGTCCGCGCTCTTGCGCCGCGGGAAGGATGCGTGATATAATAAGGAGAAACCATTGGATCTACCCAGGGAGCCGGGAAACGCCCCCGCTGCGGCGCTTTTCCCGCCGTCCCTGATCTTTTTCCTATCACCTCTCCCTCCGGCCCCGCCCCGGCGGCCGCCGAAAAACCCAACCGAAGGAGCCCAATATGTCAGACAACAGCAAGCGCCCCATTGACCACATCCGAAACTTCTGCATCATCGCCCACATCGACCACGGAAAATCCACCCTGGCCGACCGCATCCTGGAAAAGACCGAAGCCATCGCCAAGCGCGACCTGGAGGACCAGATGCTGGACAACATGGACCTGGAGCGGGAACGCGGCATCACCATCAAGGCCCGCGCCGTCAAGGTCCAGTACACCGCCCAGGACGGCGAGACCTACGACTTTAACCTCATCGACACCCCGGGACACGTGGACTTCAACTACGAGGTCTCCCGCTCGCTGGCCGCCTGCGAAGGCGCCATCCTGGTGGTAGACTCCACCCAGGGCATCGAGGCCCAGACCTTAGCCAACACCTACCTGGCCGTGGAGCACGACCTGGAGGTCCTGCCGGTCCTCAACAAGATCGACCTGCCTTCCTCCAACCCGGAGATGGTGGCCCATGAGATCGAGGACATCATCGGCATCCCGGCGCTGGACGCCCCCCGCATCTCCGCTAAGACCGGCATCAACATCGAAGAGGTGCTGGAACGCATCGTCACCGATATCCCCGCCCCCTCCGGCGACCCCGACGCCCCGCTGCAGGCGCTGATCTTCGACTCCTACTACGACAGCTACAAGGGCGTTATCGTCTACGTCCGGGTGAAAGAAGGCCAGGTGCGCCCCGGCGACACCATCCGCCTTATGTCCACCGGTGCCCAGTTCACCGTGGTGGAGACCGGCTTCATGTCCGCTACCCGCCTGGTGCCTGCCGACAGCCTGCGGGCCGGTGAGGTAGGCTACATCACCGCCAGCATCAAAAGCGTCCGGGACACCAAGGTAGGCGACACCGTCACCAACGCCGACCGCCCGGCCGAAGCCCCGCTGGAAGGCTACCGACAGGTCAACCCCATGGTGTTCTGCGGTATCTACCCCTCCGACGGCGCCAAATACCCCGACCTGCGCGACGCGCTGGAAAAGCTGCAGCTCAACGACGCCTCCCTCTCCTTTGAGCCGGAGACCTCCAAGGCTCTGGGCTTTGGCTTCCGCTGCGGCTTTTTGGGCCTGCTGCACATGGAGATCATCCAGGAGCGCCTGGAACGGGAATTCAACCTGGACCTGATCACCACCGCCCCCAGCGTTATCTACAAGCTCAACATGACAAACGGGGAGACCATCTACATCGACAACCCCACCAACTACCCCGACCCGGCGGACATCGAATCCGCCGAGGAGCCTTACGTCAAGGCCAGCATCTTCACCCCGTCCCAGTACATCGGCGCGATCATGGAGCTGTGCCAGGAGCGCCGCGGCACCTATAAGGACACCAAGTACCTGGACACCGACCGAGTGGAGATCCACTACGACCTGCCGTTAAACGAGATCGTCTACGACTTCTTCGACGTGCTCAAGTCCCGTACCAAGGGCTACGCCTCCTTTGACTACGAGCTTTCCGGTTACCAGCCCTCCAAGCTGGTGAAGCTGGACATCCTCATCAGCGGCGACGTGGTAGACGCCCTGAGCTTCATCGTCCACGCCGACCGCGCCTACGCCCGGGCCCGCAAAATGGCCGAAAAGCTCAAGGAGAACATCCCGCGCCAGATGTTCGAGGTGCCCATCCAGGCGGCCATCGGCGGCAAGATCATCGCCCGCGAGACGGTCAAAGCCTTCCGCAAGGACGTTTTGGCCAAGTGCTACGGCGGCGACATCACCCGAAAGAAAAAGCTGCTGGAAAAACAGAAGGAAGGCAAGAAGCGTATGCGTCAGCTGGGCTCGGTGGAGGTCCCGCAGGAGGCCTTCATGGCAGTGCTCAAACTGGACGAGTAACGCCCTTTCCAATTTACGCAAAGCAATCAAAAACCGCCCTTTCCCAGTGGGAAAGGGCGGTTTTTTGCGGTTAATATTCCTCCCCGTGGGAGAAGGCTTTGAGATATTCGGCCACCGAGCGGGTCATTTCCTTGGAAAATTCGGAGTTGTACTTGCGTTTGCAGAAGGCCTCCATCCATTCCTCGTAGGTCTTGGCGAGAGGCTTTTCTTTCAGCAGTTGGCGCAGCTCGGCGCCGTCCATACGACGGTAGCCGTTTTGGTGGACGATCTGCTCCATGGGGCAGCGGCGGGGCTTTTCCCGCTCCATCTGCTGGGCGGTGGGGTAGCCGAAGACCAGCATGGCCGCCGGGAAGACGAACTCCGGCAGGTGGAGCAGCTTACGGTGCTCCTCACAGCGCTCCATAATGTCGCCGATGTAGCAGGAGCCGATGCCCAGGCTCCAAGCGGCGATGACGGCGTTCTGTGCGGCGATGTTAGTGTCGCTGACCGCCAGCAGCAGGTCGCCGACGCCGGGTTTGCGGGGCTGGCAGCCGGCGTCTACAAAGGCGTCGTACCACTTCTGGAAGTCGGCGCAGAACACCAGCACCATGGCCGCTTTGGCGATAAAGGGCTGGTTGTCGCAGGTGACGGCCAGCTGGTCCTTGAGGGCCTGGTCGGTGATCTCCAGGATGGTGTACATCTGCTGGTTGCCGGCGGTGGGTGCCTGGGCAGCCGCTTCCAGGATGGCCTCCCGGGCCTCGGGCGGGATGGGACGGTCCTCAAAGGCGCGGACCGACTTGCGGCTGTACAGGTTTTGCAGCACTTCGTTCATAGGGATGACCTTCTTTCCGGGTGGGATTTTTCCTATATCGTAGCACTTTACTGCGTCAAAGTCAACGGCAGGCGTCACACGAAAAAACAGAGCCGCCCGCGGCCGTTCCAAGGGGTGTTGGACGGCAGCGGGAAGCTCTGCTGTGTGGATGAATATCAAAAATAGGAAATGGTCGTTATTTTGCTACGCGGCGGTACTCCAAGGGCAGGTCGTAGCCAAAGGTGCGCTTGCCGTTGACCTCGATGGTCTCGGTGACCTCCAGAACCTGGGGGGAGAACCGCTCAAAGAGGGTGAACTTCATCACCGGGGTGAACCAGCTTTCGCTGCCGCCTACCCAGGCGTCGCCCTCCTTCTTGTACCAGGCGGGAGTGAACTTCTCCGATACTTCCAGGCTGGCCGCCGGGATGGGGGAGAGGTTGTCGGCCCGGAAGGTCTCCTTGGTGTAACCCTCGGGGATCTCGTAGGAGGTCAGCTTCACCTGACCGTCCTCGTAGGTAAAGAGGAACAGGTGGGGCATGGGGTTGGTGCGGCCCTTCTGGGTGTAGTAGCTTTCCTCCAGCACAAAGGCCCCGGCAAAGTCCTCCGGCAGACCGGTGATGGCGCCGGTGCAGTCGGTGTTTACATGGCGGGCATGGGGATAGCCCTCTACGCCCTGGCTTTCCAGCTGCCGAAGCTGCTGGCTGTTGTCAAACTCGCCGCAGAGGATCTGCAAAAATTCTTCCAGCTGCGGCGCAAGGGTACGTTCATTCAGATTCATCGTCATCGCCTCCTTCTTTTATTGTACGGGCAGGTTTCGGCCGCAAAATAGGCCAAAAAGGCGAAGAAAACGTGAACTTTTTTCTTTTGCGCGGGATTTTCCCCTAGTTTATTCCAGATTCAGCTTGTTTTGGAGCACATAGCGGCAGATCTGGAAGTAGATGGTGGAGATGATCAGCGCATAGATGATGCAGCCTCCCAGCACCCAGTTTGCGATGGAAGCGGTGCCCTCAAAGCTCCAATCCAGGTAGGTGGTGCCCCAGCCCAGCACCTGGCCAATGAGGCTCAGCCAGATGCTTTCGGCGGCGCCGATGCCCAGATAGATGAGGATGGCGGTGGGCACCCGCCAGCTGTTGCGGGGCTGCAGCTGGGACAGGCACATGGCGGCGTAGGCCTGCATGATCATCTGGATCACCGCTGCCAGCAGATAAAGCAGCAGCAGGATCATTGTGCCCATGACCTGCCAGCCCTCCGGCGGCATCTTGGCCACTACTTCGCCGATCAGTTGGAAGATCTGCCCCAGGTCCTGAAGGAGGTTGCCCCAGTTGATGGAGCCGGCCAGCAGCACCATAGCGGTAAGGACGGCTACCACGCCGGAAAGCACCACCCAAACCAGGCTCACCAGCAGCTTGGAAAGGATCAGATGCCCCGGTTTCACCGGCAGGGTGTTCATCAGGTAGCCCTCGTCCCCCAGCAGGTTTTTATAAAACCGGGTGACGGTGATCACCGCAAAGACCACCATCAGCGCCACATACAGCGACACCAGCACCAGCGTGCTGATGCCGATGCCCGCCGGCAGCTGCCAGGCCATAAACAGGGCGTTGATGGCCGACACCACCAGGATGCCGCCGTACAGCGGCAGGAAGGTGCGGCCGGTGGCTTCCAGCTCGTAATGCATCAGTTTTCCTAACATCTGAATACCTCCCGGAACAGTTGGTCGATGGATTTCTGGTTTTCGTCCCGGACCTGGTCCACCGGGCCGCCCAGCAGGATGCGCCCGTTGGAGAGGAAGAGCACGTCGTCAAAGATGGTCTCCACGTCCTGGATCAGGTGGGTGGTAATGAGGATGGAGGAGTCCTCGGCGTAGCTGCTCAGGATCGTACGCAGGATGTAGTCCCGGGCAGCCGGGTCCACCCCGCCGATGGGCTCATCCAGGACATAGAGCTTGGCTCGGCGGGACATGACCAGCACCAGCTGGACCTTCTCCTTGTTGCCCTTGCTCAGGGTGCGCAGGCGTGCGGCCGGGTCGATGTTCAGCTCCTGGAGCATCTGTTCGGCGCGCTGCCGGTCAAAATCGGCGTAAAAGTCCCCGAAAAAGTCCAGCATCTGGCGGATGCGCATCCAGCCGTTAAGGTAGCTGCGCTCCGGCAGGTAGGACAGCACCGATTTGCTGTGCAGCCCGGGCTGCTGGCCGTCGACGAGCACCTGTCCGGCGGTGGGCTGCAGCAGACCGGCCGCCAGCTTGATGGTGGTGCTTTTGCCGCAGCCGTTGGGCCCCAGCAGGCCCACGATCTTGCCCGGCTCGATGGAAAAGCTCAGCTGGTCCAGCACCCGGTGGGTGTGGTAATTTTTCGTCACGTTGCGAAACTCTAAAACAGGCGTCATCCCTCTATGCCTTCCTTTCTGATTCCGTTTCCTCCAAGGCGCGCTGCACCAGGTCCAGAATAGCCGGACCGTCGTACCCCAGCGCCCGCACCGCTTGGAGCATGGCGCGGACCTGGGCGTCTGCCAGCTCCCGGGAAAGGTTTTGGAGCAGCTGGCGGTCGTCGGTGATAAAGCGCCCGGCGGTGCGCTGGCTGTATACCAGGCCCTCCCGCTCCAGCTCGGAAAGCGCCCGCTGCATGGTGTTGGGGTTGACCCCCGCTTCCAGCGCCAGGTCCCGGACCGAGGGGAGCTTCTCCCCGGGGGCGTACCGCCCCGATGCGATGTTTGATTTCACCGCGGATATGATCTGCTGATAGATGGGCTGTGTTTCGTTAAAGGCCCAGGGCATCTCCTCACCTCCACTGTCATATTGTATTATTGAACTAATACAATAATATCAGTCTCTCCCTCCCTTGTCAAGGGCCAGGAACGCATTTTTTCGCCCGATCCGCGCCTTTGGCGCCGCTGCGGTGGTATAAACGCCCGCCAACTTGGAAAAATAACGCCAACACCCCAAATATTTTTCCAGAAAGGTTGGGTCTTATGAACCAAAACGAAAACCGTTCCCTTCCGCCTTCGGAGCGCTCCGGCGGCCGGTGGCTGCGCACCATCCTGGTGGTGCTGGTGGTCTTCTGCCTGGGGCTTTCCCTGTGGGCGGGCTTTTTGGCCATGCGGGCGGCGGAATACCGCCATCAGCTGGAAAACGCCTATATGCGGGACATCGACCAGGTGTGCGACGACCTGACGAACCTCTCCTCCGACCTGGTCAAGAGCCTGTACAGCGGCACCCCGGCGCAGCTTTCCCTGGTGTCGGCGAAAATGTGGAAGGAAGCTTCCTCCGCCAAGGAGTCGCTGGCAGGACTGCCCTCGGCCCAGCTGGGGCTGGACGGCACCTATCGCTTCCTGTCCCAGGTGGGGGACTACGCTCTCTCCCTCTCCAAAAAATCCATGCAGGGCCAGCCGGTCAGTGAGGAGGAGTACCAGCAGCTGCTCTCCCTACGGGAGTATGCCGACCGGCTCTCCTCCCAGGTGGACAGCCTGCAGCAGCGGCTGCGCAGCGGGGAGCTTTCCCTGGACCGGCTCATCCGCTCGGCTGACCGCAGCCAGACCGCCCAGCGCAATAACTTCTCGGTGACCGTCCCGGCGGAGGCCTCCACCGACCAGCCGGTGACGGAGAGCGAAGCCCAGGCCGCTTCGGAAGCGACCCCGGTGCAGCAAGCCGGCAACGAGGAGCTGGCCGCCATGGAAAAGGGCTTTACCGGCTACCCGTCGCTGATCTACGACGGACCGTTCTCCGACCATCTGCTGGACCGCACCCCCTTGCTCACCGAGGGGCAGCCCACCCTTTCGGTGGAGGAGGCCCGCGCCATCGCCGCCCGTTGGGCCGGGGTAGAGGAGTCCGCCCTTCCCAATATGCGGGAGGAAAACTCCCTCTGCCCGTGCTATGTCTTTTATGACGCCGAGCGCTTCTCGGTGGCGGTCAGCAAGCAGGGCGGGTATCTGGTGTACCTGATCCGCCCCGGCACCCCCGCCCCCGAAGCTGCCGCCGCCCTCTCCCGGGAGGACGCCGTCGCCCGAGCGCAGGCCTATCTTGCCGAAAACGGCCTTTCCTCCATGGAGGCCACCTATTATGAAGAAAAGGACGGCCGGCTGACCATCAACTTCGCCTACTTTGACCCGGAGGCCCAGGTACTGTGCTACACCGACCTGGTGAAGGTGGAGGTGGCGCTGCAAAATGGCGAGATCCTCAGCTGCGACGCCCGCGGCTACGTCATGAACCACCACGACCGCACCTTTGAGGCCCCGGCCCTTTCCCCGGAGGAAGCCCAGGCCTCGGTGAGCCAGAACCTGACCATGGAGCGGGTACGCTTGGCGCTCATCCCCTCCCGGGGGCAGGAGCAGGTGCTGACCTATGAGTTCTTAGGCTCCAGCGCCACCGGCGACCAGGTGCTTTCTTATATCAACACCCAGACCGGCGCCGAGCAGGAGCTTTTGCTGCTGGTCCAGACCCCGGAAGGCACCCTGACCAAATGATCCCCCTTTCTTCGCCGCCTGCGGCCTTTGGGCTGCGGGCGGCGTTTTTGCGGGGCGGTTGCGCAACCGGTTGCTATCGTGTACAATGATAGCAACCCAAGAATCGCTTCCCCGGCCGCGTCCGGGGCCCTTCTGCAGGAGGTAATGAACCATGTTTGAAACACAAGACAACCGCCCCGAAACCGCCGTGCTGGCCGCGGTGGACACCGGGGAATTTGATATGGACCGCTCCATGGAGGAGCTGGAAGAGCTGGCCCGCTCCGCCGGGGCCCAGGTGGTGGCCCGGGTGGTGCAGCGCAAAGAGCGCCCCGACCCCGCTACCCTCATGGGTTCCGGCCGGCTGGAAGAGCTGGGGGAGTTCGTGCAGGCAAACCAGGTGGACCTGGTGATCTTTGACCACGAGCTGGCCCCGGCGCAGTTAAAAAACATTGAAAAGGTGCTGGGGGAGGACACCCGGGTCATCGACCGCACCACCCTGATTTTGGACATCTTTGCCCAGCGGGCCACCTCCAACGAAGGCCGCCTGCAGGTGGAGCTGGCCCAGCTGCGCTACCGGCTGCCCCGTCTGGCGGGCCTTGGTACCTCGCTGTCCCGTCTGGGCGGCGGCATCGGTACCCGCGGCCCTGGTGAGACCAAGCTGGAAAGCGACCGCCGCCACATCCGCCGCCGCATCCAGTCCCTGGAGGAGCAGCTGGAGGAGCTGGAAAAACGCCGCGGCCTGCTGCGCCAGCGCCGCAAAAAGGACGACGTGGTTACCGTGGCCATCGTCGGCTACACCAACGTCGGCAAATCCACCCTGCTCAACACCCTCACCGACGCCGGTGTCCTGGCCCAGGATATGCTCTTTGCCACCCTGGACCCCACCTCCCGGGCGCTGCTGCTGCCCGATGGCCGCAAGGTCATGCTGGTGGACACCGTCGGCCTGGTGAGCCGCCTGCCCCATCATCTGGTGGAAGCCTTCCATTCCACCTTGGAGGAAGCCGTCTCCGCCGACCTGGTGCTCAACGTCTGCGACGTGTCCTCCCCGGAGTTTGACCAGCAGCTGCGCATCACCTCCGACCTGCTGCGGGAGCTGGGCGCCGAGCAGGTGCCGGTGCTCACCGTCCTCAACAAGTGCGATTGTCTCGAGGAGCCGCCCCTTTGCCCGGACCAGTGGACCGCCGCCATCTCCGCCCGCAGCGGCATGGGTTTGGAAAAACTGTTAGAAAAGATCGCCCTCTGCCTGCCCCAGACCCACCGCCGCCTGACCCTGCTGCTGCCCTATACCGCCAGCGGGCTGGCCAGCGACCTGCGGCAGACCGGCAAGGTCTACTCCGAGGAATACCGCGGCGACGGCATCCTGCTGGACGTCAACGTGGACCTGCGCCAGCTGCACCGGGTGCAGGACTACATCCTGCTTAACCAGTCCCCGGAGGAGCAGCAATGATCCGCCCCGGGGCCCTTTGGGAACAGCGGCGGCATCGCCTGGCAGTGCAGAAGATCCAGGAGCGCTGCCAAAAGCAGGAGGACGCCCTGCTGAAACCCCGCACCCCTTCCGCCCTGGAGCAGAAGCTGGCCCCTGCCGCCCAAAAGCTCCAGGACGCCGCCCCACAGAAGGTGCGCCAGGGCTTGGAAGCCGCCTTTGAGAAAAGCTTCCTGGCCCTGCTTGCCCGCCCGGAACTGGTGGGCCGGGGGCTGCGCCCCGCCGCGTCCGGGGACGAAAACGCCTCCCTGCGCCAGCAGCGGTCCGCCTTTTACCAGGCGCGGCGGCGCTCCGGCGCCGGGGCTTTGGGGTACACCCTGTTTTCCGGCGGGGAGGCCGCGGCGCTGGGGGTGCTGGGCATCGGCCTGCCGGATATCCCCATCCTGCTGGGGACCCTGTTGCGCAGCCTTTACGGGGTGTGCGCCCAATACGGACACGACTGGCAGTCTCCCCAGGAGCAAGCCTTCCTGTTAGCAGTGCTGGCCGCAGCGGCTGCCCCGTCGGAAGAGGCCCGTCCCTTGCTCGAGCGCTGCCGCCTTTTGGGGCAGGCTATCGACGCCGGACAGGACTGGTCCGCTATCCTGAACGTGGAGCAGGCCGCCGGGGAGGCCAGCCGTCAGCTGTGCCGCACGGTGGTGGCCGCCAAGCTGGTGCAGGGGGTACCGCTGGCCGGGGTCTGCGGCGGCTGGTACAACGGCAAGCTCCTTTCTAGGGCCACAAAGCTTGCTTCCTGCCAGTACCAGCGGCGCTGGGCAGGCCGGTTTTCCTCTGCTCGTTAGGCATAAATATTCTTATATCCGACAAAACTTCTCCCATTTCTTTGGCAGTTTCTCCGAAGTCCTCTAATCAAAGAAATTTAACCATTTCCATAGTTATCTTTCGGGGACGTTCTTCTGGAAAAGATAGTACAGTGTAAGATGAAAAATCACCTGTAAAGTTAGGGATTTGTATGAAAATCTATAAGTTCAACGGACGGTGCAACGTCACCGGGGAAGCCATCAAGAGGCTGCGGCAGAGGGAAAAATGGAGCCAGGCTCAGCTTGCCGCGAAGATGCAGGTGGAAAATGTGTTGCTGGAGCAGAAGGCGATCAGCCGGATCGAACAGGGCGAGAGGATCGTCACCGATTACGAACTGGTCGTATTCAGCAAAATCTTCCATGTGGACGTCCGGGAGCTCCTGGGCATTGAAACGGAATAATTTTCCCTCCCATGAAGCACGAAGGGCGCAGATCAGCTGCGCTTTTCGTGCTTTTTCCCTTTTTCGGGGTATTTTCGGGGGTGTTTTTACCGGCGGCGGGGCGATTTTTTAATAATTCGCAAAAAATCTTATTTTTGTACGTCCTTGCGTAATAGTCCGCAAAAATCTGTGCTAATATAACAATAGAAAGACGGTACGGTTGCTCTGCCCGGCGGCAGGCGCCGCCTTCCGGGGTCCTCTCCGCCTCCCCCTTACCCCGAGCGAAAGGTCTGGTGATTTTATGGCGATCAAAGAATCTGTGGCACTGCGGATCCAATCCCTGTGCAAAGCGCGCGGCCTGACGCTGAACCACCTGGCGCGCCTGTGTGAGATCACGCCTTCTACGGTGTATAGTTTGATGGACAGCAGCCGCAAGGATGTTTCCATCACCACCCTGAAAAAAATCTGCGACGGACTGGGGATCACCCTGGCAGAGTTCTTCGATTCTCCGGAATTTCACTTCCTGGACGTAGAACCCAAGTAACCGCTCTCCCGCATGGGATGGGGCGTCCTGTCCCTTTCTTCGGTATGGTCTTTTGTGGCCATACCGCTTTTTTTGCGCAAAAACGCCCGGTCCCTTGGGGGACCGGGCGTTTGTTTTTTGATTTTCGATGGGGCTACTCCTCGTCGGCGAAGCTTTCCAGATTGGCCACCTGGTTGCGGTACACCCGGTACAGCAGCAGAAGGCTGGTTACCATGGAGACCATCTCCGCCAAGGGGAAGGCGAACCATACCGCCTGCAGGCCCAGGGTGCGGGAGAAGATCCACGCCAGGGGCAGGATGCAGATCAGCTGGCGCATGAGGGAGATGACCAAGCTGTTGACGCCGCTGCCCACCGCCTGGAAGAAGTTCGAGATGGAGATACCCCAAGCGGAGAAGGGGAAGCACAGGCCGATGATCTTCAGCGCCGGGACGCCGATGGTCAGCATATCCGGGGAGGCGCTGAACAGGCCCAGCAGGGTCTCGGGGATGAAGAAGAAGAGCAGGGTGCCGATGACCATGATGATGGTGGCGAAGATGCCCTCCATCTTCAAGGTCTTCATCAGGCGGGAGCGGTTGCGGGCGCCGTAGTTATAACCCATAATGGGCAGGGCGCCCTGGCCCAGGCCGAACACCGGCATCATGACGAAGGACTGCAGCTTGAAGTAGACGCCCAGCACGGCTACCGCGGTGCTGGAAAGGGCGATGAGGATGCTGTTGAGGCCCATGATCATCACCGAGCCGATGGCCTGCATGATGATGGCCGGCAGGCCCACGGCGAAGATGTCCCGGAATACCGCTGCTTCCGGACGGAAACTGCGCAGGGAAACGGTGACGGCGTGCTCCCGCAGGACGATGACCGCAATGGCCAGGAACATAGAGAGGATCTGTCCCAGAACGGTGGCGATGGCCGCACCGGTAACCCCCATGGCCGGCAGGCCGAACCAGCCGAAGATGAAGATGGGGTCGAGGATAATGTTGGTGACGGCGCCGGAAAGCTGGAACACCATGGGCCAGATCATATTGCCGGTGGCCTGCAGGGTCTTTTCCAGAGAAATCTCCACAAAGCAGCCGATGGAGAAGATGGTGACGATGGAGGTGTAATCCACGCCCATCTCCAGGATAGTCGGATCATTGGTAAAAGCGGCGAAGAAGAGGCGGGTGAAGAACAGCCCGAACACCAAAAACAGCAGCCAGCCGCAGATGGCGATCACCAGACCGTGGGTGGCAGCCTTGTCGGCCTGGTCCTGCCGGCGCTCGCCCAGCCGGCGGGAGATCAGCGAGTTGAGACCCACGCCGGTACCTACCGCCACCGCGATGATCAGGTTCTGCACCGGGAAGGCCAGGGATACGGCGGTCAGGGCGTTTTCCCCGATCATGGCTACATAGATGCTGTCCACGATGTTGTACATCGCCTGGATGAACATGGAGAACATGGCCGGAAGCGACATGGAGATCAGCAGCTTCACGATGGGGGTGTCTGCCATTTTGTTGTGACGTTTTTCCTGCATCAAATCATCCTTTCCTTTTTCTGCCGGGAACTGGACGCCCAATCGCGCCCGTCTGCGGTGCCTTCCACGATACGCAAGTTCTCGAAGGAGCGGAGCCCGGCCAGCTTCACCGCGGTTTGCTGATTTTTCTTACTTGACACGTCAGTTTCTTAGTATAGCATCTTTTTTCTCAAAAACACAACCAAAATTCGGCCTCCCAGCCCCCTTCGGCCCAGATTCTGCTTGTTTGACAAAAAAAGATGCGGTATAATGAACGTTACCCAACAACATTCTAAACGAACCCCCGCCCTTCCCGGGCGAAAGAAAGGCGGCAACTATGTCCAAAGTATTCTGGAAAGGGTCCACCCTGCTGGCCCCGGTCTCTCCCACCATGGTCACCTGCGGCACCATGGAACACCCCAACATCATCACCATCGCCTGGACGGGCATCGTCAACTCCAACCCGCCCATGACCTACATCTCGGTGCGCCCCTCCCGCTATTCCCACCAGATCATCCGGGACAGCGGGGAGTTCGTCATCAACCTGACCCCCTCGCTGCTGGTGCGTCAGGCGGACCTGTGCGGCGTCAAGTCCGGCCGGGACACCGACAAGTTCGCCCTCACCGGCCTGACCGCCATCCCCGCCAACCAGGTCTCCGCGCCGATGATCGAGGAATGCCCCATCAACCTGGAGTGCCGGGTCACCAGCGTCCAGACCCTGGGCAGCCATGACATGTTCCTGGCGGAGATCGTCGGGGTCAACGCCGATGAGGAGTATCTGGACCAGGATGGCAAGCTGCACATGGAGCGCTGCGGCCTGGCGGCGTACGTCCACGGAGAATACTTTACCATCGGCAAAAAGGTGGGCAGCTTCGGTTTCAGCGTGCGCAAACGCCGCCGCCGTCCCGCCCCGGGCAAAAAACGCAGCTAGCAAAAACCGCGTAATTATGCCATTTTTCCGGCCGGGGAACACCCTCCCGGCCGGAAAAATCACTTTTTTAAAAAAAATCGAAAAAATGTGTTGACAAACCGATATGCCGGTGATATAATAAATAACGTTGAAGCGACACGAACGACGCAGAGACAAAGAAAATGCGGATATGGCGGAATTGGCAGACGCGCTAGATTCAGGTTCTAGTGAGGTTACAC
>JAHZAU010000020.1 GCA_019423755.1 Oscillospiraceae bacterium
TTACGGCCTTATAGGCCGCTCGTCATGCCACCCCTCTTAGGGGTGGTCATGACTACGGGGGAGAAGCTACCCCTCTTGGCCGGAGGCCAGGGGGAGGCGCAGAAGGAAGCAGCTGCCCTTTCCGGGCTGGGACTGGGCTTCCACCGTGCCGCTGTGTTCCAGGGCGATGGTGCGGACGATGTACAGCCCCAGGCCGTCGCCGTTCTGCTCGGCCCGGCGGGTGAACCCCGGTTCAAACAGCCGGGGCAGGTCCTCGGCGGGGATGCCCGCGCCGGTGTCCTGGACGCGGATGACCGCCCAGCCGGGCTCCTCTTCCAGGCAGAGGGTGATCGCGCCGTCCTCCGGGGTGAAGGACAGGGCGTTGTAGCACAGGTTTTCCAGCGCCACCCAAAGGCGGTCCCGCTCGCCCCGCACCGTCAGCTCCCGCTGGGGGAGCTGCAGCAGAAAGTCCGGGCCGGAAAGCTCGATATCCGGGCGGTTGCGGGTGTAAAACTGCTGAAGGAAATCGCAAAGGGGGATGCTCTCCCAGTGGGCGGCGGCCCGCTCCCGGCGGGAAAAATCATGGATCACCTCAAAGCGCTCCTTGACGGTACCCACCTGCTGGACCAGCGCGTCCAGGTAGGAGGCGGTCTCCGGGTCCAGCGCCGCGTTGCCGCTTTGCACCAGCTCGGCGTAGCTGCGCAGGGCGGCAAGGGGGTTTTTCAGGTCGTGGAGCAGGTAGGCCAGCAGCTGCTGCCGCTCAAAAAGCAGGTTCTGCACCCGGGCGGTCTGGGAGGCGACCTCCTCTTGGAGATGGGCGGTCAGCCGCTGGTTTTCCCGGTAAAGCAGCACGTTCCGGCGGACCATCAGCGTCGCAAAGCCCACCACCAGGGCAAAGCCGCCGTATTCCGTCAGCCAGGCGCCGCGGATGGGTTCCAGGCGGTTGGCCGTCACGGCGGAGGCCGCCAGCGAAAGGCCGTAAAGCCCGTCGGCAGCCAGAAGGAAGCCCGCCATCGGCCCATCGATGCGCAGGGTGCGGAAGGCCAGGACCATCAGGAAAAGCCCCGCCGCCGCCTGCCAGAAAAACAGCACCAAACCGTAGGGATTGATGAAAAAGGGAGCGCGTGGTAAAATAACCACAGGAAACAGCCCGCAAAAGACGCACATGGCGACGCAGGCCGGGAGCACCGCCTGCCGGAAGATGGGCCGCCGCAGGCTGTTGGAAAGTTCTCCGGCCAGCAGCACGGCGCAGAGCATGACGATGCTGCCGCAGACGTCTTCCAGGGCAAAAAGCGGGTGCGCCGCGTCCAGCCCCAGCGCCCGCAGGAAGGGGTAACATACCTTCGGAGCAAACGCCAGGCTCAGCAGCCCCATCCAGCGGGCGGTCCGCTCCTTCCCCCAAAGCCACTGGGACAGATACCCCAGACCGATGGCCAAGGAGGAGAAGCACAGCACGCCGTAAACGAGCATCCGCGCGGCGAACATCCGGGCGATGGCGGACGGCGTGCCCACCGCAGGCGGGTAGTACATCCCGGAGTAATAATGGCTGTAATTGGCGCACTGGACCACCAGTTCCACCTGGGAATCAGCCGGCAGGAGATAGACGGTGTCCATAACGCCCGGCTGGTAGGGCTCCAAGCGGCCCAGCTCCCTCGCCAGCTCCCCGTTGATGTAGACCCGCCCGGCGCAAAGCAGCTCCGGCAGGAAAAGGGCCAGCTCTCGGGGCTCCCCGGCGTGTTCCAGGGTCAGACGGTAGGTGACACTACCGAAGGGGCTGCCCGTCAAGCCGGACAGGTTGGGGTACTGGCCGATGTAGGTGTGCTGGGGCTTTGACGGGGAGCCGCTCTCCCAGTGGGAGGGTTCCAGCAGCTGGCCGGGGTAGACCTCCCAGCCGTCCACCAGGAAGGACACCCCGTCCGATTGGGCCGGAAGGACGTTGTACCCGTCCCCGCTGGGGAGGGCGGCGGTATATTTGTTGTCAAACCGAAACAGCAGCCCGATGGCGGCTGTCCCCAGCAAGAAAACAGCGCTCAGAAGAAAGAGGCGGCGTATCCATTGCTTTTTCATAAACAATACCCCGTAGCAAAAAGACTTCCGCTGATGCGGATGGTGATAAAAGGGATGGCCGGGCTTGGCCTGTGGGCCTTGTGCTGGTGCGGGACGCTGGCCTTTGCGGAGGAAAGCCCCCAGCTGCCGCAGCCGGAGCAGTCCCAGCCGGAACAGTCTCAACCGGAACAGTCCCAGCCGGAACAATCCCAACCGGAGCAATCCCAGCTAGAGCAGTCCCAGCCGGAACAATCCCAACCGGAATCCCCGCAGATCGAGCAGCCGTCCCAAGTGCCGGAATTTTGGGAAAAGTTGGAGAGCTGCACCATCGGCGAGGGGGAGGAGATCAGCTTCACCACCATCTCCCCGGAAAATAGCGGCGGCTCGCTGCCCGAGGGCTACTACCCCGGGGAACTGACGGTGGAGGTCACCGGTCCGGTGACCATTGAATCGGGCGGGGCCTTGATGATGGGTCCCCTTTCCATCGGCGGCCCGGAGGCCAGCCCGGTGCTGTCCGGCGTTGGGCCCATTGTGGTCAAGTCCGGCGGCCGGCTGCGGCTGTCCAGCGTGATCTTGGAGGCCGGCAGCGAAGGCCCGTTCATTATCCAGGAGCCGGGCGGCTCGGTGGAGCTGCTGCAGACCGAGGCGGAGCCCGGGTTGGTGCAGTGGGCGCCGCCGCTGGTGAACAACCACGATAAGAACCCGGAGGACCTTTGGCTGGAATCCGGCACCGTGCTGACCCAGGAGCTGCTGCCCCAGCGGATGACGGTCTCCGTCCAGGAGGAAGGCAGGGAGGAGGACCGGGAAGTAGCCCTTTCCTGGGACCTGAGCGCCTACGACGGCCAAACGGAGGGGGAGCTTGTCCTGTCGGGACAGTTTTTGGACGAAGCCGGTCAGCCGCTGGCCAGCGCCCTTCCGCTGGAACTGACGGTCCATTGGTACACCCCCGAGGAACTGGCGGTGTCCGATGCCGTCTGGAAGGGGAGCGGCGTCCCCAGCGTCCAGCTGACGGTGGAAAATATGCCGGAAGGGGCGGACATTTGGGGGGAGGTCTCCGCCGACCAGGGCAAAACCTGGGAACGCTGGGACCAGGAGGACTGGTTCTTCCTGGTACCGGAGGTGAACGGCCGGACGGTGTGCGTCTTCCAGCTGCCGGACGACACCCCCCGGATGTTCCGGGTAAAGGCCTATGACCCCCAGGCGCAGCGTCATTGGAGCTCCCAGGCGTTTGCGCTCCAACCGGAGGAGAGCGGCGACAGCGAAGGCAACCGCGGCGGAAGCACCGCCCCCACGTCCCCGGAGCGGGACCCGGAACCGGCGGAACGCCCCTCCCAGGAGGAAGCGGCCCAGCCGGAGACCATCGTCCCCCAGCCGGAACCCCCGGCCCAGGAGCCGGAGACGGCAGAGCAGCCGTCCTCCAACGATGCAGCTGCCCCAGAGGCAGAAGGAGCGGTGGAAGCCTCCGCCCCGCCGCAGGACCCTGCTGCGGAGCCGGAGGACTCAAACGAAGAATCCGACGCCTCTTTGCCGGAGACAGAGCCGGAACCGGCCCCGCCTTCCCAGGAGGAGACAGCGCCCGCTCCCCAGCCGGAGCCTTCCGGCAGCAGCCAGGCCCTTTGGGTAGCGGCAGGCGCTGCGGTGTGTGCAGCGGTGGGTGTGGCTGCCGCCAAAGGCCCCATGCCTTGGAAAAAATAAAAGCGAACTTCGTGCCCCGGACTGGTTCCGGGGGCTTTTTTATGCTTGTTTCTCCGAGCGGAAGCGGTATCCCTTGCGGCGGATCGTTTCGATGTAGTTTTCCCCGGGGCAGAGCAGGTCCAGCTTCTGCCGCACCCGCGCCATGCAGACCTGGATGTTGTGCAGGCTCTGGTTGATGGGGGACTTCCACACCCCGTTATAAAGCTGCTCGTAGGAGAACACCTGCCCGGGATTGCGGGCCAAAAAGGCCAGCAGGTCAAACTCCAGGGTGGTGAAGGAGGCGGTGGCGCCTTGGTAGCGCACCTGGCGCAGGCCCAGGTCGATCTCCAGCGGGCCGAACTGCAGCACCTCCCCGGCCTGGAAGTGGCGGGAGCCCTCGATGCGCAGCCGCAGCCGCAGTTCCAGCTCCACCAGGGAGTAGGGCTTGCCCAGGTAGTCGTCCCCTCCGGCCATCAGGCCGCGGATGCGGTCGTCCGGTTCGGCAAAGGCGGAAAGGAAGAGCACCGGGACGCTGCTGGTCTCCCGCAGGCGGCGGCAGACGCTGACGCCGTCCATCCCCGGCATGTCCACGTCCAGGATCACCGCATCCAGCGCGGCGGTAGCGGCGATGGAAAGAGCGTCGGCGCCGTTTTTGGCGGCAAAGACCTCATAGCCCCTTTGGGTGAGGTAGGTTTGGTTGGCAATCAAAATATGGGGATCATCGTCCACCAGCAATACGCGATACATAGCGGCCTCCTTTGCTTTTTCTGATTATATCATATCATACGGGAAAGACCAGAAAAATCACAGCCGCGTCACATTTTTCAAAACCCTGGAAACGAGGATGTTTTTTCGCTATCATGGGGATAAAGCAGCAAAACTGCCTGAAAGGAGGAGATGGCATGAAAGGCCGAAAGAAAACCCGCTCCGGGACGGCCCGGCCTGCGCGGCTGGGTACGGCGGTGGGCGCTTTGGTGTGCGGGGTGCTGGGCGTTTTGCTCATCTGCAACCTGGCGATCCTGGTGCAGAGCGCATTCTCACGGGAAAAGCCGCCCTCTATCCTGGGGGTCACCCCCATGGTGGTGCTTTCCGGCTCCATGAGCGGGCAGCAGGAGGGCCACATCGAGGTGGGGGATCTGGTGTTCGCCCGCCGGGTGGACCCCCAGTCGCTTCAGGTGGGGGATGTGATCAGCTATATGGCGGACGGCAGCGCCGTTACCCACCGCATCACTTCCATTTCCACCGGCGAGGACGGGCTCCTGCAGTTTACCACCAAGGGTGACGCCAACAATGCGGAGGACACCCAGCCGGTAAGCCAGGAGCAGCTCATCGGGCGCTTTGCCGGCCGGCTGCCGCGGGTAGGGGATTTTGCCCTGTTTTTGCAGCAGCCGCTGGGGATGCTGCTGTTCGTGGGGGTGCCGCTGGCGGGCTGCCTGGCTTATGACGCCATTTCCCGCCGCCGCGCCGCCCGGGAGACGGAGCAGGAGCTTTCCCGCCTGCGGGCGCTGGCGGGTGTGGGCGGACAAGGTCCGGCCCTCCCCGACCGGCAGGACAGAAAAAACACCGTTGGATAAGGAGGTCAACTTGGGATGAAAACAAACAGATGGATGCGTGCGACCGGGGCTTTGCTGGTGCTGACCCTGGCTACTTTCGGATTTGTAGGCGGTACCTTCGCCAAGTATGTCAGTGAGGGCGATGGGGAGGACTCCGCCCGCGTGGCCAAATGGGGCGTAACAGTCGAGGTCACCGGTGACGGCTTCCAAACCCAATACGGGAAGAATGATATAAACTCTAAAGTGGATGGTGATACCGTCATTTCCAGCACCGAAGAAAAGGTCGTCGCCCCGGGCACCAAAGGTACCTTCGGCGGCGTCAAAATCACCGGTACCCCGGAGGTGGCGGTCGAAATTGTGACCACGGCCACGGTAGACCTTTCCGGCTGGAATGTAGCAGATGGTAACGAATTTTACTGCCCGCTGAAGTTTACTATTGGTGATAAAACTATCAATGGTTTGGACTATTCCAAGGACGAAGCCGGCGGAGAGAACAGCTTTGAGAGTGATATCGCAGAAGCCATTCATGATGCCACCACCCGAGAGGTAGAAGCGGGTGAAAACCTGAGTGAAAAAGGCAACGACATCCAGTATAGCTGGGAGTGGCCGTTTGAAAAAGGTACGGGCACAGCTGCCAACCAGGATGACATACTGGACACCAAGCTGGGCAACAACGCCGCGGACAGAGACACCAGCAACGACCCGAAAATCAGCATAACGGTCAACACCAAGGTGACCCAGATCAACTAATCCCGCAGCCGGCGTCTTGACTATGCGGAGCGAACACAAAAAAGGGGGGATGGACATGGGAAACACAGGACATAGAAAAACGGGGCTGCTCCCGCTGGGGCTGGCGCTCGGCCTGCTGCTGGCGGCGGTCTTCCCCTGTACAGTGGAAGCCACCTACGCAGGCCCCAGCGATTCCCCGGACCATATCCTCACCTACACCACCGGCGCCCTCACCTGGGACAGTGCTACCGGCATCGACCCCAACGGCTCGGCGCGGCTGGAACTGTTTTCCCAAAGCTACCAGAACGTCCAGTCCCAAAACGAGGAGAAGGTGGTTGCCCCCGGTACCGAAAACCGCAGCGTCGTCCGCCTGAAAAACGACGTGTCCCACCCCATCCAGTATGTGGCGGTGATGTACCGAATCCAGGAGGAACCGGACCTTCCGGTAGCCCCGGTACTGGCGGGAGCGGGCTTTGCCGAAACGGAGGACTACCCCCTGCCCGACGGCATCACCGAGGACCAGGTGGTCCGGGCGGTGACCGGGACGGTCCCCGGCGGGCAGCTGCAGGATTTTGAGCTGCTTTGGAGCTGGAACTACTACGAAAGCGACCAGCGGGACCAGGTGGACACGGCGCTGGGCAACCGGGCCGCCTGGTTCACCCCCGATGAGGTGACGGCGGGGCTGTATGTGGTGGTCGTGGAGGACGACGGCCCTCCGCCCACAGACCCGGAAGACCCCGAAGGCCCAGAGGAACCGGAAGACCCGGGTGACCCCGAAGACCCGGCCCCGCCTTTGGACCCGGTGGAAAAGAAGGAGCCCAAGCCCACCTACCGTCTGCCGGAGGTGCCCAACACCGGTGCAGACCGTTCCACCCCGCTGAAACTGACGCTTGCCGTCTTGAGTATGGCGGCGGCGCTGCGGCTGCTTTCCGGCGGGCGGGGAGACCGGGAATGAGGGCGCTGCTCCGGGCCTTTTCCCTGGGGATGAGCCTGCTGCTGGCAGCGCTGTTGGGCGCGGCGCTCTTTTTGCTGGTGTCGCCGGACTATTCTGCGGCGGCGGTGGTCTCCGGCAGCATGGAGCCGGCCTTATCGGTGGGCGACCTGGTGGTGATACACGCCGAGGCGAGCTACCGCCCGGGGGATATCCTCACCTTCCAAAGCCAGGGCCAGTGGGTGACCCACCGCCTGGTGAAAGAGACCAAGGAGGGCCTTTGGACCCAAGGGGACGCCAACCCTGTCCCCGACCCTCAGCCCGCAGCCCCGGAACAGGTGGTGGGAAAGGTAGTGACCCGGGTGCCGGGGATCGGCTTTGTAGCGGGCTACCTGCGCACCCCATCGGGAAGGCTGGCGCTGCTGGCCTTGGGGGGCCTGCTGGTGGTGTTCTCCGTTTTTTCTCGTAAGGAACAGCTTCGGTAAAAGGAGGAGGGATCTTATGCAACGGAAGCAACTGCGTTTTCGCCGGGAGGGTGCAGCCCTTCGGCCTCCGCTGTTTGCCTATCTTTCCTATCTGCTGCTTTGTTCCCTGCTGCTGACCGGGCTGAGCTTTGCCCGGTATGTGGCGCAGGCCGAAGAGCAGAAGGCGAACCTTTCGGCAGCGGGCTTTTCCGTCCAGGCCGAGGCGGAAATGGAATCCCCTTCTTACACCTGGAACGGTGGGGGCGGGAAGGCCGAATATTCCTTCACCGTTTCCAACAACGGACAGGTGGCGGTGGCGTATGATGTGGAAGTTGCCTTTGACCAACCGCTGCCGGAGGGAATATCGGTCACGCTGGACAGTCAGACAGGGAGCCTATCAGCGGATGGGAAAACGGTGCTCTTTTCCAATGCCGGTACTTTGCAGGAGAAGGGCAAACCCATGACCCACACCCTGACCGTGGCGGCAGAGGAGCCCGCTTCCCTTATGGCACAAACGCTCAAAGCCAACGTTTCGATCCAAGCCCGACAGACCCAGTAGAAAGGAGGGGAAACGATGCGGCAATCCTTCATACCATCTGCTTTGGCGGCGGGACTGTGCGTCTGCCTGCTGGCGGCGCCGCTGCTGCCCTGCACCTGGGCAAAATACCAAACAAAGATACCCGTGGGCAGCTTTACCATAACGATCGAGAATACCCGCGTCCGCCCCTCTATCCAGCTGACCCACACTCTGGAGGGCCTGACCGCCTCCCTGCAGGAGGAAAATGCGGCATACGGCCTGGAAGCGACGGATTGCTGTATCCTTCTGGAGCCAGAGGACGGGTACCGTCTGCCGGACAGCGTCCAGGTGATGGTCAATGAGGTCTTGTATTCGGCGCCGGGGACGGAGGAGGAGCCTTCTCCCATCGCTTATGACGCGGAAAACGGGGTGCTGCGTATTCCGGCATCCCTGCTGACCACCGACCCTACCCTGGTGCATTTGACCGCCTGCGGGCTGGCAGAAGATAGCCCGCCCGCAGAGGGTATCGAACCACCCACGGAGGGTGCAGACCCACCTGCTGAGGATACGAACCCACCCGCCGAGGGTACAGACCCGCCCGCCGAGGGCGCAGACCCACCTGCCGAGGGTACAGATCCACCCACGGAGGATACAGACCCACCCACGGAGAGCACAGACCCACCCACCGAGGATACGGACCCGCCCACCGAGGATACGGACCCGCCCGTCGAGAGTATCGAACCACCCGCCGGGGGTACGCAACCACCATGGCAAGAAACTCAGCTCCCCGAAGCAGCACAAGAATAAAAAAGCCGCCGGTCATCACGACCGGCGGCTTTCTGTGTTGCGGTTTTATTGAGAAGGGGGCTGGTTTTTGGTGCGGCGGTTGAGCAGCACCGAGGAGATGACCGTCACTGCCAGCAGCAGGACGGCGGGCAGCAGCAGCCAGGGCTCGAAGCCGTTGCTGACGGTGTGCATGGCCAGCAGGTGGAGGATGAGCACCGGGGAAAGCCCCAGCAGCGACCCGGCCAGATAGGACGGGTAGGCGGTGCCGCAGGCGCCCAGCACCAGGCTGCACAGGTCGCCGGGCAGCACGCCCACGATGCGCAGCAGGTAGGACACCAGCACCTGGTTTTGCAGCCCCAGGTCAAAGAAGCGCTGGGCCTTGGGGTAGCGGGCCAGCAGGTCGGCGGTGACGGTCCGGCCCCACTTGCGCCCCAGCAGGTAGGGCAGGGAGCAGCAGACCACCAGCCCGGCGTAGCTCAGCGGCAGGGCGATCCAGAAGGGATACAAAAACCCAGCCGCCAGATACAACAGGGAAAGGGGCATGACCACCGAAAGGGACTTGATCCCGTAGCACACCAGGATGACCCCGGCGGCCAGCCACGGGTTTTGGGGCACAAAGGCCAGGAACCCTTCCAGGGAAAGGTGCCGCAGGCTCAGCGCCAGCACCACCACCAGCAGAAGGGTCAGCACTGGGGGCACGATCTTCACTAGCCGGGCAAAGAGCGGGGGATTATTTGTGGTAGAGCTTTTTGGTCTGATATTTCGGTTCACAGGTCAGATTCACACCTAACTTTTTCAGGACGTTTTCGTCCACCTGGGAGAGGATCACCGAAGAGTGGGCCTCGCAGCCTTTGAGCCGGTGCAGCTGATTTAAGGCCAGCTGCGCGGTGGGGTTGGTAGCGGCGCTGATGGACAGGGCGATGAGGGTCTCGTCGGTATGCAGACGGGGGTTGTGGTTGCCCAGATGGTCCACCTTCAGGTGCTGGATGGGCTCCAGGATGATGGGGGAGATCAGGTGTACCTCGTCCTGGATGCCGGCCAGGGTCTTGAGGGCGTTGAGCAGCGCAGCGGAGAAGGCGCCCAGCAGGTTGGAGGTGCGGCCGGTGACGATGCGGCCGTCGTCCAGCTGGATGGCAGCGGCGGGCATGCCGGTCTCCTCGGCTTTTTCCCGGGCAACGGCAGCTACCGGACGGTCCGCCGGAGAGACGCCGGCCTGGTTCATCAGCAGCTCCAGCTTGTAGCCCAGGGATTCGTCGGCGTTGCCCTTGCGCTGCTCGCAAAGGGCGTTGTAGTAGCGGCGGATGATCTCCTGACGGGAGGCGGCGCAGCAGGCGTCGTCGTCGGTGATGCAGTAGCCCGCCATGTTCACGCCCATGTCGGTGGGGGATTTGTAGGGGCTTTCGCCCAGGATCTTCTGGAAGATGGCGTTGAGCACCGGGAAGATCTCCACGTCGCGGTTATAGTTGACGGTGGTTTTGCCATACGCTTCCAGATGGAAGGGGTCGATCATGTTGACGTCGTTGAGGTCGGCGGTGGCAGCCTCGTAGGCCAGGTTTACCGGGTGCTTCAGCGGCAGGTTCCAGATGGGGAAGGTCTCGAACTTGGAGTATCCGGCCTTGACCCCGCGTTTGTACTCATGATACAGCTGGGAGAGGCAAACCGCCATCTTGCCGCTGCCGGGGCCGGGAGCGGTGACCACCACCAGGGGGCGGGAGGTCTCGATGTACTGGTTTTTGCCGTAGCCCTCGTCGCTGACGATGAGCGGCACGTTGGAGGGATAACCGGCGATGGGGTAGTGCAGGTAAACCGGCACGCCCAGCTGCTCCAGACGGGTCTTAAACACGTCGGCGGCGGGCTGGCCCTCGTAGCGGGAGATGACTACGCTGCCTACATACAGGCCGATTCCGCGGAAGGCGTCGATGAGCCGCAGCACGTCCACATCGTAGGTGATGCCCAGGTCGCCCCGGACCTTGTTTTTCTCGATGTCGGCGGCGTTGATCACGATGACGATCTCGGCGCTGTCCTTCATCTGAAGCAGCATCCGCACCTTGCTGTCCGGCGCGAAGCCCGGCAGCACCCGGGAGGCGTGGTAGTCGTCGAACAGCTTTCCGCCAAACTCCAGGTACAGCTTGTCCCCGGCCTGAGCGATGCGCTCCAGGATGTGCTTGGACTGCAGGCTCAGGTATTTGTCGTTGTCAAATCCGATTTTGTTCATAGATCCAGGACCCCTTTCTGCATTACATAACGTCTATTATAAGGCGGGAAAAAAGATTTTGCAACAGAAAAAACCCCCTCGCCTCCAAAAACGACCCTGCCAAAAGTTTTCCCCCAAAATCATCACTTTGCACCAGGGACTTTTTGCTGCTAAAGTCTTTTCGGGGATTGTCGTTTGTGATAAGATAACAGGTAGAACTGGCGGGAAGATTGGTGCATTTTTCCAGTCTGCGCGCCATCCAGCCAGAAAAAAGGAGGGTACTATCATGCAAGCAATCCAAATCCAAGATTTTACCAACTATCGGTTCCTTTCCGACCTGAAACTCTCCCCCCAGGGGACCCGGGCGGCGCTGGCCGTCCACCAGGCCGACCTGGAAAAGAACGGCTACCGCACGGTGCTGTGGGTGTGGGAGGCCACAGACGGCCGCCTGTGGCAGCTGACCGCCGGCGGCGACGAAGGGCTGTTCTGCTGGCTTGACGAGGAGCAGCTGCTCTTTGCCTCCCGGCGCGGCCAGCGCGAGCTGCGCCCCGGCGAGGCCGAGACCGACTTCTACCGCATCTCCCTTTCGGGCGGCGAGGCCCAGAAGGCCTTTACCGTCCCGGCAGCGGTGCGCCAGATCCGCCCCCTGCCCGACGGCCGCTTTGTGGTAAAGACCGTCTTTGACAACAACGCCCCCTGTCTGGAAGGCCTGGACGATGCGGCCCGCAAGGCGGCGCTGGACGCCTTTGAGGAGGAGCAGGATTACTTCATCATCGACGAGCTGCCCTTCTGGAAAAACGGCCAGGGCCGCACCAACAAAAAGCGCAGCCGCTTAAACCTCTTCGACCCCAAGACCGGCAGCCTTTCTCCCATCACCGGGCCGCTGACCCAGGTGGACGAGTGGGCCCTGGACGACGAGAAAGCCCGCATCGCCTACGTCTGCTCCACCTACGACGACGTGGAGCCGGAGCGCCCGGCGCTGCATCTGTATGACCTGGCTTCGGGCCAGGACCGCTGCCTGGTGCCGCTGGGCGAGCTTTCCTACGACAGCCTGGGCTTTGACGGCGCGGATATTTTACTTACCGGCAGCCGCTGCCAGCGCTACGGCCTCAACGAAAACCCGGTCTTCTGGCGGGTCACCACCGCCGACGGCACCCTGACCCAGGTAAGCTGCGAGGACCTTTCCTGCCACAGCTCCGTTGGCTCCGACAACCGCTACGGCGGCGGCAGCAGCTACGCCATCGCCGACGGCGGCGCTTACTTCACCATCACCGACCGCTTCTGCTCCCGCATCTGCCACATGAGCCGGGAGGGCGTCTTCCGCCCGGTGAGCCAGGCCGAAGGCTCGGTGGACGGCTTCGATGTGAAAAACGGCCGCTGCCTCATGGTTGCCATGCGGGGCAACCAGCTGCAGGAGCTGTATGAGCTGGATCTGGCTACCGGCCAGGAGCGCCAGCTGAGCCACTTTAACCAGGCGGTCCTGGAGGATAAATTCGTCTCCCAGCCCAAGTACCTGCCCTTTACCAACTCCGACGGCGTGGAGATCGACGGCTGGGTGCTGGAGCCCATGGGCTTTGACCCCTCCGGCAGCTACCCCGCCATCCTGGACATCCACGGCGGCCCCAAGACCGTTTACGGCACCGTCTTCTTCCACGAGATGCAGGTCTGGGCCAGCAAGGGCTACCTGGTGCTGTTCTGCAACCCCCGCGGCGGCGACGGCCGGGGCAACGAGTTTATGGACATCCGCGGCCGCTACGGTCAGGAGGACTACCGCGACATTATGGAGTTTGTGGACCATGTGCTGGCCCAGTATCCCCAGATCGACAAAGCCCGCCTGGGCGTCACCGGCGGCAGCTACGGCGGCTTTATGACCAACTGGATCATCGGCCACACCGACCGCTTTGCCGCGGCGGCTTCCCAGCGCTCCATCGCCAACTGGGTGACCATGGAGGGCACCTGCGACATCGGCCCCAACTTCGACAAGGACCAGACCGCTGCCACCCCCTGGACCGACATCCAGAAGGAGTGGGACCAGTCCCCGCTGCAGTTTGCCGACCGCTGCAAGACGCCCACCCTCTTCATCCACTCGGATGAGGACTACCGCTGCTGGATGGTGGAGGCGCTGCAGATGTTCTCCGCTCTGCGGATGCACGGCGTGGAGGCCCGCATCTGCCTGTTCCACGGCGAAAACCACGAGCTGTCCCGTTCCGGTAAGCCCCGCCACCGCATCCGCCGCCTGGAGGAGATCACCACCTGGTTCGAGGACCGCCTGAAATCCAAGGCCCAGTAAGGAGGGAACTGCCATGAACGAGAACAAACGCCCGGTGGCCCTGGAAGACCTGTGCGGCTACCGGTTCCTGTCGGCGCCGGAGTGCTCCCCCTCCGGCCGGTACGGCGCCTTTTTGGTGCATCAGGCAAAGCCCGACCGCTCGGGCTATACCAGCGACCTGTGGGTCTGCGCCCTGCAGGGGGAAGCGTCCCCCCGCCCGCTGACCCACTCCGGCGACATCGGGGCCTTCTGCTGGGAAGGGGAGGAGCAGCTGCTCTTCTCCTCCCGCCGCCGCCCCGGCCGCAAGGATACTGAAACCGACTACTACCGCCTGTCCCTTGCCGGGGGCGAGGCGGCACCGGCCTTCACCCTGCCGGAGAAGGTCCGCAAGCTGCGTCCCCTGGGGGACGGCCGCTATCTGGTGACGGTGGACCGCTACCACGGCGGCCCCGACGCCAACACCCAAAACCCGGAAAACACCGACCCGGACTACACCGTCTTTGACGAGCTGCCCTTCTGGAAAAACGGCCAGGGGGTCACCAACAAGCTGCGCCGCACCCTCTGCCTCTTTGACCCGGCGGACGGGCGGCTGGACGCCATCAGCCCCGCGTGGATGAACGTGGAGGGCTTTGACGTGGCCGGGGACGGGGAAGCGGTGCTGTTTTACGGCCCGGAATACCGCGACGTCATGACCGTCTACCACAAAGCCTACCGCTGGGACGCTGCCGGCGGGAAGATGACCTGTCTGCTGGAAGACGGTCAGCTTTCCATCGACGCCAGCGGCCTGATGGGGGACTGCTGGATGCTGGCGGCCTCGGAGCAGAAGCGCTACGAGACGGTGGAAAACCCCTGGTTCTACGCCATCAACTGGCGCACTGGGGAGCGTCATCTGGCGGCGGAATACGACCGCTGCGTCGGCGGCGCGGTGGGCACCGACTGCCACTACGGCGCCGGGGCGCACACCCGCAGCCGGGACGGCGTCTTTACCTTCCTGACCATCGAAGGCTACCGCACCCAGCTTTGGCAGATCGACCCGGCCGGCCAGCTGACCCAGCTTCACGACGGCCAGGGCTTTGACACCATCTCCGCCTACGACCTGCGGGGCAGCAGCCTCTTCTGCGTGGCGATGGCGGACTGCGGCCTGGAAGAAGCCTGGTGCGTGGACCTCGAAACCCGCCAGGCCCGCCGCCTGACCTCTCTCAACGACGAGGCCCTCTCGGGCTGCGCCGTTTCCCGCCCCAAGTACCTGCCATTCACCGATTCCGACGGGGTGGAGATCGACGGCTGGGTGCTGGAACCGGTGGGCTATGACCCCGCCCGCCGCTATCCCGCCATCCTCAACATCCACGGCGGGCCCAAGGCGGTCTACGGCGAGACCTTCTTCCACGAGATGCAGTACTGGGCAGGGAAGGGGTATTTCGTGCTCTTCGCTAACCCCCGCGGCGGCGACGGCAAGGGCAACGAGTTTGCCGACCTGCGGGGCCGCTACGGTACCATCGACTACCGCGACCTGATGGAGTTTGTGGATCACGTTTTGGAGCAGTACCCGCAGATCGACACCGCCCGCCTGGCCTGCGCCGGCGGCAGCTACGGCGGCTTCATGGTCAACTGGATCATCGGCCACACCGGACGCTTTGCGGCGGCGGCCTCCCAGCGCTCCATCGCAAACTACCTCTCCAAATGCCTTACCACCGATATCGGCTACTACCACAACCTGAGCCAGACCGGCTCCGACCCGTGGAGCGGCTTTGAAAAGATGTGGGACCAGTCCCCGGTCAAGTATGCCGACCGCTGCACCACCCCCACTTTGTTCATCCACTCGGAGGAGGACTACCGCTGCTGGATGTCCGAGGGCATCCAGATGTTTTCCGGCATCCGCCAGCACGGCGTCCCGGCGCGCATCTGCCTCTTTAAGGGCGAAAACCACGAGCTTTCCCGCTCGGGTATGCCCCGGCACCGCCTGCGCCGCCTGACCGAGATCACCTCTTGGTTTGACCGCTACACTGCAGAAAAAGAATAAACCAAAAAAACAGCGCCCTGCCCGGAACCAAAGCCCGGACGGGGCGCTTTTTGTGTGCGATTTATTGGGGCGAGTCCTGCATGACGACCTGTTGCAGATAGTGGGAAAAGGCTGCGTATTGCTCGGAGGTCAACGCCTGCGGGAAGGAGAGCACCACCAGCGGATGCGGCGGAAAACCAGGGCGGTAAGCCGGATGCCGGTGGGAGAAGGGACATTCCGCAAAGCCCAGCCGCTGGTAAAACGCCTGGCGTCTCCGGGAAAGGTCGTCCACCGGCGGGTCGATCTCCAAAATCACCCGGCGGCCGTCGGACGCCTGCTGCTGGCAGTATTGCTGCAGGATGCGGCTGCCGAACTGACGGCCGCGGACCTGCGCAGAGATGGCAAAATGCTCCACGTAGCAAAAATCCTCGGTTTCCCAGGTGAGCAGCACCCCCACCAGCTCCTGGTCCTCCACAAAGAGGTGGTAGCGGTATTGGGGATGCGCCCAGGCGGCCTCCTGCTGGTGGGGCAGGCGCTGTTCATGCAGCGGAAAGCTCTGGGCGTAGATAGCGGCGGCCTGCGGATAATATGGGTCCGCCGGGCCGGTAAGCAGGCGGTGCTGCATGAGGTGTTCCTCCTTTGGTACGGGCTATTTTACCTCCACAAAGTCGCCCCAGCCGTTTTTCTCGATGGGGATGATGTGGGAGCGGGTGCAGTGGATGATGTTTTCCAGGCGGCTCTTTTCCGAAGGGGAGTAGAGCAGGAAGGAGATGCCCTCGGTTTTGGCGCGGCCGGTACGGCCGATGCGGTGCAGGTAGGCGGCGTTTTCCTGGGGGATGTCGTAGTTGAACACCGCCTCGATGCCGCTGACGTCGATGCCGCGGGCGGCTACGTCGGTGGCCACCAGGATGTCCAGCTTGCCGGCCTTGTACTCGTCCATGATCTTGTTGCGCTCCGACTGGCGCATATCGCCGTGGAGACAAGCGGTGTTGTGCCCGCGGGCAAACAGCTGCTCGCTGACCATGCCGGTGGTGTACTTGGTGTTGCAGAAGATGATGGCCCGGTGCAGGTTGTAGGCCTTCATCAGGTCGCAGATCAGGTCGATCTTCTCCCGGCCGATGCACTGGATGCTGTACTGGTCGATCTTCGGCTCGCTTTCCTGCACCGGCAGGACGGAGATCTCCTCCGGGTCGCGCTGGTAGATCCAGCCGATGTCCATGACCTCTCGGGAGATGGTAGCGGAGAACATGCACAGCTGTTCCAGGCCCCGCAGGCCGTCCAGGATGCGGCGCACGTCCTTAAAGAAGCCCATGTCCAGCATGCGGTCGGCTTCGTCCAGCACCGCTACCTTCACACCTTTCAGGTCCACGTTGTGGTGGGCCAGGTGGTCCAGCAGGCGGCCCGGGGTGGCAACCAGGATCTGCGGGCCTTTTTTCAGTTGTTCCTTCTGTTTTTCCATGCCCTGTCCGCCGTAGACCACCGTTACCTGCACTTCGGGCAGGAAGCGGGCCAGGTCGCGCAGGTCGTCGCAGATCTGGGTGGCCAGCTCGCGGGTGGGGGCCAGGATCAGCGCCTGAGGATAGCGGTCCTCGGTGCGGATGTTTTGCAGGATCGGGATGCCGAAGGCGCAGGTCTTGCCGGTGCCGGTGGGCGCCTTGGCGATGACGTCCTTGCCGGCCATCATCACCGGGATGGCCTTCTGCTGGATCTCGGTCATATCGGTGAAGCCCAGCGCCTCCACCGCCTTGCTTATCTCGGGGCGAACCGCAAGGTTCGCGTATTTGGTGTCTTCCATAAATGAAACTCTGCCTTCCTCTAGCTGTAAGGGTCTGTATTCTCGGTCAAATCACCCATATTATATCATATTCTGCCAAACCCGTCCACTAAAAGACCGGCGGCAGGCCGCTGGTGTCCATCTGCAGGGCGGCACGCTCCTGGGGCGCCAGGGCGGCGATATAGCGCTCTTCCAGCGGCACCCACCGCTGCAAAAACTGCGGCAGCATGTCGGGGTTTCGCTGGGCCAGACGCTGGGTCTGGACGGCGGGCTCTACCGTCAGGAACACCGCCTCCTGATAGAAGGGCGCCAGCGCCGGGTGCAGGCTGTAGCTACCCTCGGCCACCACCAGCCCGCCGGCGGGGATGGTCACCTTGTTGGGGGAAAAGTCCCCGGTGCGGCAGCAGAAGGGCGCAAAGCAGGCGTCCCGGTTTTGGGAAAGGGGCTGCAGCACCTCCTGGGCAAAGCGCTCCCAGTGGACGTTCTCCCCCGGTTGGGCCAGGCGCTCCCGGGTGCGCAGCGCCGGCGGCAGGAAGAAGTCGTCCAGATGCACCACCGGGCAAGCGAGTATCCGCCCCAGCAGCGCCGCCAGGGTGGATTTGCCGCTGGCGCAGCGGCCGTCGATGGCAAGCAGAACGGTGCGCCCGGCGGCCTGGGCCTCCTTTTGCAGGAGGGCGGCTCGTTTCAGCACCGGCCAGAAGAAGGCCGCCTGCCCCGAGATGAGCCGATAGTGGGGGCGGTAGGCGGCGCGGAAGGCGGTGCTGTGGCTCATAGGGGGCAGCGGGTCCGGCTGGGCGAGAAAGGCCGCGGCCTCCTGCTCCAAGGCGGCGGTGTCCAGCCCCAGGGAGGGGGCCTGCCGGCGCAGCGCCTCCCACCGGCGGACAAAGCCCTCCCGGCTGCCTCGGCCCACGGTGCTTTGGGCGGCGTCCCAGAAGGCCCGGGCCAGCAGCTCCTGCTCCGCCGGGTCGGGGGAGAGGGGCATACGGCAAAGCCCCCCGCCTACCCAAAACGGCGGCGGGACGGGCCGATCTTCCAGGCTGGCGGCCTCCTGGGCGATGCCCCGGCGGCAGGCGTCAGGGGCGGGGGCCAGATGCCCGGGGCCAAACTCCGCTTGATAAAGCAGCTTGAGCCAGTCCTGGGGCTGGGAAAGCGGGTAGCAAAGGCGGTGCTGGCAAAACACCTCCTCGAGGGTATGGGGCAGAAACATAGTGGGTCCTCCTTTGGGGGATTGGGGGGAAAAGACGGCAAAATCGCCGGGTCAGCGGCGGTGTTCGGCGCGGATCTGGGTCCACAGCCGCACCAGGGAGGACACCACCAGCACCCCGATGGCGATGGCCCCGGCGATGGCGAAGGTGTGCAGCCCGGTGTTGATGAAGTTGTCGGTATCGCCGTTGACGCAGTATTCCATGGTGTAGTAGATGCCGCTTCCCGGCACCAGGGGCAGGATGGCCATCATCAAAAAGCCGGTGACCGGGGATTTAAACACCCGCGCCATGATCTCGGCGTAGATGGTCAGCCCCAGGGAAGCTAAGAAGAAGCCCAGCAGGTCGCCGCCGATGGGCTCGCAGATCACATACAAAAACCAGCTGAGCACCCCGCCCATGGAGGCGGCGGTGATATAGCCCGGCGAGCGGAACTGAAAGAGGATGCAGAAGCCGACGCAGAGCATAAAAACATCAAATAAGGTGAGCAGAAGCTCCATAACGGTCCAAACTCCTTTCAAGGGGCTAAAGCCCCAGCCCGCGGAAGAGGGCGATGGCGATACCGGCGCCCAGCGCGATGCCCAGGGCCACCAGCAGGGATTCGGTGAGCTTGATCATGCCGGCGATCAGGTCGCCGGAGATAATGTCGCGCATAACGTTGGTGATGGCGATGCCGGGCACCAGGTTCATAAAGGTGCCGATGATCATCAGGTCCGAGTGGTCGGCCAGCCCCAGGCTGACGCTGGCCAGCGACAGGGTGGCCACCAAGGCGCTGCCCATGATATTGACAAAGAAGGAGTTGGTCTGGTAGCGCTGGAGCACCCACAGGCAGAGCCGCAGCAGGATGCCGCTGAAAAAGGCGCAGCTGGCGTCCCGCAGGTTGCCGCCGTAAAAGAGGGTGAAAAAGAAGGAGATCATCGCCATGGCGAACACCTGCACCGGCAGGGAGTAGTCCTTCTGGCTAAGGATGCGGTCCAGCTCCTGGCGGATGACGGCGGCGTCGGGGGCCTCCCGGCAGATGCGGCGGCAGAGGCTGTTGAGCTGGTCCACCCGGTGGACGTTGGTGGAGCTGGAGCGGATGCGCTTGATGCGGGTCAGCGGCTGGCCGTCCAGGTCGTTGACGGTGACCACGATGCAGGACGGGATGGAGAACACATCCCCGTCCATGACGCCGTAGGCGCGCAGGATGCGCTGGATGGAGTCCTCCACCCGGTAGATCTCGCCGCCGCTTTCGAGGATCTTCCACCCGATCTCGGTGGAAAGGTTGAGCAGTGTTTCACGGTCCATCTGGGACAAAACCTCCCTTATCTCTCGTACAAAGCCAAAGGCAGCCGCCCACGCGGCCGCAGCATAAAAATAGTAGCATATTTTCGGGATTTGTCCAGAGCTTTTCTGTCCGTCTGGCCCGTACAGAGCAGATTTTTGCCCCCGGGGAGGCGCAGCAAGGGGCAGCTCTGTCAAAAAACGGGAGAAACCCCGCCGTCCCCGCCCGATTTTCCAGCGATTTGGCCCAGGAAGGGGGGCCGATTTTGGCCTTTTGGCGGCAGAAACAGAGAATTTACATCATACTAATTGGAATTTTGCCGGGGAAGTAGTATAATACAAACCAGTCCTGCCCCGCGCGGGAAAACAGCGAAGGAGTTGTAACGTGAACAAGTATAAGACCCTCTTGTCCAATACGGTGATCTTTGCCATCGGTACCTTCAGTTCCAAGGTACTGGTGTTCTTGATGCTGCCGTTTTATACCAATATCCTCACCACCGAGGAATACGGCACGGTGGACCTGCTGGTCCAGAGCAGCAACGTGCTGCTGCCGCTGGTGTCGGTGGGCATCATCAACGGCGTGGTCCGCTTCGGGCTGGATAAGCACTACCGCAAGCGGGACGTGTTCACCACCGGCCTGCTTTCCATCCTGGGGGGCTTTTTGCTGCTGCTGGCCCTCTCGCCGGTGATCCGCATGTTCTCCTTCTTCCAGGGGCATATGGTGCTGCTGTACAGCTTTATCCTCATGTCCTCCCTGCGCTCGCTTTGTTCGCAGTTTGTGCGCGCCCGGGGGCTGGTGCGGCTTTACGCCTTCGACGGCATCTTAGCTACGGCCACCACCATCTTCTTTAACATCCTCTACCTGGCGGTGCTGCGGCTGGGCATCACCGGCTATATGCTGGCCATGTTTAGCTCCGACCTGCTTTCGGTGATCTTTTTGACCTTCTCCGCCCGGCTGTGGAAGTACCTGCACTTAAAGGGCCTCAACCGCGGCACCTCCCGGGATATGCTGCGCTACTCGGTGCCGCTGATCCCCAACACCATGATGTGGTGGATCACCAACGTCTCCGACCGCTACATCGTCACCTGGGCGCTGGGCCTGGCGATCAACGGCCTTTACGGCATCGCCTACAAGGTCCCCAGCATCATCACCCTGGTGTCGGGGCTGTTTATGGACGCCTGGCAGATGTCCGCCGTTATCGAAAACGACCAGGACCGGGAGCGCTTCTTCTCCAAGGTCTTTTCCTACTATCAGGCGCTGATCTTCACCGGGGCTTCGGGGCTGATCCTCTGCTGCAAGCTTATGACCCTCATTCTCAACCCCTCCTACTACGACGCCTGGCGGTATATGCCCTTCCTGCTCATGGCCACCGTCTTTAACTGCATGGTCAGCTTCCTGGGTACCGTCTACATGGTGGAAAAGAAGAGCATGATGAACATGGCCACCACCGTGGTGGGCGCGGTGCTCAATATCGTGCTCAGCTGGCTTTTGGTGCAGGTGCCGGTGTTTGAAGCCAACGGCGCCACCTTCGCCACCTTTGCCAGCTACTTTGTGGTGTTCCTGCTGCGGGCCGCCAACACCCGGCGCTTTATCCGCATCCGGATGCACGCCGGCAAGATGGCCTTCAACACCATCATCCTGCTGATCCAGACCCTGGTGATGCTCACCGAGCCAGCCTTCTGGCTGCCGGTGGAACTGGTGCTCACCGCGGTCATGGTGCTGACCAACATGGGCGAGCTTTGGGCCACCGTCCGCCGGGTGCTGGTGCGGGTGCTGCGAAACCGCGCGGCCAAATCCACCCACTAAACCGCCCTTTTACCCAAAACAAAAAAGACCGGACCTTTTTGTCCCACACGGGGCAGAAGGGTCCGGTTTTCTGCGTTTAAAAGCTTTGGACAGTTTATCGGGGCAGGGCGGGCAGCACCCGCTCCAAAGCGGCCAGCAGGCCGTCGATGTCGTTCCAGTCCAGCACCGGCACCCCGTCGTAGTCCGGCGGCAGCTCTACCGGCCAGTCGGCGGCCACGGCGATGAGCTGTCCCGGCTCGGAGCGGGGCAGGCGGGTGTTTTCGGCGGTGTCCGGCACGTTGCGGCGCAGCAGCTCGATGCGCGGCCAGGGGAACTGGTGGAAGCCTTCCAGCAGCACCAGGTCAAAGCCCGAAAACAGCGGCAGGATGTCCCCCAGCTCCAGCGGCTGCGGGGTCTGCACGCAGAGGGAAAACTTGTTTTGGGAAAGCAGCGCCGACCCGGCGGCGCCGGCGGCCCGGGCTTTTTGGGTGTCGGTGCCCTGGGGCTCCCACTCCCAGTCGTGGGGGTCGTGTTTGAGGACGCAGACCCGCACCCCTTTCTGGGCCAGGCGTTCCACCAGGCGGCAGGTGAGGGTGGTCTTGCCGGTGTCCTTGAGGCCGGTGATCCCTGCTACCGGCGGCAGCGGGCGGGCGGGTCCTTCCGGCAGCAGGCCGGGGAGTTTATTGTACTTCATTGGTTTCCTCCTTGTAGGAAAGGGCCCCCATGGGGCAGGCGTTGACGCAGGCGGGGGCCAGCCCCTGGCTGACCCGTACCCAGCAGCCGTCGCATTTGACCAGCTTGCCGTCGGCACCGTATTGGGGCACCGAGAAGGGGCAGGCGGCGGCACATTTCCGGCAGCCGACGCAGGCTTCGCGTTTAAGCAGCACCAGGCCGGTCTCCTCGTCTTGGTACAAGGCCCCGGTGGGGCAGGCCGCGGCGCAGGGAGCGTCGGCGCAGTGGCGGCAGCTTTCGGTGAGGTAACCCAGCCCGTCCTCCCGCTGGACCAGCAGGCGGCAGGAGGGCGGCTGGTCGGCGGGGGAGGCGGCGTGCTGGTCGATGCAGGCCACCACGCAGGCCAAACATCCGGCGCACCGGCCGGGGTCGCAAGAGATCTTACTATATTTCATCGGTTGTTACCTGCTTTCTTGAGGTTGAGGGCCGTCGGGCCGCACCCGGCAGGGGCAGCTTTTGTAGCCGGGGAAGCCGGAAATGGGGTCGCAGTAGTCCAGGGGGATCAGCTCGTTGGCGTCCTGGCCGGGCTTGCCGTGATAGAGGAACACCGTGCCCCGCACGCCGGAAGGGTTGTAGCGGCAGGGGATGGTCATGCTGCCGGACCGGGTCTCGAGACGGACGGTCTGCCCGTCGGCGATGCCCAGCGGACGGGCGTCCTCGGGGTGCATCTCCAGGGCCAGGGGCTCCAGGTTTTCCAGCCAGCTCATCCGCCAGCAGCGGGAATGGAAGCGCTGGGGCTTGCGGCAGCCGGTGGAGAGGGTCAGCGGGTAGTCCTGGTTTTGCTGGGGGGTGAGGCGCTCCCGGTAGTCCTCATAGACCGGCAGGCCCTGGTAGCCGTGGCTTTGGGCGTAGCGTTCCAGCGCCTGGGAGCGAAACTCCACCTTGCCCGACGGGGTGGGCAGACCGGCTTCGTAACAGCGAGGGGTGCGGGCGGCGGTGCGGCGGGCCTGCATCAGCTGGCCGGGCTGGGCGCGCAGCTCCTCCAGGCTGACGCCGCTGGGTTCCAAGCGCCAGCGCAGCCAGGCTTCGTAGTCGGGCAGGTCCAGCACCGGGTCGTGCAGCTCCATGCCGTGGGCCAGGGCCAGCAGGATCTCCACGTCGTTTTTCACGTCCGGGTAGGGCTGGATGACCTTGTCCTGGTAAAACAGCCAGCTGCCGCCCACCGCCTGCACCAGCTCCCGTTCCCAAGAGGTGGCCGCCGGCAGGACGTAGTCGGCGTATTTGGCGCTGTCGGTGAGGAAGAAGTCCACGCTGACGAAGAAGTCCAGGGTGGAAAGCGCCTGCAGCAGACGCTCAGGCTGGGGCCACATGCGGTGGTTCATGCCGAAGGCGACCACCGACCGGATGGGATAGGGCTTCTGCTCCAAGATGGCGTCGGCCAGGTGGATGCCCTGAGTCTCCTGGGGGCAAAGGTCCCGCCAGGCGGGGAACTCCTCGTCCCCGATGGCAGGGATGCCGCCTGCCCGCGGGAAGCCGGCCACCTCGCCGCCGTTGAGCCGCACGCCGGGGCGGTAGGCGCAGTTGCCGCCGGGACGGTCAAAGTTGCCGGTCAGCGCCAGCAGCAGGAAGATGGCCCGGTAGTTCTGCACGCCGTTGCAGTTGTGGACCACCGGCGAGGCGGAAAACTGGATGGCCGAGGGGGTGTTTTGGGCAAAGAGACGGGCCGCCCGGCGGATCTGTTCGGCGGGGCAGCCGGTGATGGCCTCGGCTTTTTCCGGGGTGAAGGTGCGCACATATTCCCGGTACTCTGCAAAGCCGAAGCTGTACTGCCGGAGGAACTCGGCGTCCTCCAGCCCTTCTTCCAGGATCACATGGCCCATAGCCAGGGCCAGGGCGCCGTCGGTGCCGGGGCGGGGCTTCAGGTGCAGGTCGGCCAGCTGGGTGGTGTGGGTGTCCCGCGGGTCGACGCAAAGGATGGTGACGCCCCGCTCCTTGGCGCGGCGCAAGGCGTCGGCCCTAGGGGTACTGGAATGCATGGGGTTGGCGGCCCAGATCAGCAGGGTCCGGCAGGCGGACAGGTCCGGGGGAAGGGGCATGGTGCCGAAGACCGACTTCCACGCCAGTGCCACCGCGTGGAAGCAGGTGCTGGACTCGGTGCAGAAGTTGGGGGAGCCGTACTGGCAGGCCAGCCGGGCCAGCAGGCTGCGGTACCACTTGGGGTGGCCGCAGTAGAACACCGCCGACTGGGGGCCGTGCTCCTGCCGCTGGTGCAGCAGCCGGCGGCAGATATCCGAAAGGGCCTCCTCCCAGCTGACCGGTTCAAAGGAGCCGGAGCCGCGGGGCCCCACCCGGCGCAGCGGGGTGCGCACCCGCTCGGGGCTGAAAAGGAACTGCCGGCAGGCCGCGCCCTTGGCGCAGAAGCCGCTGGGGAAGGGAAGGTCCCGGCAGGGCTCCACCTTCAGGAGCGTGCCGTCCTTTTGGTAGGCGTTGAGGATGCAGTCCCCGCCGCAGACGTTGCAGATCGCTTTTTTGATGGTGATGCCGCTGTCGGGGCCGGGGATCTTGTGGGAGAGCAAGGTCTCTGGGGTCATATTCATGGAGAAAACCGCCTTTTCTGCTAGATATCACATACAAGCTTCAGTATAATACGCCCGGCGGCAGGGGGCAACGGTTTTGGCCCTTGCATAGAAAAAACCAATCTCTCCGCCCCGAACCTAAAAAATCTTTTTCGGCAAGAAAAAAGGCTGCCCGTTGCCGGGCAGCCGGGGAAGGGCCGGTTAGTGCAGGCCGAAGCGGAACCAGGTCTCCTGGCGGTAGACCTCACCGGCGCGCAGCACCACGGTGGGAAACTCCGGGTGCTCCATGGCGTTGGGCCAGCGCTGGGTCTCCAAGCAGAAGCCGGAGCGGTTGGGGTAGTGGGCGCCGTCCTTGCCGCGGATGGGGCAGTCGGCCAAGAAGTTGCCGGTATAAAGCTGCACGCCGGGCTCGGTGGTGGCAGCTTCCAGCTGGATGCCGGTGGTGTCGGACCAAGCGGTAGCAAAGGGCATGGCCTCCGGCTGGGGCTGGCGGCTGAGGACGAAGTTGTGGTCGTAGCCGCAGCCGATCTTCAGGTTGGGGTCGTCAAGGGCGATGTCCCGGCCGATGGGCTTGGGGGTACGGAAGTCGAAGGGGGTGCCCTCCACCGGGATCAGGCGGCCGGTGGGCATGCTGGTGGGGCCGTTTTCGGTGAAGGTGTCGGCCCGCAGGCAAAGGTTCTGGTCCAGGATGCTGCCGCTGTCGTGGCCGGAAAGGTTAAAGTAGGTGTGGTTGGTCAGGTTGACCACCGTGTCGGCGTCGCAAAGGGCGCGGTAGGAGATGGCCAGGCGGCAGCCGTCGTCAAAGCCGTAGGCCACCGAGGCGATGAGGTTGCCCGGGAAGCCCTGGTCCCCGTCGGGGGAAAGCAGGGTGAACACCACCCGGTCGCCGACGATCTGGTGCTTCCAAAGCTGCAGGCCGAAGCCCCCGGGGCCGCCGTGCAGCTGGCAGGCGTCGTTGCTGGGGGTCAGGTGGTAGGTGGTGCCGTTGAGGACGAAGCGGGAGTTGGCGATGCGGTTGGCGTGGCGGCCGGGCACCGCGCCCAGGTGGACGGTCTGGGCCTCGTAGTCGGCGGCATTGGCGCAGCCCAGGGCCACGTCCACGAGTTTGCCGCTGCGGTCCGGTACCCGGATGGATACCACCGAGGCGCCGTAGTTGGTCAGCTGGACCGAAGCGCCGGCGGCGTTGGTGAGGGTATAGCAGACGGCTTCGCGGCCGTCAGAAAGGCAGCCAAAGGGCTGGCAGGTGATGGTAGTCATAGCAGGTTCCCTCCTCATAATACGTGCCGGGAGCGTCCCCGGCCGGTTGCTGCCCCCATTATACTACAAAACCCAGCCGGGTTCCACATCTGCATAAAAAAAGCAGGCCCCGCAGGGCCCGCTTGGGTTTTGTCCTATTCTTGGGACGCGATATGGATGGTCTGGGTGGGGAAGGCGAACTCCACGCCCTCGTCCGAAAGGATGTCCCAGATGGCGTAGTTTACCGACTCGATGACCTTGCGGTAGGCGGCCATGGAGGTGGTGGCGGTGAAGAAGTACAGCGCGATTTCCAGGCTGCTGTCCTGGAAGCTGTTGAAGTTCACCACGATGTTCTCCTGGTCGATGTCGGGGTTGGAGCGCAGGTACTGGTCGATGCGGCTGACGCAGGACTGAAGCTTTTCCTTGGGGGTGTCGTAGGTGACGCCCACCGAGAAGGAGGCCCGGCGCTTGCTCATCCGCGACCAGTTGGTGATGATGGAGGAGGTGAGCTTGTTGTTGGGTACCACCGTCTGGGAGTCGGCAAAGGTGCGGATGCGGGTGCTGCGGAAGGAGATGTCCTCCACCACGCCTTCCAGGTCGGGGGTAGCGATCCAGTCGCCCACCTCAAAGGGCCGGTCGAAGAGGATCACCAGGCCGCCGAACAGGTTGGCGGCGGTGTCCTGGGCGGCCAGGGCGAAGGTCAAACCGCCGAGGCCCAGGCCGGTGATGATGGTGGCCACGTTGATGCCCGCCTCGTTGAGGATGGCGATACCCAAAACGCAGAGGACCAGCGCCTTGATGAGCTTCTGGATGACGGTGGTCAGGGTCTGGTTGAGCTTGACGTTAAGCTGGGCGTCCAGCTTCTGGTTGAGCTGCAGCAGCCCGGGGGATACCTGGTCCACCACCCGCATGAGCATCCAGGCGACGATGACCAGGAAACCGATGCGGTAGGAGCGGGTGACAAAGGAGATGGTGTTGACCAGGGTGCCGTCCATGTGGTGCAGCAGGTTGAGCACCGCCAGGTAAAGGCCGGTGAGCACCAGCAGGCTTTTTACCGGTACCAGGATGAGCCGCAGGCCGTCGGGATCGATCCGCTGGCGCTTGCGGTTGAGCAGCCGGCACAGGGAGCCGTGCAGCAGCCGGGCCACCAGCCCCTTGCTGGCCCAGAATGCCAAAAACAGCAGCAGGGAGAAGATGATGGAGAAGAAAAATTCGTTGGCAGCGATGATCTCACTGACAAAGCCAAACACATTGAACAAGGCGGTGCCCTCCTTTGGGTGAATTGTCCTTTTAGTTTATCATGCCGCCGGGGAAATTGCAAGAAACACCGGGATTTCTGTCAAATTTTCAGGAAGCGGGCTATTTTTTGTCCGGGTTTTCTTCCGGTTTTTCCGGAGCATCGTTTGGCTCCTGAGGCTGGGCGGGAGCGGGGGCCGCGGGGCCGTAGCTCAGGCCGGGACGGGCGCTCTTGGGGGCCTTGGGCGGGCGGGGATGGCGCAGGCTGCGGCGGATGATCCAGACGATCAGCGCCACGATGGCGGCCAGGATCAGCAGGATGGGGCTGTTGACGATGAGGAAGACCACCAGGTTTTCGCCGAAGTCACGCAGGTTGAGCAGGGTGTCGGCAAAGCCAGTGGTGATGCGCTGGGTGAAGGACTCAGCCGGTGCGCTGGTCATGCGGCGCACCTCGGAAAGGCTCAGGTAAACGGTGGCGTAGTCCACCTGGTCGTCATAGGTGCGCAGCTGGGAGGAGAAGGCGTCCAGCTGCAGCCGCACCTCGGAAAGGCGGGATTCCAGCGCGATGACCGAGTCCACGCTTTCTGCGGAGGCCAGCAGTTCCAGAAGCCGGTCGTATTCGGTCTGCAGCGCCTGCTTGCGGGCTTCTACGTCGGAGTACTGCAGGGAGATGTCCTCGCTGGAGGTGTTCTGGGAGGTGACGTTGCCGAGAGTACCCACCTGGTTGAGGAAGGGGGTCAGCTGGTCGGCCGGGATGCGGAAGGTGAAGCTGGCGTAGCGGGAGGAGTAGCTGCCGTCGGCGCTTTCGCCGCCGCGCTGGTCGGTGGAGGAGGCGTAGCCGCCGGCCTGGGCCACCGCGTCGGACAGGGCCTGGAGGGTCTTGTCAAATTCCAGGGTCTCCATATCCACATAAGCGGTCCAGATGAGCTTTTTGCCCTGGCTTTGAGGCATGGTCACCTCGGAGCCGCCGCCGGTGTTGGGGGAGGGGGCGCCGGAGTCGGAGGCCATGGGGCTTTCCACCACCATCTCCTCGGAGTAGCCCTCCTCGGCCATGGCCATTTCGGTGTTGGAGGCGCTGGTGTCGGGGTTGAATTTTTGGGAGGAGCCGCCGCTGGAAGCACCGCAGGCGGTGAAGCTGACAGCCAGGACCATCGCCATGGCCACAGCGGCCAACTGAGCTCGCAGGGAAGTTTTCTTCATAAGGATTCTCCTTTCGTAAGGAAGCCGGACGCCTGGTCCGGCGAAAAGACGGTGCGGATGATTTTCTCTAGAGGGTTTCACCGATACAGTGCGTCAAAGGATGGGATTTACTGCCGGGGAGCGGTAACTTTTTTTATTTTTGTGGCGTTTTCTTAACGGGAAGGTGTATTTTTTGTGAATTTAGCAAGGAGAGGGGGCAAATCCAGCCTTTGCTCCGGGGGACCCCCATTGCCTAAATCCGACAAATAGGATATACTGTTGCCAAGAACCGACAGGCCCATCCGCGTAACGGCAGCACGGGGAAGGACAGAAAGGAGGAGGAAGATGGTTTTGCTTTCCGAGCATCACCGGACGGCCACCGCCGCGGAAGCGGAGTGGCTGACCCAGCTGTATGAGGAATACAGCCGCCCCATGTGGAAGTACGCCTATAAGATCCTCCAGGACCCGCAGCTGGCAGACGACGTGGTGCAGAGCACCTTCCAAAAAATTATCGAGAAAATCGACGTTTTGCGGGCTTTGGACTGTAACAAACGCAAGGCTTACATCGTCATTATGGTAAGAAACCTCGCTTATACCCTTTGCCGGCAGCGCAAACGCACCGGCTGCGCCGAACTGGACCCGCTGCTGGAGTGCCTGGCTGATACCGAGGAGACCCCGGAGGAGACGGTGGTGCGCTTCTGCGACTACGAGACCGTCCAGAAGGCGCGGGACAGCCTGCACCCCGCCTACCGCGACCTGCTTACCATGAAGTACGTCTATCAGTACTCGGACGAGGAGATCGCCCGCATCCTGGACATCAAGCCCGCCAGCGTGCGCGTGGTGCAGCACCGGGCGCTCAAGGCGCTGCGCAAACGGCTGGAGGAGCAGCAATAGGGTGGTTTCTTCGCCAAAACAGGCGCCCAAGCTTCCGGATTCTAAAAAAATTTGCCGACCGAGCCTCTTTTTTTCTCCATGGTTCTTGCCGAATGGAGCGAAATAGAGTACTATGATACACGGCCCAAACTTTTATAGACAGAAAGGAAGCCTGATGAAGATGAAAAAGATTTACGAAGGAAAGACCAAAGACGTATTCCAGCTGGAGAACGGCAATGTGATGCTCAAGTTCAAAGACGACTGCACCGGTAAAGACGGCGTGTTCGATCCCGGTGAAAACGCCGTCGGCCTGACCATCGAGGGCATCGGCAAAGCAAACCTCCAGACCTCTGTTTACTACTTCGAGCTGCTGAAAAAAGCCGGCATCAAGACCCACTACGTAGCCGCTAACGTGGAGGACGCCACCATGGAAGTCCTGCCCGCTACCGTATTCGGCCACGGCCTGGAGGTCATCTGCCGCCTGGTTGCTACCGGCAGCTTCATCCGCCGCTACGGCGAGTACATCAAAGACGGCACCGTCCTGCCCAACGGCTATGTGGAGTGCACCTTTAAAAACGACGAAAAGGGCGACCCGCTGGTTACCGCTGAGGGCCTGGACGTGCTGGGCATCATGACTCCCGAAATGTTCGCAAGCATGAAGGAGCAGACCCTGAAAATCACCCGCATCGTTGCCGACGACCTGAAGACCATCGGCCTCGACCTGTGGGATATTAAATTCGAATTTGGCTACAACAACGGCGAAGTTATCCTCATCGACGAGATCGCTTCCGGCAATATGCGCGTCTACAAAGACGGCAAGATCGTGGAGCCGGTTGAGCTGACCCGACTGATCCTCAACCGCTAGTCTCGGACGCCGGTCCGGGGCGACGCGCGCCCGGGAGGATGACGCACCGCCAGATTGCCGCACCGGAAGGAGGGACAGAAGATGAAAACGCACCAGGAGACCCAAGGGATGCCTGCATTTTCTGGCCTGACCCGGGAGCAGCTGGGCCGCGAGTCGGACGAGTGGATACTCAAGTGCCTGGCCCTGGAAAACCAGGAGGACGCCGCCCGGGAGTGGGACGCCTTTTTGGAAGAGGACGCCCAGGACCCGGAGCCGTTTGCCCGTCCGGAGCTGGACCGGGCGGTGGGAGAGATGATCCGCCGCCGCCGGGACCGCCAGACCCTGCACCGCATGGGGCGTGTTGCCCGCCGCACGGTGCTGGTTGCCGCCTGTTTCCTCTGCGTGCTGAGCATGAGCTTTACCACCCTGTTCTGCACGGTGGACGCGGTACGGCTCAACGTGGTGGAGCTGGTCATGCGCACCACCCAGGCCTACACCTCCTTTAACCTCCAAAGCCTCATGGGAGACCAGGCGCCGCAGAATGTAGCGGTCAGCTATGAGTCCTGCCCCCGTCCCACCTGGGTACCGCCCGGCTACCAGCCGGCGGACTCCTACGGCAGCGAGGCGGAGTTCTTCCAGATGTATCTGCGGGAAGGGGAGGAGGAGTTTCTCTCCTACGCCTGCATGTCCCAGAACACCAGCCTTTCGCTGGATACCGAGGACTGCACCCAGGAGCCAGAAGTACTCCGGTCCCTACAAGGGCGCCGGCTCGGTGGTCTGGTACGACGACCAGTACCTTTATCTGATCACGGTGCCGCCGGGCGTTTCCTTCCGGGAGATGCTCCGCATGGCAAAAAGCGTGCAATAGCGAAAAATTCACCGAAAACCAAACGGCAGGCCCGCAAAGGGTCTGCCTTTTTTTAGAAAAAACCGCAAATCTACGCCAAAGCGAAGTTGACAAAAGGCCGCCGGATAAGCTATTGTTATCATAAATTAATGGAAGTTCTACAAATAACGCGCCTGCGTTGTTTTTGGAAAGGAGAATCAATATGACCCATCCTGGGATCCCTGCCCTGGGGCCCGGCTCCGTCTGGATGGTAGCCACCCCCAATACCATCGCCTCCTCCCTGCCGTTTTCTATGAGTGAAATGGGCTTGTTTGAAGCCCAGGCAGAGTTCGGCATGACCCGCTCGGCCCGGCCCGGGTGTTATCTGCTGCTGACCCTTTCCGGACGCGGCGCCTTAAAAAGTGCCGGCAGCGCCGAGGAGGAGGACCTGACCCCCGGGACGCTGGCCCTGTGGAATTCAGCCCAGGAGGCTACCCTTACCACCCGCTCCCGGGAGACCTGGGTCTACTATTGGGTGCATCTGGAGGGGGAAAGCGCCCTGAGTTACCTGAGCCTGCTGGAGCAGGAGGGCAGCCACACCGTCCGCCTGCCCGACCCGGAGCCCTGCCAGGTGCGGATGGAGACCCTTCTGGAGATCACCCGCGGCGCCAGCGTGCAGCGCAGCGTGGAGGCCTCCCTGCTGCTGGACCAGATGCTTACCCAGGCGGTGATGGAGCGCTACAGCCTCAAAAACAACCGCCGTTCCGCCGTCCATCAGGACGACATCAACCGGGTCATCCGCTACATCCAGGAGCATTACGCCGAGCCGGTCTCCCTGGACGATCTGATGGAGGTGGTGCATCTGTCCAAGTACTACTTCCTCAAGCTCTTTAAGCAGTATACCGGCCTTTCGCCCTACGAGTACCTGATCAACTACCGCATCAGCCAGGCCAAGCGCCTGCTGCGTACCACCGACCATTCCATCGGCGCCATCGCCGGGGAGGTGGGCTTTTTGGACGAAAGCAACTTCATCAAGCAGTTTAAAAAGATCACCGGCTGCAAGCCGCTGGTCTACCGCAAACAAAGCTGGTAACCGCCGGCGGCGCTCCTTTTTGGGGCGCCGCCGCTTTTTGTGGATTTGCGCGGGGAACCTTGTCCAACGGCGGGGGAATATGCTATAATAACAAAAGATGGCGGAAAAGCGGCCGCTTTTCCGCGAAAGGCCCCAACGAGGTGCTGGTCCCGCAGGCGTGGCCCGGGACGGACAGGAGTGTGCAAGAGAGATGTATCGCAAAGAGAGCCAACCCAATGCCCGGCGCCGCCGGAGAAGACACTTCCCCTGGAAGGGGGCGGCGCTGGTGCTCGTGGCCGTTTTGGTGGTGCTGCTGGCCGCGGTGAGCGTATTTCGGATGATCCGCAACCGGGACCCGGAGGGCCATAAGCTCAACCCCGGCGACGGCCAGGCCATCGTCTTTGACCAGCAAAACGCCCTGACCTTGGAGCAGATCCTGGCGCTGCCGCAGGTGACCTTCCTCAAGGAGGAGTGCGGGGTGGACTTTTCCGGCGCCAGCGAAGGCGACGTCCAGACCGTCAAGGACCCGACCACCGGCCGGGTGTTCCTGCGGGTCAACTGGGGGGACGGCCAGTATCTGGACTGCATGGAGGACGGCACCCTGCTGGAACTGAAGAATAAGGCCCAAAGCACCCAGGGCGAAGCCTTCCTCAACGCCATCCAGAGCAGCTCGGAGGCAGCCCCCATCCGCCAGGCCATCGAGCAGCACCTGGGATTGACCCAGGGCGGCTATGTGCTGGTGGAGGAGAAGGAAGAGGGCGCCTACTGGTCTATGACCTGGGAGCAGGACCTGCCCTTGGCCGGCATCCGCAACAGCAACGACCGGGTGACGGTGCTGCTCAACCAAACCAACGGCCGGGTGGCGCAGCTTTCCCGCACCTACTACCCGGTGGAGGACACCGAGCCCCGCATCGATGACGAGCGCGCCCGCAAACGCGCCCGCAGCGCCCTGCACTTCCCCAAGACCGTGGGGGCCGACGCCACCTTGGTGACGGTGGTACCCTGGGGCACCGATGAGGAGACCGGCGAGCCTTGGGTCATGGACCGCGCCTATCTGGCCTACGAGGTGGACTTCGGCGACCAGGTGGTCTATGTGAGCGCCCTCAGTGGCAAGGTCCTCTGCCAGACCGAAGGGGAGAGCGGCGAGGCGCTGACGGTGGGCGAATCCTGATTTTTCGGAAAGGGATCGACAGAATGAAGGTATTGGTAATCGACGGACAGGGCGGCGGTATGGGCGCACGGCTGATCCAGCAGCTGAAGGCCCATTTCCCGGAGCAGGCGGTGACCGCTGTGGGCACCAACGCCCTGGCTACCTCCGCCATGCTCAAGGCTGGGGCGGACAACGCCGCCACCGGGGAAAATCCGGTGGTGTTTAGTGCGGCGCGGGCCCAGCTGATCCTGGGTCCGGTGGGCATCGTGCTCCCCAACGCCATGCTGGGGGAGATTACCCCGCGCATGGCCGAGGCGGTGGCCAGCTCCCCGGCGCAGAAGATCTTGGTCCCGGCGTCCCGGTGCAGCGTGCGCATTGTGGGGCTGGACGGCCGCTCCATGGCGGAGTATGTGGAGGAAGCGGTGGGGCTTGCCGGGGAGTTCCTTTCCCGGGAAAAGATAGAGTCTTGACAAAGAATATTCCCATGTGCTAAAATGTTCGCTGTAACAAGCCGCCACGAAGGCGGCCGGGCCCGCTTTGCCGGCGCCCCGTGATTTTTTTAGGAAACGAATGTGCCAGAAGGCCGCTTCCCGGACGAACCGGGCAGGCGTCTTTCTGGCATTTTTTGTTTCCGGAGGGAGTTTTACTTATGCAGCGCAAAAATGTCAAAAATCTCGTCACCGCCGGGCTTTGCCTGGCTTTGGGCGTCGCTATGCCCACCCTGTTTCATATGGTGGGTCTGGGGTCGGCCTTCCTGCCCATGCACATCCCGGTGCTGCTTTGCGGCCTGCTGTGCGGCTGGCGGCTGGGCCTTCTGTGCGGTATCATGACCCCGCTGCTCTGCTCGCTGCTCACCGGTATGCCGCCGCTGTTCCCCACCGGCGTCTCCATGATGTTCGAGCTGGCCGGATACGGCGCTTTCACCGGCTTTTTGTACCGCGCCAAGCAGTGCAACCTCTATCTGGCCCTGGTCGGGGCCATGCTGGGCGGACGCGCCGTGTACGGCGTGGTCAACGCGGTGCTCATGGGCGTTTCCGGCCAGGCATACGGCATGGCGGCCTTTTTGGCCGGCGCCTTTGCCAATGCGGTCCCCGGCATCATTGCCCAGCTGATCTTCGTCCCGCTGATCGTGGTGGCGCTGCAGAAGAGCCATCTGGTGGAGCCGCCCCGCGGCCGGTAAGCGGTCCGGCGACTGCCGCAATTTTTCCATAAAAAAAGAGCTGCCCTTCCCGGGAATGGGGGAGGGGCAGCTGTTTTTTGTCCGGTTTTGTTGGGATCAGGTGTTGAGGCCCTGGATCGCCGATACCCACTGCACCCGCAGGATGAGCACCACCGCGATGAGGGCGGCCATGTAGTTGGAAAACAGGTTGCCCCAGAACACCGAGTAGAAGGACAGGGTGTGCTCGGTAAGCAGGATGAAGATGTAGCGCAGCAGCCAGATGCGCAGGAAACCCAGCACCAGGGGCACGCGGGTCCTTCCCAGGCCGATGAACGCGCCCTGGATGACCATGCAGATACCGAAGCCCACCACCGAGTAGGTGTAGATGTGCAGGGAGTTGTTAGCAATCTCCAGCACGTCAGGCTCATGGGTAAAGAGGATGGTCAGATGGGAGGACAGCGGCACCACCACGGCGATGATCAGCACCGCGGTAATGGCGCTGAGCACACAGCCCCGGAAGGTGGAGCGGCGGGCCTTGTCGCCCTGGCCCGCGCCGATGTTCATGCTGACCATGGTGGTCACCGCCGAACCGAAGGCGGAAGGGAGGTTGAAGCAGACGGCGGTGATGTTGTTGGCGATGCCCTGGCCGTTGAGCACCACAGCGCCGTATTTCTGCACTTCGTTGTTGATGAGGAAGAAGCCCAGGTTGAGCATCAGGCTGGAAAGCATGGACGGGATGCCCAACTGTACCAGGTCCCGCAGCACCGTCCGGTCAAAGCGGAAGCCCCGGATGGAAAGCTTTTCTTCCCCTTCGCCCACAAACAGCTCAAAGAACATCCAGATGGACACCACCACGTTGGAGCAGAAGGAGGAGGCCACGCAGCCCACCACGTCCCACCGCAGCCAAACGATAAACACCAGGTTGAAGAAGATCTTCAGCCCCAGCATGATCACCATGCGGATAAAGGTGGCTTCCGGGTGCCCGGTGGCGTTTTTGATGGCGTTGTAGATGAACTCCAAAAAGTAAAAAGGCAGCACCAGGGAGTAGAGGCTAATGTATAAAAATACATTGTGGGAGATCTCCGGGTCCACGTTGGCGGAGATGGGCAGGGAGATGAGCGCCAGCACCGGCATCATCAAAATGCCCAAACAGAAGCCGGTGACGAAGATCTGGCTGGAAATGTGGCGCACCTGCTGGGTGTCGCCCCGGCCGTTGATCTGGCCGATAATGGCCATAGCCGCCACCGAAAGGCCCTGGGCCAGAGCGGTCATCATGTTGATGATGGGCTCGCTGTAGGTGACGGCGCTGGCCACCAGGGTGCCGGAGATGTTGTTGACGAACAGCCCGTCGGAAAGGGGCATGAGCGACTGGACGACGCTCATCATCAGGGTGGGGAAGGCCAACAGAAGCAGGGTCTTGGTGATGCTGCCGTGCAGGATCAGCTCGCGGCGCTGCTCGGTGGTCTGACGCAGAAAGGATAAATTCATGGTCGATCGTTCCTCCAAAAAGTACCCGCGACCAGCGTCAAAAGGCTCCGGCCGTTTCATATTTATGAGTATTTTACCATGATTTTACCCAATTAGCAAGTAAAAGAGACCCCCGCTTCCTTCCTCCTCCTTTGTGGAAGTTGCTAAGAGACCGCACGGTTTCTTCCAGAATATGTACAAAGGCTACCGCGCAGACGGCACCTCCTCCCCAAACAGCCCCCGCAGCTCCTCAATGGCCTTTTTCTCGATGCGGGATACATACGACCGCGAGATCCCCAAACGCTTTGCTACCTCGCGCTGGGTCAGGGGGACGGTGCCGTAAAGGCCGTAGCGCAGCGTTAGGATCTGCCGCTCCCGGGCGGGGAGCTGGCTTTGCAGGAACTGGTAAAGCTTGTGGGACTGGATGTTTAGGTCGATGCTGTCCAGGATGTTGGTCTCGTCCTGGATGATGTCCATGAGGCTGATGGAGTTGCCGTCCTTGTCCACATCCACCGGCGCGCTGATGGAGACGTCGTTTTGGGTCTTTTTCTTGCTGCGGAAGTGCATGAGGATCTCGTTTTCGATGCAGCGGGAAGCATAGGTGGCAAAGCGGGTGCCCTTGGTGTAGTCGAAGCTGGACACCGCCTTGATGAGCCCGATGGTGCCGATGGAGATCAGGTCCTCCTGGTCTCGGTAGGCGGAGTAGTATTTTTTGATAATGTGCGCCACCAGACGCAGGTTGTGCTCAATGAGCATGGAGCGGGCCTCCGGGTCGCCTTCGGCCATCCGCTGCAGGCAGTCGGTTTCCTCCTCCTTGGTAAGGGGGCGGGGGAAGGACCCCGTTCCGGTGATGTGCAGGGCAAAATAGAGCATTCCGCAGAGGGCAGGCAGCAAAAGATACATAAAACTTCCTCCTATCTAAGCAAGTGGGCAGAGCGCCCCTTCTGCCAAAGATATGAAGCATAGGCGAAATTCGTGTCTGTCCGCCGGGGATTTTCCGTTGACGGTGGCGGCGCAGGGCGGTAAAATATAGGAAAATAGCCGGGCGAAGACCTGTTTGACGGGGATCTGCCCAAAGAAAGGAAGCTGGATTGGATGATCTTTTATTTTTCCGGGACCGGAAACTCCCGCTGGGTGGCGCAGCAGATCGCGGCCCGGACCGGGGACCGGGCAGAGGACCTGGCGGCGCTGAGCGCGGCGCCCGACCTGAGGGGAGAGGGGCAGATCGGCCTGGTGTTCCCCATTTACGCCTGGGGCGCGCCGGAGCCGGTGCTGTCTTTTGCTAAGACGCTGCCGCGGGATGGCGGGGCCTTCTCCTTTGCGGTCTGCACCTGTGGCGAGGAAGCGGGGTTTGCTATGAAGAAGCTGGGCCAGGTTTGGCCCCTTGCCAGCAGTTACAGCTTGGTCATGCCCAATAACTACATCATCGGCGCGGATGTGGACGACGACGCTGCCGCCCGCCGCAAGATCCAGGCGGCCCGGGAGGAGATCGCCCGCATCGCCGGGGAGATCCGGGAGCGCCGCCCGGTGTACCGGGTGGAGGAAGGCTCCCATCCGGGGCTGAAATCCAGCCTGGTCAACTGGGGCTTCAACCGGTTTGCCCGCAGCACCAAGCCCTTTTTGGCCCAGGACAGCTGCATCGGCTGCGGCAAATGCGCTCAAAACTGCCCCGCCGGGACCATCACCCTTTCCGGCGGCCGTCCGGTTTGGGGCCAGCGGTGCTACCAGTGCCTGCGGTGCATCAACGAGTGTCCGGTGAGAGCCATCCAGTACGGCAAGTCTACCGAAGCCCGGGGCCGCTACACCATCGGTCGATATCTCCCCGAGGACGAGGCGTAGCCGGGAAGGAGCTTGGAAAATTGGATATTCTTTCGATTGCGATCTTGATCTTTATTGTGATGGAATCGGCCAACGTGGCCATCCTGTATTTCTGGCCGGGCAGCCGGCTGGGCAACGGCGGGGGGTGTTTGACGCCTTCCACAACAGCGAAAGCGAGGAGCAGAAGCTGTTTTCCTCCTACCTGGTCAACTGGGTGGCGGGGGTGAAGCTGATCTTCCTCTTCCTGCTGGCGGTGGTCCTGGCGGTGGGTACCGAAACGGTGCGCCGGTGGGCGGTGGTGGCGATGATCCTTTCCATCGCTACCTATTCCTGGCGGCTGCACCCCATCATCAAAAAGCTGGACGCCATGGGTGCCATCACCCCCAAGGGCTATTCCAAGGCGCTGGGCGGGATGATCTTGGGCTTTTTAATCATGTTTAGCTTGGCGCTGGCGGTGCATCTGCTGATGGGAGAGGCAAGTTTTGAGTAAAACAAAGAAAAAATGGCTTTGGGCCGCCGGTATCCTGCTGGCGGTGGTGGTGCTTTTTGGCGGTGTGTTCTTCTGGTATGTGTCCGACTACTACCGGGCGGAACCCAGCGCTTTGGCGGTGCTGGAAAAGGAGGACGTCACGGCGGAGGACGGTTTGACCATCCTTTGGGCCGCGGAGACCACCGACACCGCCCTGATCTTCTACCCGGGGGCCAAGGTGGAGGAGGAGGCCTATCTGCCGCTGCTGGACCAGATCCGGCAGACCGGTTTGACCTGCATTTTGGTGGAGATGCCCTTTCATATGGCCATCTTTGACCCCAACGCGGCGGAGGGGGTCATGGACCGCTTCCCGGAGGTGGAGCACTGGTATCTGGCCGGGCACTCCATGGGCGGGGCGATGGCCTCGAAGTTTGCCGCGGAACACACCGGCCAGGTGGACGGCCTGATTTTGCTGGGAGCGTATATCTACGGCGACTATCCGCCGGAGGACACCCTGACCATCTACGGCTCTTTGAACCAAAGCGTGGAGGATAAGCTGGACTACACCGAAAATGTGGTGGAGATCCCCGGCGGCAACCATGCGCAGTTTGGCAACTACGGCCCCCAAAAGGGCGATCTGCCCGCCACCATTTCGGCAGAGGAGCAGCAGGCCCAGGCGGTGGCTGCCATTGGGGATTTCCTCGCTCAAAGACAGACGGCGCAACCATAAAAGAAGACACCCGGACCTTCCCTCAAGCGGGGCGGTACGGGTGTTTTTTCTGCTTATTGGGCGTTGTCCCGCTCCTGGCGAAGAAGCTCGGAAGCGATGGTAAACGCATCGATGCGCCGCCGCGCCAGGGTGATCTGGGAGCGGTAGCGGGACGGCTCCGGCTTGGCCTCCAGGGTCAGGAGGGTCTGGCGCAGCTTGTGGATGGTGGAGTCGATCTGGCGCAGGGCCTCGGTCAGTTGTTCTGGGGTGTAGGGCATGGTTTCCTCCTCACTTAAATCTGGCCCTTCCACACCCGGGCCAGGATGTCCTTGAGCACCAGCATGGCGTCGGTGTGGTTGTAGCTGTATTCTACCTGCAGCTGGGTGAGCAGCTCCTGCAGCGGCGCCGCGTAGTCGCTGATGTGCACCGTCTTGTGGTAGGTCCCCAGCACCGGGTACTTTTTGCTCCAAACCTTGTTCCAGTCGATGCGGGCCTGGGCCTCGTCGCTGACGCTTTCGATCATCTGCTGGGCCTGCTGCTCGTCAAAGTCGTACTCGATCAGCTCGTCCAGGGTCATGTGGTAGAGCATGGCCAGCCCCTTGGATTGGCGGATGTCGGGCAGGGTCTCGCCGGTCTCCCACTTGGAGATGGTCTGGCGGCTGACCCCCAGCTTTTCGGCTACGTTCTCCTGGGAAAGGCCGCTTTTCTTTCGGGCCTGAAACAGGCTGCTTCCGAAACTCATCCGATGTCCTCCTCGCTTGTTTGAGATATCCACAGTATACCGCGCCGGCGGGTAAAAATCCACCAGCCAAAGCGGACAGTTTGGCCCGTTTTCTTAACAGCGGCGGGGCTTGCGGATAGGAAAAAGCCTGCCTGAGGATATCAGGCAGGCTTTTTGCGTCCGGCGGAGGTTTAGGCCGGTTCCTCGGCGAAGTTGCCGGTGTACAGGCGGTAGTAGGTGCCCTTTTTGGCGATGAGCTCGTCGTGGGTACCGCGCTCGATGATGCGTCCCTGGTCCATGACCATGATGCAGTCGGCGTTCTGTACGGTGGAAAGCCGGTGGGCGATGACGAAGGTGGTGCGCCCGGTCATGAGGGCGTCCATGCCGTCCTGCACCAGCTTTTCGGTGCGGGTGTCGATGGAGGAGGTGGCTTCGTCCAGGATGAGCACCGGCGGGTCGGCCACGGCGGCCCGGGCGATGGCCAGCAGCTGGCGCTGGCCCTGGGACAGGTTGGCGCCGTCGCCGTGCAGCACGGTGTTGTAGCCGTCGGGCAGGCGGCGGATGAAGCCGTCGGCGTTGGCCAGGCGGGCCGCGGCGACGCATTCCTCATCGGAGGCGTTCAGGTTGCCGTAGCGGATGTTTTCCAGCACGGTGCCGGTAAACAGGTGGGTGTCCTGCAGCACGATGCCCAGGGAACGGCGCAGGTCCGGCTTTTTGATCTTGTTGATGTTGATGCCGTCGTAGCGGATCTTACCGTCGGCAATGTCGTAGAAGCGGTTGATCAGGTTGGTGATGGTGGTCTTGCCGGCACCGGTGGCACCGACAAAGGCGATCTTCTGGCCGGGTTTGGCCCAAAGGCTGATGTTGTGCAGCACCATCTTCTCCGGGCTGTAGCCGAAGTCCACGTCGTCAAAGACCACGCCGCCCTGCAGTTTTGTGTAGGTGATGGTGCCGTCGGCCTTGTGGGGGTGCTTCCAGGCCCAGACGTTGGTGCGCTCGGCGGCTTCGGACATCTGGCCGTCGGCGCCTTCCTTGGCGTCCACCAGCTCCACATAGCCGTTGTCGGTCTCGGGGGTCTGATCCATCAGGTCGAAGACACGCTGGGCGCCGGCTGCGGCGTTGACCACGAAGTTGACCTGCATGCTCACTTGGGTGATGGGCTGGGTGAAGCTCTTGTTGAGGCCCACAAAGCTGATGACGGTGCCCAGGGTCACGCCGCCCAGGCCGTTGATGCCCAAAACGGCGCCGACGATGGCGACCAGCGCGTAGCTGAGCCAGCCGATGTTGCCGTTGACCGGCATGAGGAGGTTTGCGTAACGGTTGGCCTTATCGGCGCTGTCCCGCAGGGCCTCGTTGACCCGGTGGAAGTCCTCCATAGCGGCCTGCTCGTGGCAAAAGACCTTGACCACCTTCTGGCCGTCCAGCATCTCCTCGATGAAGCCGTCCACGATGCCCAGGTTGCGCTGCTGCTGGACGTAGAAGCGGCCGGAAAGCTTGGAGAAATTGGTGCTGACCAGGACCATGACCACAGCGGTGAGCACCGAGATGATGGTGAGCACCGGGTTGAGCAGCAGCATGGTCACAAAGGTGGCCGCCATGGTGATGGAGGAGTTGATGACCTGGGGGATGCTCTGACTCAGCAGCTGGCGCAGGGTGTCCACGTCGTTGGTGTACACCGACATGATGTCGCCGTGGGCGTGGGTGTCAAAAT
>JAHZAU010000021.1 GCA_019423755.1 Oscillospiraceae bacterium
GAACGACTCGAAATCGTTTTGTCTAGAGATAGGCACGTGGGTTCGAATCCCACCATCTCCGCCACCAGGCAAGGGCCTGGAGCCATAACGCGCTCCAGGTCTTTTCTTATGCTCAAATAAGCTGCCCGCGACGCAGCTGATACCGGCGCGGGAGATACATTTTCCGATTCGGAAAAACCAGGTGCGCGAAATAGGGGGCGCAGGCCCTGCGCCGCAGGTAGAATCCCACCATCTCCGCCGAAAATCCCGGACGCGACAGCGTTCGGGATTTTTTCTTTTTCACTCTTCACTTTTCACTGACTTCAGCTGCCTGCCCGGGATTTTTGGAGTGAATAGATAATAGTGAATAGTGAAGAAGGAAGGTGTACCGCCCCGGCGGCACGATTTTTTATTTAAAGTGACCACTTATCTTCAAAAAGAAACCAGCGGTACGGTTTTTTCCCATGCCGCTGGTTTGTTGTTTTTTTCGAAAGATAGTGTACAGATTACGCGAAGCAGTTCCAGATAGTGCGGACGACGGCGTCGTTGACGGCGTAGACCTTGCTGGGGGCGCGCATGGAGCTGGCGTTGTTGGTCAGGAAGACCACTCCGCGCTGGGATTCCCGGTCGTAGAACATGCAGGAGATGACCCCGTAGGCGTTGCCCTGGTGGCCCCAGAGGGTCACCCCGTCGACGATGTCCTCGGTCATCTGCAGGGCCAGGCCGCGGGTGGTGTTGGTGGCTTCGTCATAGACCAGAGGGGTGTGCATGGCGTCCAGGGTCTCTTTCTTCAGGAAGGAGACCTTTTGGCCGCTTTGGGCGGAAGGGTAGGTCCCGTCTCCGGCCAGGATCATGGCCACCTTGGCCAGGTCGGTGGCGGAGATATACAGGTCGCCCTGTCCCAGCAGGTACATCTGGCCCAGGGGGATGCGGCTGTATGCCCAGCGCATATCCTGCCAGGAGCCCGGGTCGGTGGTACCCAGGGCGGCGATGGTGGATTTGTCCTGGATATAGTTAGTCAGGTAAGCGGCGTCCAGGCCCATGGGGGCAAAGAGGTTGTCCCGGGCGTAATCATAGAAATACGCACCGGAGCCGTGTTCCACAGCGGCGGACACCAGCCCCATGCCGAAGTTGGAATAGGCGTACTGGGTGCCGGGCTTGCTGCCGCTGAAGTTGTTCATGGAAAGGGCCACGTCCAGGGAGGGGAAGGGCGACTGGCTGATGGCCGAAGAGTATCCGGCGCCGTCCACGATGCCGGAGGTGTGGGTCATGAGCATCTGCAGGGTGGTTTTGGTGTCGGGGTGGAAGGGATTCTGCAGGCCGGGGTGGATCTCGGCCAGGTCCATGTCCAGGCTGAGCTTGCCTTCGTCCACCAGGTGCATGGCCAGCATGGCGGTGACCGCCTTGGAGATGGAGGCGATGCGGTATTTGGTGGTTTCGCTGGCGGGCTGGCCGGGGCGGGCGGTGCCGTAGGAATGGGTGTAGACGATCTTGCCGTGGTCAAAGGCGGCGACGCTGGCGCCGGTGACGCCGTAGCTGCGGCAGATCTGGTCGATGGCGGGGTCCAGCGTGCCCGATGGGAGAGAAAAAGTACTCTCGTAGGATACTTTTGCGGATTCGGGGGTGGACGCAGAAACGGCGGGGACAGCAGAGCCAAGCAGCAGGGCAGCCGCCGCAAAAGATGCGATAAAACGGCGCAAATACGGGGTTTTCAAGACAAATCCTCCTCTTTTTTCACGACTTCCCCCACATGATACAAGAAATGTCGAATGTTGTCAAACGGCGGAAAAGTACGCTAAAAGAGGAATTTTCGAGGAAAGCGAAGATAAAACAGCGGCACGGGGAAAACCCGTGCCGCTGACTATTTTAATAAGGATTTCGATTGTTGGTGATGCCGAGGATATAATCGACGCTCGTTTTATAAAACCGAGCCAATTTAATAAGAACTTGTGTTGGGATGTCGTTTTCCCCGGTTTCATATTTGGAATATCCCGTCTGGGACATACCCAGATAATTTGCTACCTGCGTTTGGTTTAAATCTGCATCCTCCCGCAAATCTCGAAGTCGGTTCGTCATCATTATCACCCGAATAAAGTATCCCATAACAAGGGGTGAATTATTGACTTTTAACCTGTTTCAGGTTAAACTGTGCGCAAGAGGTGACAAAATATGGCGGATTATAAAGAAATGTATCTGACTCTATTTCGGGCAAGTGAGCAGGCCATCAATACCCTGATTGAAGCGCAGCGGACGTGCGAGGAAATGTATCTCAATCAGCCGGATTGTAACTTGGTACCGTTTCCCGATTGTGAAACAGAAGGAAAAAATCAGTAGCAAAAAAGCAGCGGCAGGAGCCTTAGCTCCGTGCCGCTGTTTTGGTAGGGGTAGGGGCAGGCTGGAGGGTTAGTAGATTTCCTGCTCCAGCGCTGCAAACTCCGGTGTGTCAAAAAATTCGCACAGGGTGATCCCAAACCCATCGCAAAGTTTTTTGATGGTGACGATGCCGGGGTTTTTGCTTTCTCCATTGAGGATGCTTTTGACGGTCCCCTGGGGCACGGCGGAAAGGTTGCTCAGCCCGTTGGGGGTCAGGCCCTGCTCCGCACAAAGCTGCTGGATGCGGGCCACGATCGCTTCTTGCGTGTTCATAGGTCACCTCCGGATGATACCTCTTTTCAAATGATAGGACATCTGGCCCCGCCGTATTAGTGATAATTCACTAACCGAAAGAAAAGTATCCCAAAATCCCGGCCCGCAAAAGGCCCGTCTTATTATAACACGACTGTCCACCCCTGGCGGAAAAGCGGTTGCCAACCGGGCAGGCAAGTGGTAGGATAAGGGCAGGAAGTCTATTTTTTCTTGCCAAAGGAGTGCATCATCATGCGAAAAGAAGTGTATGTGACCCCCAACGCCCCCCGGCCCACCGGACCCTATTCCCAGGCGCTGAAGGTGGGGGATTTCCTCTTTATTGCCGGGACGCTGGGCGTGGAGCCTGATACCGACGAGCTGGTAGAGGGCGGCGTGGCGGCCCAGACCCGCAAGGCCATGGAAAACATCCGCAACGTCCTGCGGGAAAACGGCCTGGACACGAAAAACATCGTCAAGGCCAACCTGTTTATCAAGAACATGGACGACTTTGCGGTGATCAACGAGGTGTATGGCTCCTTCTTCCCCGACGGGAAATACCCGGTGCGCACCTGCGTGGAGATCTCCCGCACCCCGAAAAACGCTTTGATCGAGATCGAGTGCACTGCCGTACGATTGGAGGATTGAGGAACGATGAAAGGTGAGATGTTGGCCGCTGTTTGGGAAGGCGGCCCGGAAATTACCCTGAAAACCAAGCCGGTACCGAAGCTTTTGGACCCGCGGGATGCCATCGTGCGGGTGACGCTGGCCAGCATCTGTTCCAGCGACCTGCACATCAAGCACGGCTCGGTGCCCCGGGCGGTGCCGGGCATCACCGTGGGCCACGAGATGGTGGGCGTGGTGGAGCAGGTGGGCGAGCAGGTGAAGCGCGTCCGCCCCGGCGACCGGGTGACCGTCAACGTAGAGACCTTCTGCGGGGAGTGCTTCTTCTGTAAACACGGCTTTGTGAACAACTGCCAGGACCCCAGCGGCGGCTGGGCGCTGGGTTGCCGCATCGACGGCGGCCAGGCGGAATATGTGCGGGTGCCCTACGCCGACCAGGGCCTGGACCCCATCCCCGACGGAGTGAGCGACGAGCAGGCGCTGTTTACCGGGGATATCCTGGCTACCGGCTTCTGGGCGGCGCGCATCGCCCATCTGACCCAGGAGGACACGGTACTTATCTTAGGCGCTGGGCCTACCGGCATCTGTACCCTGTTGTGCGCCCTGTTGCACCAGCCCCGGCGGGTCATCGTCGCCGAGACCGACCCCGGACGGGTACAGTGGCTGCGGGAGCATTACCCCCAGGTGCTGGCGGTGGACCCGTCCGGCTGCGACCTGGCGGAATTTGTGCGGCAGCACAGCGACCACGGCGGGGCGGACGTGGTGTTTGAGGTGGCCGGAGGGAAGGATACCTTCCAGACCGCTTGGAAATGCGCCCGGCCCAACGCTTCGGTGGTGGTGGTGGCGCTGTACGAGGAGGACCAGGTGCTGCCCCTGCCTCAGATGTACGGCAAAAACCTGACCTTCCTTACCGGCGGTGTGGACGGCTGCGACTGCGCCGAGATCTTGCAGCTCATCGCTCAGGGCAAGCTGGACACCACCCCTCTCATCACCCACACCTACCCCCTGGACCGCATCCAGGAGGCCTACGAGCTGTTTGAGCAGCGCCGCGACGGGGTTATCAAGGTGGCCATCCGGCCGTAGCAGCGAGAAGGAGGCGAAGGGCTTATGCGGTTTCAAATCCCATCCATCCCGCCGACCACCAACAAGACCATCCGCTTTCCCAATGATCTCATCCAGCGGGTGGAGGCGCTGATCCGCGGCAGGGACTGCACCTTTTCGGCCTTTGTGGTGGCGGCGGTGCGTGCCGCCGTGGAGGAAGTGGAGGCCCAGCGGCAGGAGGATTCTTCCCAATAGATGGTTTTTTGCCAGAAGATGTGGTATCCTATAAAAAAACGCAAAAACGCGCAAGGAGGCAGAGAAAGATGATCGGATTTTTCTGGGGACGCGGGGCGTCCGTCTGGATGTCGGTGCTGTATATCGGGTTGGGGGCGGTGTTGGCCCTCTTCCCGGAGATGAGCAGCAAGGTGTTCTGCTGGTGCCTGGGGGCGCTGGCCCTGGCCTTTGCGGTCAGCCGTTTTTGGCGGGCGTGGAAGCTGCGGGACCCCATCTACGGCGACCCGCTCCTGCTGGGAGGCAGCGTGGCGGCCGGTGTGGTAGCGGCTATCTTCGGCGCGGTGTGCCTGTGGGCGCCCAAGACCATCCTGTCGGCGCTGCCTTTTGTGCTGGGCGCGGTGCTGCTGCTGGACGGCGTGGGCAAGCTGCCCGGCACCATCGACGTGCTGCGCAGCCGCATGCCCGGCCGCTGGGGCTATGTACTGGGGGTCGTGATCCCGCTGGTGCTGGGCGTGGTGCTGTTCTTTAACCCGTTTTCCGCCGTCAAAGGGCTGGTGCTGTTCTTCGGCATCTCGCTCATGGCGGACGGCATCTGCGACCTGGTGGGCCTTTGGCTCAGCCGCCGGTAAAAACAAACAGGGTGCGTCCTCCGGTTGGGGAACGCACCCTTCTTTTTTTGTATTTTCTTTGCCAAAACGCAAAAAAAGACCTGCAACCGAAGTTGCAGGTCTTGGTGGAGACGATCGGGATCGAACCGACGACCTTTTGAATGCCATTCAAACGCGCTCCCAACTGCGCTACGCCCCCAAAAGTGGTGTTGTTTCGCGTTGACCGAATCAACGTTATTTATTATAGCGTCGCTTTTGGGAAAAGTCAAGGGATTTTTTCAAAAAAGTCCGAAATTTTTTCCTTATACCGGAGAAAGGCAGGCTTTTGGCTTGTTGGCAGGGCGGAAGGGATGGTATACTGGAGAAAAACGAGGACGCAAGGAGGAAGAAGGGATGCTTTCCTGGATTACAGAAACACAGACGGTGTGGCAGCGGATGCAAAGCTGTGGGAAGCCGGTGGTCATTTACGGCATGGGGGACGGCGCGCTGAAGATCATGAAGGAGATGGAGCGCTGCGGCGTGCGGGCCGACGCCATCTTTGCCAGCGATGATTTTGTACGCGGACAGTCCTTTGTGGGTTACCCGGTGCTCAAGCTGGCGCAGGTGGAGGAGCGGTACGAGGATTTCCTTATCGTCATGGCCTTCGGGGTACACGACGAGCCCACCATCCGGCGGGTGATGGAGCTTTCCCGCCGGCGGGAGCTGGTGGCCCCGGATGTACCGGTGGCGGGGGAGGAGCTGTTCGACCTGGATTTCGTGCAGCGGCATGAGGCGGAGCTGGACTGGCTCTACCGGACGCTGTCGGACGACTGCTCCCGCCGGACGCTGGCGGCGGTGGTCAACTATAAGATCAGCGGGAAGCTCTGCTACCTGGACGACTGCGCCCTGCCGGAGGAGGAAGCCTACCGAGAGCTGCTGCGGCTGGGGCCGGAGGAGGACTTTGCCGACCTGGGGGCCTACCGGGGGGACACCATCGCCCAGATGCTGCACTACGCCGGCGGCTGCCGGAGCATCACCGCCTTTGAGCCGGACGCCAAGACCTTCCGCAAGCTCTGCGCCCGGGTGGAGGAGCTGGGGGTGGCGGACCGCACCCAGTGCTGCAATCTGGCGGCCTGGAGCGGCCCGGAGCAGCTGACCTTCAACGGCCGGGGCGGGCGGATGTCCGCGCTGCTGCCCCGGGGGGAGGCTTCTTCCCAAAGCCTTCTGGACCGGGCCATGGCCCCGAAAAAGGAGGTCTCGGTGCAGGCCGACAGCCTGGACCGGGTGCGGGAGGGGCAGCGGGTGAGCTTTATCAACATGGACGTGGAGGGCAGCGAGAGCCAGGCCATCGAGGGCTGCCGCCGGACCATCCAGGAGTGGAAGCCCAAGATGCTGCTGGCCGCCTACCACCGCAGCGAGGACCTGTTTGCCATCGCCCGGCAGGTGGACGCCATCTGCCCCGGGTACCGCTTTTACCTGCGGCACCACCGCTCCATCCCCGCCTGGGACACCAACCTTTACGCCCTGCCGCCGCAGCCCGGCGTGGGGGAAGATGCCGGGGAAAACGGGAGAAAATAGGCGAAAATCCGCGAAAACAAAAGGGGCTTGGTTGACAGGCCCCAGTGGGTATAGTAAAATATTATGATAGCAGTATGCGAAGCTGTTTTGCGCCGGGAAGCCCCCGGCTGCGCCGCGGACATGCCGGTCCGGCGGCGAAAAATCCTTGGCAGAAAGGGAGGAACGCAACACCATGGTACGGAGCATGACCGGCTTTGGCCGGGCACAGAGGATCGTGGACCGCTGGGATATTACAGTGGAGCTGCGGTCGGTCAATCACCGGTTTTTGGAATATTCCGCCCGGGTCCCCCGGACATACGCATATTTGGAGGAGAAGCTCAAAGGCTACCTGAAAGCCAGCATCTCCCGCGGTAAGGTGGACGTAAGCGTCACCATCCAGCCGGTTTCCGGCAGCGCCACCCGGGTCACCATCGACCACAGCCTGGCCCGAGAGTATCTGGAGGCTCTGACCCAGTTGTCGGAGGACCTGCAGGTGAAAAACGACATCACCGTCAGCCAGCTGGCGCGCTTCGGGGACATCTTTACCGTTACCCGGGTGCAGGAGGACGAGGACCAGGTCTGGGAAGCGGTGAGCCAGGTGGCCAAAGAGGCGGTAGAGCGCTTTGTCAGCATGCGGGAGGCGGAAGGCCGCCGCATGGAGCAGGACCTGCGCAACCGCTTGGTCACCATCGAGGGCCTGGTGGCCCAGGTGGAGGAGCGCTCCCCCCAGACGGTGGAGGCCTATCGCACCCGGCTGTACAACCGCCTGCAGGAGGTGCTGGCGGACAAGGCTGTGGACCAGCAGCGTGTCCTCACCGAGGCGGCTATCTTTGCCGAGAAGGTGGCGGTGGACGAGGAGACCGTCCGCCTGCGCAGCCACATCCACCAGTTCCGGGACATCCTCGATTCCGGCGAGCCGGTGGGCCGCAAGCTGGACTTCCTGGTACAGGAATTTAACCGCGAGTCCAACACCATCGGCTCCAAGGCCCAGGACATGGAAGTGGCACGCATCGTGGTGGACCTGAAGGCCGAGATCGAAAAGATCCGCGAGCAGATCCAGAACGTGGAATAACAGGGGACGCGGCCGGGGGACACCCGGTCCGCCGCAGAAAGGAAAAAGCCAATGAAACTGATCAATATTGGGTTTGGCAACATGGTCTCGGCCAACCGGCTGGTGGCCATCGTGAGCCCGGAATCGGCCCCCATCAAGCGGATCATCACCGATGCCCGCGAGCGCGGGAGCCTCATCGACGCCACCTACGGCCGCCGTACCCGTGCGGTCATCATCACCGACAGCGACCATGTGATCCTGTCGGCCGTCCAGCCCGAGACGGTGGCCAACCGTCTCAACGATGACGATGAGGAAGAAGAGGAGCTGGAAGACGATGAATAACAAAGGACAGCTGATCGTATTCTCTGGCCCCAGCGGCGTGGGCAAAGGCACCGTGCTGCAGCATTATTTGGCGGGCCACCCGCGGGCCATGGTGTCGGTATCCGCCACCACCCGCAGCCCTCGTCCTGGCGAGGTGGACGGGGTGCATTACCACTTTATGAGCCGGGAAGGCTTTGAAAAGCTGGTGGCCGACGGCCAGATGCTGGAACACGCCTGCTACAACGGCAACTACTACGGCACTCCCCGCCCGGCGGTGGAGGCTGCCCGGGCCGAGGGCCGGGACGTAGTGCTGGAGATCGAGGTGCAGGGCGCGCTGCAGGTGAAGAAACTTTGCCCCGACGCGCTGCTGGTGTTCGTGCTGCCGCCTAGCTGGGAGGAGCTGGAGCACCGGCTTTCCGGCCGGGGCACCGAGGACGCCCAGACCGTCGCCAAGAGAATGGCCATCGCGGCGGGGGAACTGCCGCTGGCTCATGAGTACGACTATGCCATCGTCAACGACACGGTGGAACAGGCCAGCGCCCGGCTGGAACAGATCGTGGAAGCCAACCGCTTTACCGCGGACAATATGAATGAATTTATCAATGAGGTGAGTGAGCATGCTTAGACCCGCAATGTCCCAGATTTTAAGAGAAGGTGAAAGCTATTACGCCCTGGTGGTGGCCATCGCCGCCCGCGCCAGAGAGATCTCCGACGAGTACACCGACAAGGGCCTTTCCCAGGATGTGAAGCCGGTGACCCTGTCTCTGCAGGAGTTTGCTGCCGGTAAGGTGCATCTGCAGGACTTCGTTAAGGTAAAAGACGCAAACTAATCAAACAAAAAAACGGACGGGAAAAAGGGGAGAGCAGCCATGGCAAGGATCGCCCGGGTGGCGGTGGAAAAGACCGGCCTTTCGGCGGACAAGGCTTACTCCTACCGCGTCCCGCCCCAGATGACAGAAACCCTCCGCCCCGGCTGCCGGGTGCTGGTGCCCTTTGGGCGTTCGGCGCGGCGGCAGGGGCTGGTACTTCGGTTGGAGGAAGCCCAAGAGCTTCCTTGCGGCTGCAAGGATATTTTGGAGCAGGTGGACGCCTCGCCCCTTTTGGGAAAGGAGCTGCTGTGGCTGCTGGAACAGCTGCGGCAGAGCACCTTCTGCACCTATCATGAAGCGCTGCGGGGGCTGGTGCCGTCGGGCATCGGCCTGCAGAAGCGGGTGCGCTGCCGCCTGGCGCTGGGGACCAACCTGGACGCTCCCGGGTGGAGCGAAGAGGAGCGGATGGTGCTGCGCGGCCTTTCCAGCCGTCCGACCTATTTGGATACCCTTTGCAAAAAGCTGGGGCTTGCGAAAGACGCCCCGGTGTGGGAAAGCCTGCGGCAGAAGGGCGGCCTTGTGTGGGAGGAGGAGGTCTCTTCCCGCAGGCAGGACAGCCGCCAGACCATGGTGCGGCTGCTGCCCGGGTGGGAGCAGCAAAAGCTGACCCCCAAGCAGCAGGTGGTGGCCGCCTATCTTCAGGAAAACGGGGACTGCCCGGTAAAGGAGCTTTGCTACTACACCGGCGTCGGCGAGACGGTGGTCAAGGGGCTGGAAAAGCGGGGCGCTGCCCAGTGCTACGCCCAGAAGGTCTACCGTGACCCCTACGCCGGGCGGGACTTTGGGCCCGCGCCGGAGCCGGTGGAGCTGACCCCCGCCCAGCAGGCGGCGTTGGACCGCTTGTGGGAGCTTGCCCAAAGCGGGCAGAGCCAAGGGGCGCTGCTCTACGGGGTCACCGGCAGCGGCAAGACACAGGTCTACCTGCGGCTGGTGGAGCGGATGCAGAGCCAGGGCCGGGGGGCCATGGTGCTGGTGCCGGAAATTTCCCTGACGCCCCAGACGGTGGAGCTTTTCCGCCAGCGGTTCGGGCGGAAGGTAGCGGTGCTGCACAGCGGGTTTTCCGACGGGGAGCGGGCCGACGAATACCGCCGCATCCAAAACGGCGAGGCCACCCTGGTGGTGGGCACCCGGTCGGCGGTGTTTGCTCCTCTGAATAACATCGGGCTCATCGTGCTGGACGAGGAGCAGGAAGCAAGCTACCGCTCGGAGCAGGCTCCCCGCTACGACGCCCGCCAGATGGCCCGGCTGCGCTGTCGTTGGCACAAGGCGCTGCTGCTGCTGGCTTCGGCCACCCCCAGCATGGAAAGCTACTACGCCGCCCAGAAGGGCCGGCTGCACCTGGTGCGGCTGGGCCAGCGCTTCACCGGGCGGCAGCTGCCCCAGGTGACGGTGGCCGACCTTTCCGAAAGCTACGACAGCGAACTGAGCCCCCAGCTGCGCCGGGAGCTGGAAGAAAACCTGAAAAACGGCCAGCAGAGCATCCTGCTGCTCAACCGCCGGGGCTATCACACCATCGCCAAGTGCCGGGACTGCGGCCAGGCGGTGACCTGCCCGCACTGTTCGGTGGCGTTGACCTATCACAGCGCCAACGGGCGGATGATGTGCCATTATTGCGGCTACTCCCAGCCGCTGCCCCAAAGCTGTCCCAGCTGCGGCAGCGCCCTGCTGCGCTACGGCGGCTCCGGCACCCAGAAGCTGGAGGAGCTGCTGGGGCGGCTTTATCCCCAGGCGCGGGTGCTGCGTATGGACCTGGACAGCACCCTGGGGCGGTTTGCCCACGAGGAGGGCTTTGCCCGCTTTGCCGCCGGGGAATATGACATCATGGTGGGCACCCAGATGGTGGCCAAGGGGCTCAACTTCCCCAACGTCACCCTGGTGGGGGTGCTCAACGCCGACCAGGCGCTGTACGCCCAAGATTACCGGGGCTGCGAGCGGGCGTTTTCCCTCATCACCCAGGTGGTGGGGCGCTGCGGCCGGGGGGAGCTGCCCGGCCGGGCGGTGATCCAGACCACCAGTCCCGACCACCCGGTCATCCAGCAGGCGGCCCGGCAGGACTACGAGGCCTTTGCTCGGGACGAGCTGCGCGCCCGGCGGCTGGGGTTATACCCGCCCTTCTGCCGCATGGTGACGCTGCTGTTTTCCGGCGAACGGCAGGAAAAGGTCCGCGAGGCGGCCACGATGACGGCGGTCCGGCTCCGGGAGCAGGCCCAGGAAAACTACCCCCAGCTGCCGCTGCGGATGTTGGAGCCCTGCGAGCCGCTGGTGGAAAAGGTGGCAGGCCGCCACCGCATGCGGCTGCTTATCAAATGCCGCGCCAGCCGGGAGCTGCACCAGCTGCTTTGGGACCTGCTGTGCTGGTACGACCGGCAGAGCGTCAGCCGCTATGTGCATCTTGCCGCCGACCCCAACGGCGCCGACCAATAACCAAAACCCATCCGAGGATGGGCTGTGGCAGGGAAGAAGGGGCTTCTTCCCTGCCGCGGCCTATCCTCCCTGTGAAATCAAGAAAGGAAGGACGATTATGGCAATCCGTACCATCGTAAAAGACAACGATACCTTTGGCACCCTGCATAAAAAATGCCGCCCGGTCACCGAGTTTAACCAGAAGCTGTGGGACCTGCTGGACGACATGAAGGAGACCATGTACGCCGCGGAAGGCGTGGGTCTGGCCGGTCCCCAGGTGGGGATGCTGCGCCGGGTCTTCGTCATCGACGTGGGCGAGGGCATTTTGGAATTCATCAACCCCGAGATCATCGAGACCTCCGGCGAGCAGGACGGCAGCGAGGCCTGCCTTTCCTTCCCCGGGGAATTTGCCCAGGTCAAGCGCGCAAACTATGTAAAGATCCGCGCCCAGGACCGCTTTGGCAAGGAGTTCACCATGGAGGGCACCGAGCTGCTGGCCCGCGCCATGCAGCATGAAAACGATCATCTGGACGGCGTCGTGTTCAAGGACCGCGCATCCCGCCTGCTCAGCGAGGACGAGCTGTAAGAGAGAAAAAAGCAAGGAGGCTTGTCATGAAGATCGTATTTATGGGCACCCCGGACTTTGCGGTGCCGTCGCTGGAACGGCTCATCGCCGACGGACACGAGATTTTGGGGGTATTCACCCAGCCGGACAAGCCCCAGGGCCGCGGCTATAAACTGGTGGCCCCGCCGGTGAAGCAAACCGCCCTGGCCCACGGGCTGACGGTCTACCAGCCGGCCAAGATGCGCGACGGCGAAGCGCTGGGCATCTTAAAGGAGCTGCAGCCCCAGCTTATCTGCGTGGTGGCTTATGGTAAGATCCTGCCCAAGGAAATTTTGGAGCTGCCGGAACTGGGCTGCGTCAACGTCCACGGCTCGCTGCTGCCCAAGTACCGCGGCGCGGCGCCCATCCAGTGGAGCGTCATCGACGGCGAGCCGGTGACCGGCGTCACCACCATGTACATGGCTGAGGGGCTGGACACCGGAGACATGATCCTCAAAAAGGAGACCGCCATCGGCGAAAACGAGACCTATGGCGAGCTGAACGCCCGTTTAAGCGAGATCGGCGCCGAGGCCCTCAGCGAGACGGTCCGCCTCATCGGGGAGGGGAACGCCCCCCGCACTCCCCAGGACGACGCCCTCTCCTGCTACGCGCCCATGCTGGACAAGGAGCTGGCGAAGCTGGACTTCACAAAGCCCGCCGCCCAGCTGCACCACCAGATCTGCGGCATGAACCCCTGGCCGGTGGCCTACACCATGCTGGACGGCAAGCGGCTGAAGGTCTACCGCTCCCAGCTGGCTCCGGCGGAGGCCGGCAGCGGCAAGCCCGGTCAGGTGCTTTCCAAGAAGAAATTCATCGTGGCCTGCGGCGAAGGCGCTCTCGAGCTGTGCGAGGTGCAGCTGGAAGGCTCCAAACGCATGGACGGCGCCGCCTTCCTCAACGGAAAACGCCCCGCTCAGCTGGGCGAATAGGCCGTTGGGCGGGAAAATGGGAAAGATTTACCGCCGGGCTGTGGAATCTTCATATTTGATTCAAATTTGAACAATATAATCATACTGATAGAGCCTTTGTAAGAGCAAAGGCCGGAAAGGATGAATATCAGTATGTTTTGGTATTTCGACCAGTATTATTGGACCCTGGTGATCCCGGCGCTTCTGTTTGCCATGTGGGCACAGATGCGGGTGAGCACCACCTTCGGCAAGTACAACCGGGTAGCCAGCCAGCGCGGCTGGACGGCGGCGCAGGTCTGCCGCCAGATCTTAAACGAAAACGGCCTGTCGCACATCGGCATCGAGATGGTGCGGGGCAACCTCACCGACCACTACGACCCGCGGGCCGGGGTGATCCGGCTTTCGGAGTCGGTGTATAACAGCACCTCGGTGGCGGCCATCGGGGTGGCGGCCCACGAAGCGGGCCACGCGGTGCAGTACGCGGTGGGTTATGTGCCCATCAAGATCCGCAACGCCGTTATCCCCATCAGCCAGTTTGGTTCCAGCTTGTCCATCCCCCTTTTGCTGGTGGGCCTGCTGTTTAACAACGGCATGCTGGTGAACGTGGGTATCCTGCTTTACGCCACGGTGGCGCTGTTCCAGCTGGTGACTTTGCCGGTGGAGTTCAACGCCTCCGGCCGGGCGCTGCGCACCCTGTCTTCCAGCTACATCCTGGAACCGGACGAGGTGGGCATGGCCCGCAAGGTGCTGAGCGCGGCGGCCCTGACCTATGTGGCGGCGCTGCTGTCCTCTTTGGCGCAGCTGCTGCGGCTGATCTTACTGTTTGGAAGAAACGACCGGGATTAGCCCCGGTTCCGCGGGGGCGGCCCTGTCTTGGGGCCTCTCCGCGGTATTTGTGTTTTATATGACCCTTTGACGGGACAAGAAAGGAACGGGAAAGCATGGCAAATCCAACGGCGGGACCGGTGCGGTCCGCCCGCCTGGCGGCAGCTTTGGCGCTGCTGCAGGTGGACCAGGAGGGGGGCTACTCCAACCTGGTGCTCAACCACATCCTCAAAAGCAGCGGCCTTAGCCCCCAGGACGGGGCGTTTGCAGGGGCGCTGTTTTACGGCGTTCTGGAGCGGAAGCTGACGCTTGACTTTGCCATCGGGCGGTATTCCAGCAAGAAGCTGCGGGCGCTGAGCCCCCAGGTGCTGGAGATCCTTCGCCTGGGCTTTTACCAGATCCTGTACATGGACAGCGTGCCGGACTCTGCGGCGGTCAACGAAAGCGTGCGGCTCACCGGGGCACTGCGGGTCAAAAGCGCCAGCGGCTTTGTGAACGCGGTGCTGCGGGCCTTTCTGCGGGACGGCGGCAAGCTGCCCCCCTGCAAGGGCAACCGCATGGAGAAGCTGCAGGTGCGCTATTCCTGCCCCCAGTGGCTCATCCGGATGCTGATGGAGGAGCACGGCGAGGAAAATGCCCTGGGCCTGCTGGAACATTCCCTGGGGCGGCCGCCCCTTTACGCCCGGGTGAATACCACCCGGATTTCGGACCATGCTCTTTGTGAGCGGCTGCGCGCCGAAGGGGTCGAGGCCCAGGAGGACCCGATGGTCCCCGGGTGCATCACCCTGCGGGGCACGGCGGCGGTGGAAGAGCTGGAAGCCTTCCGGGAGGGGTTGTTCCACATCCAGGACAAGTCCTCCCAGCTGTGCGCCTGGGCGCTGGACCCTCAGCCGGGGGACCGGGTGCTGGACCTGTGCGCCGCGCCGGGCTCCAAGTCCTTTACCCTGCTGGAGCGGATGGAAGGCAAGGGCAGCGTCACCAGCTGCGACATCTTCCCCGAAAAGGTCAAAAAGATCCAGGACGGCGCCCGCCGCCTGGGCCTTGCAAATATTTTTCCACAACAAAACGACGCCACGGTGGAAAACCAGGAGCTGGGCGTCTTTTCCCGGGTGCTGTGCGATGTGCCCTGCTCCGGTATGGGCATCATCGCCCGCAAGCCGGAGATCAAATACAAGCCCGAAGAGGAGCTGCGGGAGCTTCCGGCCATCCAGGCGGCCATTTTGGAAAACGGCTGCCGCCATCTGGAAGCCGGCGGGGTGCTGGTCTATTCCACCTGCACCGTGCTGCGCCGGGAAAACGAGGCTGTAACGGAAGCTTTCCTAAAAAAACACCCCGAGATGCAGCCCCTGCCCCTGCCGGAGGAGCTGCAGAAGCGGGTATGGGGGCAGTACGACCCCCAGCGCTGGCAGGTGACCTTGTTCCCGCAGGTAGCGGGGACGGACGGATTCTTTTTTGCGGCAATGAAGAAGGTACGGTGAGAGTAAGTGAACCAAACGATACAGACCGACGGCAGACAGGACATCAAGTCCCTGAGCTTGGAGGAGCTGTCCGCCCAGCTCAAGGCGCTGGGGCAGCCGGCCTTCCGGGCCAAGCAGGTGTTCTCCTGGCTGCATGAAAAGCGGGTGGGGGAATTTTCCCAGATGAGCAACCTGCCGGCGGCCCTGCGGCAGACCCTGGAGGAGCAGTACTACATAAACAGTCTGCGCATCCTGCGCAAGCAGGTCTCCCGGCTGGACGGCACGGTAAAATATCTTTTTGAGCTGCGGGACAAAAACTGCGTGGAAGCGGTGCTGATGCACTACAAGTACGGCAACAGCCTGTGCATCTCCACCCAGGTGGGCTGCCGTATGGGCTGCAAGTTCTGCGCCTCCACCCTAGGGGGGCTGGTGCGGTGCCTGCTGCCCTCGGAGATGCTCGACGAGATCTACACCGCCACCGCCGACAGCGGCCAGCGGGTGAGCACCGTTGTACTCATGGGCATCGGCGAGCCGCTGGACAACTACGACAACGTGCTGCGTTTCCTGCGGCTGCTCAGCGCCCCGGAGGGCTACAACCTGAGCCTGCGGCATGTGTCCCTTTCCACCTGCGGGCTGGTGCCGCGCATCTACGACCTGGCCCAGGAAAAGCTGGGGCTGACCCTTTCCATCTCGCTGCACGCCCCCAACGACCAGATCCGCAGCCAGACCATGCCGGTAAACAACCGCTGGAACATCGACCAGCTGATGCAGGCCTGCCGGGACTATTTTGCCACCACCGGGCGGCGCATCTCCTTTGAGTACGCGCTGATCCAGGGGGTCAACGACGGGCTGGACCAGGCAAGGGAGCTGGCAAAACGGCTGGACGGTATGACCGCCCACGTCAACCTGATCCCGGTCAACGAGGTCAAGGAGCGGGGCTTCAAGCGCGGCAGCCGCCAGCGCATCGAGGCGTTCCGCCAGGAGCTGGAAAACTGCGGTGTCAACGCCACCATCCGCCGGGAGCTGGGGTCGGACATCAGCGCCGCCTGCGGCCAGCTGCGGCGGGAATACGTCCGGGAGGAGGAAGAGCAATGATCAAGATTATCGCCGGGACCGATGTGGGCCAGCGGCGGGAAAACAACGAGGACGCCTACGCCTACCGGGTCATCGGGGAAAACTGCGGCTATGCCATCGTCTGCGACGGCATGGGCGGGGAGAAGGCCGGCGACGTGGCCAGCACCACCGCCTGCCAGATCTTGTCCAAGTTTTTTGACCGGGACCTGAACGAAGAGGTCAGCGAAGCGGCCGCCAAGGCCATCCTCTTTTCCGCCATCAGCGCCGCCAACGCCAAGGTCTTTTCCATGTCCCGGGAGAATTTGCAGTATAACGGCATGGGCACCACCCTCATCGTGGTGGTGGTAGTAGGCCGGCAGATGCACGTGGTGAACATCGGCGACAGCCGCATCTATCTGTGCAAGGACCGGCAGGTCTCCCAGATCACCCGCGACCACACGGTGGTACAGAACCTCATCGACCGCGGGGAGATCAGCCAGGAGGAGGCCCTGACCCACCCGCAGCGGCATTTCATCACCCGCGCCCTGGGGGTCAACAACACCCTGGATATCGACTACCAGATGTACGACCTGGAGGAAGGGGACATGGTCCTGCTTTGCTCCGACGGGCTGCACTCCTACTTAAAGACCCAGGAGCTGCCCGAGCTGCTGCGCCCCTGTGTACGGGAGGGCAGCGTCCAGAGACTCATCGACTATGCCAACAGCCATGGCGGTTCCGACAACATTACCGCTGTGATCCTCGTCCGCAGCTGACCTGCGGAACGCCCTTTCAACTTTCAGGAGGCACGGAATGGATAACTATATCGGCAAACGGCTGGACGGCCGTTATGAGATACGGGAATTGATCGGCGTGGGCGGCATGGCCAACGTCTACAAAGCCTACGACATCGCCGAGCAGCGGGTGGTGGCGGTAAAGATCCTGCGGGACGAGTATATGAACAACGACGAGTTCATCCGCCGCTTCCGCAACGAAAGCCGCGCGATCTCGCTGCTTTCCCACCCCAATATCGTCAAAGTTTACGATGTGATCTTCTCCGACCGGATCCAGTCCATCGTAATGGAATACATCGACGGCATCACCCTCAAGGACTACATCGACCAGGAGGGGACGCTGCGCTGGAAGGAAGCGGTGCATTTTACGGTGCAGATCCTGCGGGCGCTGCAGCATGCCCACGACCGGGGCATCGTCCACCGGGACATCAAGCCCCAGAACATCATGCTGCTGTCCGACGGGACCATCAAGATCACCGATTTCGGTATCGCGCGCTTTTCCCGCAGCAACACCAAGACCATCACCGACCGAGCCATCGGCTCGGTGCATTACATCAGCCCCGAGCAGGCCAGCGGCGCCCCCACCGACGCCCGCACCGACATCTACTCCCTGGGCGTCATGATGTTCGAGATGCTCACCGGAAAGCTGCCCTTTGAGGCGGATTCTCCGGTTTCGGTGGCCATCAAGCAGATCCAGAGCCAGCCGCTGCGGCCCCGCTCTCTAAACCCCTCCATCCCGGTGGGGCTGGAGGAGATCACCATGCGGGCCATGCAGAAGGACGCCGCCCAGCGGTACCAGTCGGCAGCGGAGATGCTGCGGGACATCGAAGCCTTCAAGCAGGACCCGTCGGTGGTGTTTGAGTACAAATACCTGACCGAACAGCCGGTGGCTCAGGAGATCGGCCAGAAGGTACAGCACCGGGAGGAAGCTATGCAGAAAGACACCCCAGGCCGCCGCACCCGCGCCGCCCATGCCCAAGAGGAGGCTGCCGAACCCTACGAGCGCAAGCCGCTGCCGGTGATCCCGGTGCTGGCAGGCATCGCCTTTGCCTTCCTGCTGGCGGCCGGCGCCTTCATCACCATGCTGTTTATCGTCAACAAGCCCTTTGCCGAGGTGCCCACCGTCACCACCCCCGACCTGGTGGGCATGACCTACGAAAAGGTCAAGACCCTTTACAGCGGCAGCGACGCCGACGTGGTGCTGGAGGTGGTGGACGAGGTCGCCAGCTCCGATTACGAGGAGGGCAAGATTTGCAGCCAGAGCCCCAACGCCGGTAAGCGGGTCAAGCAGGGCACCACCGTCAAGCTGACCATCAGTACCGGACAGGAGACGGTGACCCTTTCCGATTACAGCAACCAGGATTCCACCACGGTGTTCCGCGACCTGAGCGATAAAAAGCTCAAGTATGTGGACCAGTCCACCTACTCCAACACGGTGGCCAAGGGGAACGTGGTAAAAACCGCTCCCGCCGCCGGTGAGACGGTGGTGGCCGGGGACACGGTGACGGTGTTCGTTTCCCTGGGGCCCCAGCAGACCGATGTAACGGTGCCGCTCATTGAGGGGCTCAACTTCCACGAAGGCAAGAGCCTGCTGACCACCAGCAAGCTGCGCATCGAGGCCATCAAGGAGCTGGATGAGGACGACCCGGAGGCCCGGGGCAAACAGCCGGGCACCATCGTCTCCCAGTCGCCCAGCGCCGACAGCAAGGTGCCTTCGGGCAGCGTAGTCAGCGTAGTGGTGGTCGGCGGCGACAACTGGCAGGACCCCAACCAGAAGCGCCAGGTGGAGATCACCTTTGACCTGCCGGAGGACCGGGAGGAGGAGATCTACATCGAGACCGAGCTGGACGGCGTCGTGGTGAAGAACGGCAAGCCCAGCTCCCGTCAGGAGACCTGGACCACCCGTCCCGAAGGCCGGGGCGAGGGCAAGGTACGCATCCTGCTCAACGGCGAGGTTTACCGCACCTATGACGTCAACTTCGACTCGGGCACGGTGGTGGAGACCACCGGCATGGAGCCGGACGAATCGGTGAACCTGGCGACCCAGAAGGACCAGGAAAGCCTGCAGCAGGGAGGCAGTACCTCCAGCAGCAGTACCCAGGACGACGAGGAGGACGACTTCTGGACCGAAGTCTCCCCGGACGAATAATGGAGGAACTTTTCGCGGCAGAGGGCGGGCGACCGTCCTCTGCCGGTTTGTTTTTGCAAGGGGCAGAAGGTGGTCTGCTCCCCAAGAAAGAAAAGGAAAAAATCTGTGGTTTCTCGTGCAATCGACCTGAAAATTTGATATAATAAATCGGAACGAAGGAGGAAAGGTGAGGACAGGATGGAAAAAGAGACCCGCAAAGGGAGGATCGTCTGCTCGCTGGGCGGATTTTACCGGGTGGACTGCCCGGAAGGGACGGTAGAATGCCGCGCCCGGGGCGTATTTCGCAAACAGGAGGTCAAGCCCATGGTGGGGGACGAAGCCCTCATTGAGCTGACCGAGGACGGCAAGGGGTATGTGATGGAGATCCTGCCCCGGAAAAACAGCCTGACCCGCCCGCCGCTGGCCAATCTGGACCAGCTGCTGCTGGTGGTGTCCATCCTGGAGCCGGCGCCCAACCTGCTGGTGCTGGATAAGCTCATCGCCCAGGCGGAGTTCCAGGGCATCGAGCCGGTGATCGTCATCACCAAGGCGGACCTGGCGGACACCGACGCGCTGGCAGAGCTTTACCGGAAGGCAGGCTTTACGGTGCTGGTCACCTGCAGCCGCACCGGCGAAGGCGCCGAGGCGGTGAAGGAGGCCCTGGCCGGGAAGGTCAGCGCCTTCTGCGGCAACTCCGGCGCAGGCAAGTCCAGCCTCCTCAACGCCATCGACCCGCGGCTGGGGCTGGACACCGGCGACATCAGCCAGAAACTGGGCCGCGGCCGGCACACCACCCGCCATGTGGAGCTGTACCAGCTGGAAAACGGCGGCTTTGTGGCGGACACGCCGGGCTTTTCCGCCGTGGAGCTGGACGGCATGGGCGAAAGCAACAAGACCGGGCTCAACCGAAACAAGGGGCGCTCGGCCGAACAGGTGATCCGCAAGGAACAGCTGGCGGATTGTTTTCGGGAGTTTGCTCCCTTTGCGGGGCAGTGCCGGTTTTCCGGTTGCTCCCACACCAAGGAGGCGGGCTGCGCCGTGCTGGAAGCGGTGCGCCAGGGACAGATCGCGCCCTCCCGCCACCAAAGTTATCTGAGCCTGTACGAACAGGCCAAGGCCATCAAGGACTGGCAGCTCAAAGGAAAGTAGCGCCGGGGCGGCCGCCTTTTATATGTGGATGAATCTGGGCCCGGTTTGGGGCCCGCAGAAGAGAGAGGATGCTTTATGAAACGGTGCATTATTTTTGGCGGCGGCCAGATCGTCGATCAACGATATGCCAGAAACCTCATCGACACAGAGAAGGACTACATCATCTGTGCCGATTCGGGGTATTCCCACTGCTGCGCCATGGGGATCGTGCCCCAGCTGGTGGTGGGGGATTTTGACTCCTACCGCGGGGATGTCTCCAAAAAATGCGAGCTGATCCGGGTGGAGGCCGAAAAGAACGACACCGATACCATGCTGGCGGTGAAGGAAGCGCTCAGGCGCGGCTACACCGAGATGATCCTGCTGGGGATGACCGGCGGGCGGATGGACCACACCTTGGCAAACATCCAAACGGTGGTCTACGCGGCCCGCGCCGGCGCCAGAGCGGTGATCATGGACCGGGACCTGGTGGTCTGCGCCATCTGCGGCCCGGACAGCATCACCGTTGCTCCCAAGCAGCGCTGCACCCTTTCGGTGTTTTCCCACAGCGACGAAAGCCGCGGGGTGTGCATCCGGGGGGCCAAGTACCCGCTGGAAGACGCCACCCTTACCAACACCTTCCCCTTAGGGGTGAGTAACGCCTTCCTGCCCGGGCAGACTGCCCAGGTATCGGTAGAGGAGGGCACGCTGGTCATCCTGGTCAACCGGGATAATTAACCCCAAATCCGCCGGAGGCGTCACCCTTTTTGGCTGCTGCGCGTATGATGCAGTAGAAAACGGGGCCGAAGCCCCGCGAGGAAAGGGGAGCGAAAAGATGAAGATCGTAGTGATCCGCAGCCCAAGGTTTTTGTCCGGCATCCTTCGCCTGATCTTCCAGATCCAGAAAGAGGACCGCTGCTAGGACAAGGGACCGGCCGCGCAGCCAAAAGCCGCGCGGCCTTGCCTTTTGCGGGGCGCGCTGCATGCTGTATAAAAAGAAAGGACGTTTCGTTATGAATTGGACCGAGGTCACCATCTATACCACCACCGAAGGCATCGAGCCGCTGACCGCCTGCCTCATGGAGCTGGGCATCCGGGGATTCGTCATCGAGGACCCCAAGGACTTTGACGCCTTCCTCCAGGAGACTACCCCCCATTGGGACTATATCGACGAGGAACTGATGGCTTCTATGGAGCACTGCGAGCCCAAGGTGAAGCTGTATGTGGCGGACAACCCCCAGGGCATGGAGGAGCTGGCCGCTGTGCGGGAACTGCTGGTGCGTCTGCGCAGCCAGGACAGCGAGGGCCTTTGGGGCCGCCTGGAACTGGACACCACCGGCGTCAACGAGGAAGACTGGTCCACCGCTTGGAAGAAGTATTACCATCCCATCCGGGTGGGCAAGCACCTGCTGGTGCGCCCCTGTTGGGAGGAAGTGGAGCCCCAGCCCGAAGACGTTGTGGTAACGCTGGACCCGGGCATGGCCTTCGGCACCGGCACCCACGCCACCACCCGTCTGTGCATGGCGCTCATCGAAGAATATCTCAAACCCGGCGTCCCGGTGCTGGATGTGGGCTGCGGCAGCGGCATTTTGGCCATCACGGCGGCGCTGCTGGGCGCCAAAGAGGTCACCGGCTGTGACATCGACGAGGTGGCCGTCAAGGTAGCGGGCGAAAACGCCCAGCTCAACGGTGTGGACGGGCAGATCTCCTTCCACAAGGGCGACCTGACCAGCCAGGTGGAGGGCAGCTTCGGGCTGATCTGCGCCAACATCGTGGCGGACGTGATCATCCGCCTGTGCGAAGACGTGCTGCGTTATCTGGCGCCCGGCGGGGTGTTCATCGCTTCCGGCATCATCGACACCCGGGAGGAGGACGTCCGCCGCGCTATGGAGAAAAACGGCATCCGCATCTGCAAGACCGTCACCGAAAGCGGCTGGGTGGCTATGGCCTGCCAGGCAGCGGAGGACCGCTAAACCCAACCCAAAAAGGAGAACCCAAGTATGAACGGAAAAACCATCGCCACCTGGGTGCTGCTGCTGGTGCTCATTGCCGGCACCGTGGGAGCGTCCTTCTGGTTTGACCATCACCCGCAGGCTGGGGAGCCCCAGCCGCCGGCCCAGGAGGAAAGCGGTGAGGATAGCTCCGACGAAGGCCGTCCTTCTGAAGAGGCTCAAGAGCAGCAGCGCCAGGAAGAGGAAGCCGCTGCCCAGGAGGCCGCGCTGGCGGCCCAGAAGGAAGCTTTCGCCCAGGAGAAGGAGCAGTTCTACCTGATGCTGGTCAACCCCGACCACAGCCTGCCGGACGGCTACACCCCGGTGACCGGCCAGGTGCAGAACGGATATGAGCTGGATGAGCGTGTGGTGCCACTGATGGAGCAGATGATCGCGGACGCGGCTGCCGACGGGGTGGACCTGCTGGTCTGCTCGGCGTACCGCTCCCAGCAGAAACAGCAAAGCCTCTTTGACGCCCAGCTCAACCAGTGGCTGGCGGCGGGCAAGACCCAGGAGGAAGCCTACGCCGAGACCGCCCGGGCCATCGCTATCCCCGGTACCAGCGAGCATCAAAGCGGGTTGGCGGCGGATATCGTCACCCCCAGCCACCAGACGCTGGACGAGGCCTTTGCCGACACTGCGGCGGGCCAGTGGCTTTTGGAAAACGCCTGGAAGTACGGGTTTATCCTGCGCTTCCCCAAGGACAAGGAGCCGGTGACGAAGATCATGTACGAGTCCTGGCATTACCGCTATGTGGGGGTGCTGCACGCGAAACTCATCCACGACAGCGGCCTGTGTTTGGAGGAATATCTGGACCAGGAGCTGCCGGAAAACTGGCCGGCTACCGACGAGGAGCGGGACCAGCTGCTGGAAGGGGCCAGCCCGTTAGCTTTGGAAGCGCAGTTTGGTGAGGCGGCCCAGCCTGCAGCCCAAACGGTGGACGAGACCGGGGAGGACAGCCCTTCCGTCCAGGCGTCCGCAGCGGACAGCGAAGATGCAGCCCAGTAGCGGCCGGACCGGCTGGGTGGAGCGGCTGCTGACGGCAGCGGCCTTCCTGCTGGCCGGGGTGCTGGTGGCCATGGGCGGAGTGAGCGCCGCCGGGGAGATTTTGGATTTTGCCCGGGAGCGGCAGATCGCCATCGTGGAGAACTTCGTCCAGCGGCTGGAAACCGGGCCCATGACCCCCGAGCAGGCCAGAAAGGTCCAGGGGATGGTCATCCAGTACGGCAAGGCCTACCTGGAAGCGCTGGCTTCCTTTGAGTTTGTGCCCCGGGGGGACCTGCAGGTACTGGGGAAGATCATCTCCGCGGTGCCGGAGGAGACCCAGGTGCTGGACTTTACCTACTCCGGCCGGGACCTGACGGTGCGTACCCTGCAGCCCCGCTGGGAGCTGGCCGAGCAGATGGCCGAGACCCTCCGCCGGGGGGACACCTTCCAGGAAGTGATCTGCAGCGGCTACCAGACGGCGGACGGCCAGTGGGCCGCCGACCTGACCTTACAGGCTTTTGACTACGAAACACCCCTGGAGGAAGGGTTCCACTGGGGGGAAGGATAGATCGCCCGGGGTTTGCCCCGGGGAAAGGAGCAGAAGATGGAAGAAGCAAAGATGGCGCGCATCGGGGAGCTTTCCCGCAAGCAGCGCTCGGTGGGGCTGACCCCCGAGGAGCAGGCGGAGCAGGCTGCCCTGCGCCGGGAATACATCGACAGCATGCGCTCGAACCTGCGGGCCACCCTGGAAAACACGGTGATCGTGCAGCCCGACGGCACCCGCCGCCCGGTGAAGCGCAAGCAGGAGCAATAAACGCCCCAAAACAGGACCCTCCGGCTCCGGGAAGGATGCGGGAGGGCCTTTTTGTATCAATTTTTGAGAAAAAGGTCTTGACCTTCCACAAGGGTGAGGGCTTACAATACAGCCACAGAGGTGAAACAAGCATGCAGATCAGTCAGGTAGAGCAGCGGGTGGGCATCTCCAAAAAGAACATCCGCTTTTACGAACAGGAGGGGCTGCTGCATCCCAAGCGGGAGGCAGGCAACGGCTACCGGGATTACGGCGAGGAGGACATCCTGCGGCTGGAAAAGATCAAACTCATGCGCAAGCTTTCGGTGCCGCTGGAGGAGATCCGCGTCATGCTGGAAGGCGGGCTGACCCTTTCCGAGGGGATGAACCGGCATCTGTTTTTGCTGGAACGCCAGCGCAAAAGCCTGGAAACCGCCCAGTGCCTCTGCCGCCAGCTGCTGGGGGAGCCCGGCAGTTTGGACGAGCTGGACGCCGGGCAGTACCTGCAGCAGATTGAGGAATTGGAGCGAGAGGGGGCGCATTTTCTGGATATGGGCGAGGACAACAAAAACAAACGCAAAAAGATCTGGGGAAGCTGGATCTCGGCGGCGTTTTTCCTGGTGCTGGTGGGGCTGGTGGAAGGCTTCATCATCTGGGGGCTTTCGGTGGAGCCGCTGCCGTTTTTGATGGCGGCGCTATTCTTGAGCCTGCCGCCGGCCTTTGGGGTGGGCATCCTGCTTGCCCTGCGCAGCCGCATCCGCGAGATCCAAAAGGGCGAAGAAGACGAGTACAAAAATTACTAAAGTCCAAGGAGGGACGGTTATGACCATTTTGAATATCGACCACATCCCCGGCAAAGAGGTGGAGGCGCTGGGCCTGGTAAAGGGCAGCGTGGTGTACAGCAAGAACTTCGGGCGGGATTTCCTCTCCGCCATGAAGACCCTGGTGGGCGGCGAGATCACCGACTACACCAAGATGTTGGAGGAAGCGAGACAGATCGCCATGGGGCGGATGGTCAAGGACGCCGAGACCCTGGGGGCCGACGCGGTGCTCAACCTGCGGTTTGCCTCGTCCAGCGTCATGCAGGGGGCGGCGGAGGTCATCGCCTACGGCACCGCTGTGCGGTATAAGTAAAGAAAAGAGAAACACCACCCGTTCCCCAGCCGTTTTGGCAGGGGGAGGGTGGTGTTTTTTGCGGGATTTTATATTAATTGAGACGTTCGCCCACCGAGTGCATCAGGCGGAGGATGCAGGCGTTGAGCTGGTCGCGCTCGGCGCGGGTCAGCTCCTGCTTGCGGGCAAAGGCCTGCTGGGCGGCCTGCTGGGCCTGCATGAGCACCTCCATGTCGCCGGACAGGTCGGCGATGCGCAGCTGGGGCAGGCCGTGCTGCCGCTTGCCCAAAAAGTCGCCGGGGCCGCGGGTCTTCAGGTCGTATTCTGCAATACGGAAGCCGTCGTTGGTCTGGTGCATCAGCTCCAGCCGGGCGCGGGTGTCGGGGTTTTTGTTGTCCGAGACCAGGATGCAGGTGGAACGCTCCTGCCCCCGGCCCACCCGGCCCCGCAGCTGGTGCAGCTGGCTCAGGCCGAAGCGCTCGGCGTTTTCGATCATCATCACCACGGCGTTGGGTACGTCCACACCCACCTCCACCACGGTGGTGGAGACCAGCAGCTGGATGCGTCCGGCGGAGAAGTCCGCCATGACGGCGTCCTTTTCCCGGGGCTTCATCTTGCCGTGGAGCAGGCCCACCCGGTAGCTGCAAAAGGGGCCTTCCTGCAGCTGGGCGGCGTATTCCTGGACGTTTTGCAGGGTGGGGTCGGTGTCCTCGTCGCTTTCCACCAGGGGACAGACGATGTAGGCCTGCAGGCCCCGGTCTAGGTGGTCCTGGATGAAGCGGTAGGCCCGGAGCTTTTTGGAGGAGTCGATGACGAAGGTCTGCACCGGCTGGCGGCTGGGGGGCAGCTGGTCGATGACCGACACGTCCAGGTCGCCGTAGACCATAAGGGCCAGGGTACGGGGGATGGGGGTGGCGGACATGACCAGGGTGTGGGGATGGTCGGATTTTTCCGACAGGCGGGCCCGCTGGGCCACCCCGAAGCGGTGCTGCTCGTCGGTGACCACCAGGGCCAGGCGGGCAAATTCCACCCCCTGGGAAAGCAGGGCGTGGGTGCCGACGCACAGGTCGATGCTGCCGTCAGCAAGCTGCTGGTAGAGGGTGCGCTTTTCCTTGGCGGTAAGGGAGCCGGTGAGCAGCCCTACCCGCAGGCCCAGGGGCTCCAGCAGGCGGGAAAGGCCCTGGTGATGCTGCTGGGCCAAGATCTCGGTGGGGGCCATGAGGGCGGACTGGAAGCCATTTTTCCAGGCCAGGTAGCACCCGGCGGCGGCCACCATGGTCTTGCCGGAGCCTACGTCCCCCTGCACCAGGCGATTCATGGGCACGGGGGAATCTAGGTCCCGGCACAGGTCGTCGATGGCCCGCTGCTGGGCATCGGTGAGGGAGAAGGGCAGGGAGGCGGTAAAGACCGAAAGGTCCCGGTCGGGGCAGCGGTAGGCGGTGTGGGCCACGTGGCGGCTGCGGACGGTGGACAGGCAGAGGGAAAGGGTGAAGAACTCCTCAAACACCAGCCGGCGTCGGGCGCAGTCCAGGGCCTCGGGGGAGGCGGGGTTGTGGACGTTTCGCAGGGCGTAGTGCAGGTGGCAGAGGTTGTATTCCCGGCGCAGGAAGGCGGGGATGGGGTCGGGGACCTGCTCGTCCAGCAGCTCCAGGGCTTGGAGGGCGTTTGCGTGCAGCATCTTGGAGCTGAGGCCCTGGGTCAGCGGGTAGATGGGCAGCAGGCGGGTGGGGGTGCTGGCGGGAAAGCAGAGGGGCGAGGGCATCTGGCGGTTAGAGACCTTGCCGTAAAAGAGATATTCTTCGTCCTGTTTTAAGGATTCGGCGGTATATTTCGCATTAAAGAAGGTCAGAATAAGGCTGCCGGTGTCGTCGGCCACCTGGACTTTAAAAAGGGAAAGCCCCTTGCGGATGCGCTGCTCCCGGCTGTGGGAAAGCACCCGCGCCCGGATGGTGCAGGGGATGCCGGACGGGCAGGCGGCAATATCGGTGGGGGAGCTCAGGTCCAGGTAGGAGCGGGGGAAGAAGTAGAGCAGGTCCCGGATGGTGTGGATGTCCAGCTTGCGGTAGAGGGCGGCGCGCTTTTCGCCCACGCCCTTGAGGTATTGGATGCTGGTATCCAGGGTAACGGCCATAGATCGGGGGCCTCCTTTCGGGAAAGAATGTGTGTTTATTGTACCCCAGAACCGGGAAAATGAAAAGGCAGAGAGGGGTCGAAAGTTTTTTAAAAAAAATTGAAAAAACCTGTTGACATATCGGGAAACCGGTGATATAATAAATAACGTTGTGAGGGACACAACAAAAACAAAAGAAAAAATGACTTATTAGCTCAGTCGGTAGAGCACCTGACTTTTAATCAGGGTGTCCGGAGTTCGAGTCTCCGATAGGTCACCAAAGAAGGTTGTCGGAAGTATTCGGCAGCCTTTTTTCTTGCATTTTTTTGGCTGGGAGGGTTTTGTATGGCACAGACGGTGCTGATCACCGGGGCATCCCGGGGCATTGGCCGGGCGGCGGCGCTGCGGTTTATCAAGGAAGGTTGGAACGTGGCGGCCCAGTACCGCACCGGTGAGGAGGAAGCCCGCCGGCTGGAACACCAAGCCCGCCAGCTTGGCGGCAATCTGTTGGCCTTCCCGGCGGATGTGGCCGACCGGCAGCAGGTGCAGCAGCTGGTGGACGAGGCCCAGCGGGCCTTTGGGCGGATCGACGCCCTGGTCAACAACGCCGGTATCGCCCAGCAGAAGTTATTCAGCGACCTGACCGACGAGGACTGGGACCGGATGTTCGACGTCAACGTCAAGGGGATGTTTTACTGCTGCCAGGCGGTGCTGCCGGGGATGATCCACCGCAAGGCCGGGAGCATCGTCAACCTGTCCTCCATCTGGGGCATCGCCGGGGCCTCCTGCGAGGTGCATTACTCGGCGGCCAAGGCGGCGGTCATCGGGCTGACCAAGGCGCTGGCCAAGGAGCTGGGGCTTTCCGGCATCCGGGTCAACTGCGTGGCGCCCGGCGTGGTGGCCACCGAGATGAACGCTCATCTGACCCCGGAAGTTTGGGAGGAGCTGCGGGAGGAGACCCCCCTGCAGACCATCGGCGCCCCCGAGGATATTGCCGACGCCATCTGGTTTTTGGCAAGCGAACAGTCCCGGTTTATCACCGGGCAGGTGCTCAGCCCCAACGGCGGCATCGTGATCTAATCGAATAAGCGCAAAAAAGGACCGCTGTCCCACCCCGAAAAAGGGGAAGGACAGCGGTCTGTTTTTGTGGAGAGAGGCGGCCGATTAACCAATGCCGCCCAGCAGGATGCCCAATACCACCACAAGGAGGCTCAGGCCAACGTAAACGTATTTTGCCAGGAAGCCGAAGCACCGGGGCAGCGGTTTGTCGCGGCCGGTTTCCAGCTCTTTGCGCATAACATCCACGCCGAAGACCCAGTAGATCATGATGGCTCCCAGCAGGGCGCCGATGGGGACGATGATGATGGTGATGAAGTCCATCCAGCGGCCCATGTACGGCTCGTACTCCAGGAAGAGGCCGATGAAGAAGATGATGGCCGCTACCAGCAGCACCGCCTTGGTGCGGGAGAACTGGAAGCGGGACTGCAGCGCCTCGGCGCAGACCTCAAACATATTGATGAGGGAGGTGATACCGGCGAAGGTCACCGACACGAAGAAGAAGATGGCGAACAGACGGCCGAAGGGCATCTGCTGGAACACCTTGGGCAGGGTGATGAACATAAGGGGCGGGCCGGACTGAGGGTCCAGGCCGAAGGCGAACACCGCCGGGATGATGGCAAAGCCGGCGATGAGGGCGGCGCAGGTGTCCAGAATGGCAGTGAGGGCGGAGGAATGGGGGATATCCTCGTCGCGGCTCAGGTAGCTGCCGTAGATGATCATACCGGAGCCGGTGATGGACAGGGAGAAGAAGGCCTGGCCCATAGCCATGACCCAGGTTTGCGGGTTAAGCAGGGCGTCCCACTGAGGCACCAGCAGGTAGCGGTAGCCGTCCAGGCTGCCCGGCAGGAAGGCCACGCGCAGGGCGATGATGAGGAACAGCACGAAGAAGGTGGGCATCATGAACTTGTTGACCTTTTCGATGCCGTTGATGACGCCGCCCAGCAGCACCGCTGCGGTGATGGCCACCACCAGGAAGTGCCAGATGACGCTGCCGAAGGGGCCGGTGGCCTGGGAGAAGTATTCCTCACTGGCGATACCGGAGAAGAGGGTACCGGTCAGGGAGCCGAAGGTGGTACGCAGCACCCAGGCGACCACGATGCAGTAGCCGATGGCGATACCGAAGGAGCCCAGCAGCGGGAAGGTACCCAGCTTGGAGCCGCCTTTTTTGCCGCGGGAGGCCATGGCCGCTTCGTAGGAACCAACGGGGCCGGTGCCGGTCATCCGCCCCAGGGCGAACTCACCGGAAAGGCCCACATAACCGAACAGGGCCACAAAGAGGAAATAGGGGATGAAAAAGGCGGCGCCGCCGTACTGCCCCACCCGGTAGGGGAACATCCAGATGTTACCCATGCCCACGGCGGAGCCCACTGAGGCCAGGATAAAGCCGATGCGGTTGGTAAAGGAACCGTTGCCCGGCAGGGTGTGTTTTTTGCTGCTCATGAAACAACCTCATTTCTTGTGATTTGGACGGCAAAAGGGCATTTGCTGCCGTCAAAGGACGTATTTGCTTTAAAGCGATAAAGCAAATACGCAGATAAGGACCGGCGGACCACACAGACCCGCCGGATATATGTTTGATTATACCGGATAACGGCGGCTTGTCAAGGGGAAATGGACGCCTTTTGTGGGAAAAGAGGGAAAAACTTGACCGCTTTTGGGCGGGATGATACAATGGAGCGCAGAAAGGAGTGGGTCGGATGAAGAAAAAATGGGCGCTTTTCGTCGGGGTGTTTGCTATCCTCTCGGCGGGTTACTGGGTGGTGAGCGGTTGGCTTTCCCAGCCGCGGGACACCTTGCAGTGGGCCCAGCAGGTGACGGCGGAGCAGATCGCTCGGGTGGAGCTGGTGGTCTCTCCGGCGGACCCGGAGAAATGTTACCGGGAGCTGGCGCCGGAGGAGTATGAAACCGTGGCCCTTCTGCTGCAGCAGAGTATGGGCAGCTATGTGCCGGAGCCGGAGCCGCTGGCCGGGGGTGGGGCGACCCTCTACCTGACCATGACCGACGGCAGCACCCATCAGGTGAGCAACAACGGCAACGTTTATCTGGTCATCGACGGGGAGAGCTTCGACGCTCCTTACGACCGGCTGCTGCTTTGGCAGGAGATGGGCTTTGACTGGGGGGACTCCCCGGCGCCGGAAGGCATGGACTGGTAAAGCGAAAAACGCAAGAAAAAACGCCTCTGCCGCAGGGCAGGGGCGTTTTGTGTTTGTTTTGCGTTTTTGGGGTTTAGGCCGGGAGATGATCGCAAAGCCAGCGCAGGACATCCTCCTGCACCTGGTCGGCGTCCAGCTCCTGGAGCAGCTCGTGCCGGTCCTGGGGGTAGAGGATCATGGAAACGTCCCGTACTCCGGCGGCCTGCATCCGGGTGAATACCTCGGTGACGCCGCGGCCGTAGTCGCCCACCGGGTCCTCCTCGCCGGCGATGAGCAGCACCGGCAGGGTGATGCAGAGGCTCTGGAACCAGAAGGAGGAGTTTGCCTCCCGCTGGAGGGTCAGCAGGTCGCGGTAGCCGGCGGCGGTAAAGAGGAACATGCAGTCGGGGTCCGCCAGGTAGCGGTCCACCGATTCCTCGTTGCGGGACAGCCAGTCCTTGGGGGTGCGCTGGGGCTTGATGCGGCGGTTGTAGCTGCCGAAGATCAGCTTATCCACCGTGCGGGGGCGGGAAAGGGGCCCCTTGGTGGTGAGGATGGTCTTGAGCAGGGCCAGGCCCGCGCCGGAAGCCGGGTGGGGGCCGGCGGTGCCGCAGAGGATGCAGCCGTCCAGCGTTTCGGGGTAGCGGATCAGGTACAGGCGGGACACCAGCGAACCCATGCTGTGCCCAAAGAGGAAGCAGGGCAGGCCGGGGAACTGGTCCTTGATGGTGGCGTTGACCCGGCGGACGTCCTCCACCAGGGCTTTCCAGCCCTTTTCCGGGCCGAAATACCCCTTGAGGGCCGGGGAGGTGCAGGTGCGGCCGTGGCCCAGGTGGTCGTGTCCCACCACCAGAAAGCCCCGGCTGGCCAAAAACTCAAAGAAGGGGCGGTAGCGGCCGATATATTCGCACATACCGTGGACCACCTGCACGATGGCCCGGATGGGGCCGGCGGGGATGCAGACCAACGTATAAAGGTTGGTGCTGCCGTTGGTGCTGGGGATCCAGGTTTCAACCGTTTTAAAATCCATAGGCGTGATTCTCCTTTTGCGGCGGGTCCGGCAAAGGCCGGGAGGAAGGTCAGCGGTCAGCCGGGGAGGGAGCCGGGGCACGGTAAACGGTGCGGTCGGCGACTTCGTCCAGGTTACCGGCGGCATCTACGGTGAAGAAGTTGACGCGGGCAAACTTTTTCCACAGGCGGTGCAGCACCGAGTTGGGGGTGCTGGGCATACCGGTGACGACGCTGTTGGTGTGGTTTTCCTTGATGTATTTGACGATGGTCTTGTAGGTGTCTTCGGAGTACATGACGTTCATAACGGCGTCATTGTCCCGGGAGATGTTGAACAGATGCTGGATGGCCTGGGGATTGGGCGGGTATTCGCTGCTCTCCACATTGAGGACCACCAGCTCGGTATGGGCAATGTCGGCCACCGTGCGTCCGGCGCGGATCAGGCGTTCACACTGGAACTGGTTGGTGGCCAGGACGATGGTCTTTCCCTGGGCGGGAACGGGGGTGCTTTTCTTGTTATCCATGATCTCATCCCATCTATTGATTTGTGTTATAATTGACAGCAGTTCATAAGAACCTACTCTAAGTATAACGGATAATTATGAAAAAATCATTACTTGTAGGAAAATATCCCGTGCCCAATTTGAAAGAAGCGGAAAAATTGCCGGGATGCGGAGAAATGATTGACAAGTTTGCGTCGATGTTATAAAATGAAAAATATATGATAAAAGATTCTCAAACTTTCTTTTGAGGAAATATGTGTTGTATGAGAAAGGGCAGGCCGGACGGTAGTGCCAGAAGCTGGGCCGGCGCCATCTAGGGAAAGGAAGGTCTCTTATGGCAAAATACGAAGGGGTATCGCTTTCGGTGGTACGGCGGCTTCCGAGATATTACCGCTTTTTAAACGAACTGATCCGTCGGGGAGTACACCGCATCTCCTCCCGAGAGCTGGCCGAGCTTATGAGCCTGACCGCTTCCCAGATCCGCCAGGACCTGAACTGCTTCGGCGGTTTCGGCCAGCAGGGCTATGGCTACAATGTAGACGCCCTTTATGAGGAGATCGGCAAGATCCTGGGCCTGGACAAAGGCCTGAAGATCATCCTGCTGGGCGCCGGCAACATGGGCATGGCGCTCATCAGCGACCTGGACTTCGGCGCCAAGGGCTTCCAGCTCATCGGTATCTTTGAACAGGACGAGAAGCTCATCGGCCAGAAGGTACGGGGCCTGGAGATCCTGCCCGACAGCCAGCTGGAAGCGTTCTGCAAGGCAAACCACCCCGACGTGGCCATCCTCTGCCTGCCGCGGGACGTGGTCGAGCGCGAAGGCGAGCGGCTCATCAGCTACGGCATCAAGGGCTTCTGGAACTTCTCCCACTACGATCTTTCCACCAAATACAAGGACATTGTGGTGCAGAACGTGCATCTGGGCGACAGCCTCATGACCCTGTGCTATCAGGTGGCGGAGTTGGAGAGGGAATAAGCCTTTCTGCCATCGAAAAAACGAAACAGCCAAACGGCGCGGTCCTCCCTTGGGGAGGGCGGCGCTGTTTTTTTGCATAGAAGCGCCCCGGACGGGCATCCTTAGGAGAAGAAGTTGCAAAAAGGAGGATGCAGGATGGAAAAACGGCAGGGGCGCCGGGCGTTTTGGGTGGCGTTTGTGGCCATGCTGTTCTGCCTGAGCGTCATGGAGATGGCGGCGGTGCTTTGGACCCGGCCCCAGCGGCTGGGAGAGGGGACCTTGCGGCCCCAAACGGAAGAAGGACCCTTGCAGGCGGTGCTGCTCCCCCAAAAGGAGGACCGGTTGGAGGTGGTGGTGCTCTCCGGGGACGGGGAGCGGGCGGAGCATATCCTGCTGGCCCAGCTGGACCCGGTGGGCGGCGCGGTGCGGCTGGCGGCGCTGCCGGGGACGGTCCGCCTGCAGCCGGAGGGGAAAAGCCTGGGGGAGCGGTACGCTCTGGACGGGGTGGACGGCGTGTACCAGGAGCTTGGGGCGGCGCTGGGGTGGCGGCCCCAGCGGTGGGCGTATTTTGACGAATCGGCCCTGGCAAAGGCGGTGGACCTGGTGGGGGCGGTGCGCTTTGCGGTGCCCTGGCGGGAGGAGATCCGGCAGGGGAGCGTGACGGTCCAGCTGGAAGCGGGGGAGCAGCTGCTTACCGGCAGCCAGGCCGAGGCGCTGCTGCGTTCCCCAAACCAGCCCGGGGAGGTGGAACGCTACGGGATGCTTACAGAGTTTGCTGCGGCGGCAGTGGACCAATATTTTGCGCTGGCGCCCACCGAGGCAGGGCGGCAGCTGTTTGAAGCGGTGTGGAACCTGGGCAAAAGCGACCTAGGCTCCTTTGACTGGGAGCAGCGGCGGCGGTCGGCGGAATTTTTGGCCCAGCTGGACCCCCATCCTGCCCAGGCGGAGGAACTGCGCTGGGAGGACGGGGTGCTGGAAGAAGCGTCCCGGCAGGCGCTGCGGGCCTGGCGGCCGGACGGGGAGGAAGCCGACGGAGAATAAGTTGCGGGAAGGATTTGGGAGGAAGGCGGAGATAGACGGGGGTGAAGGGCGTCTGGCTGGGGAGAGCGGCCCCAAACCCGGGGATTTGCTGGTTTTTCACGAATTGTACAGCCCGCGGGGGCGCGGATTCTGTAAATATCCCCCTGTACATCCGCGTGGGTTTATACTATAATGAGGATAAAGAGAGGTGGATGCGAGGGAGATGGACCGCGTATCCACCAGAAATTTTTGTATTGAAAGAGAAGGAGCAACAGCGATGGCAAACTTTACTGTGATGCGGCCCGATGAATTTCAGAGAAGCCCGTTTTACCAGATCGGAAAGAAATGGATGCTCATCACCGCAGAGGACAAGAACGGCGTCAATGCCATGACCGCCTCCTGGGGCGGACTGGGCGTCATGTGGGGCAAAAACGTGGCCTTTATTGCCGTACGCCCCCAGCGTTTCACCAAAAATGTGATCGACAACAGCGACAGCTTTTCCCTGTGCTTCTTCCCCGAGGATTACCGCGAGACCCTCAGCTACATGGGGACCGTTTCCGGCCGGGAAGAAGACAAGGTGAAAAAATCCGGCCTGACCATCTGCCACGAGGGCAAGACCCCCTACTTCCAGGAGGCGAGAACGGTGCTGCTGTGTAAAAAACTTTACGCCCAGCAGCTGGAACCGGGATGCTTCCTGGTGCCCGGGCTCAAGGAGCAGTGGTATGAGGAGGAGGACTACCATACCATGTACATTGCCGAGATCGTAAAGATCTTGGGCGAAGACAAGTAAAAAGACGAGAAAACCCCCGGAAGGAGTAATCCTTCCGGGGGTTTTTGTGTGTAAATTAGGCGTCCTTGCGGTAGTGGACCAGGGTGAGGAAGCTGTCGGGGACCTCCTCTTCCTCGCCGGTGGCGACGTAGCCCAGGCTTTCGTAGAAGCGGCAGAGCCGGGGTTCCTCCAGGATGGTTTCCAGCTGCCAGGAGAGGGCGCCGGGGCAGAGGGCTTCGGCCAGGGGCAGGGCCTGCCGGGCGATGCCGCGGCCCTGGTAATCCGGATGGACGAACAGCGGCGCGAAGCGGTAGCGGCCGGGGGACAGGGTCTGGACCCGGATGCCGCCGGCGGGCTCGCCGTCGCAGAGGATCAGATAATAGCAGGTATCCGGCTGGGACATGCGCTCCCGCAGGCGGCCGATGGGCTCGCAGGCGGGGCTGCGCTCGTAGTCGTGGTATTTTTCCACCAGCGGCAGGAAGGCGGCCACCTGCAGTTCATAAAGGGTCTCGGCGTCCTCGGGTGCGGCCGGGATTAGACGGATCTCCATGAAAACAGCTCCTTTCCCAAAAGACAGCGGCTATTCGCAGAAGCCGGAGACGTTGCCCCGCTCCATGGCGCCGTAAAGGCGTTTTTTGAGGCCTTTATGCTCCTTATCCATGGTGCGGATCCACTCCTTGGTCCACTCGCGGTTGGTGCAGCCGTCCGCCGGGCAGCGGCTTTTGACCACCGGCAGCTGGGCGTGGCGCACCGCCGCCGAGATGACGCTTTCCTCAGCCAGCACCATGGGGCGGATCATGGTCAGGTCCTTGCGGGAAAGATAGGTCACCGGCTGGAAGCATCCCACCCGGCCCTCGTTAAAGAGGTTCATGATGAAGGTCTCCACCGCGTCGTCGTAGTGGTGGCCCAGGGCGATCTTGTTGCAGTGGTAGAGCTTGGCCATATCGTGCAGGGCGCCCCGGCGCATCCGGGCACAGAGGGAGCAGGGGTTCGTTTCCTTGCGGATGTCGAAGATCACCGGGCCGATCTCGGTGCGCTTGACCACATATTCCACCTCCAGGCTGTCGCAAAGGGCCTGGATGGGGGAATAGTCGGTGGGCTGGTTGCCGAACATCGGGTCCAGGGTGATGGCCACCAGCTCGAAGGGGATGCCCATATACTGGCGCAGCCGGGCAAGGCCGGTAAGCAGGGCGACGGAATCTTTGCCGCCGGAGACCCCCACGGCGATGCGGTCGCCGGGCTGGATCATGTCGTATTTTTGGATGGCGCGGCGCATAAGGCCCATGAGTTTCTGCATAGCGGGTTATTCCTCCGTTTCTGGGCGGGAAGCCTGGTTGCGGCGGTAGGAAAGGTAGTTTTCCAGGATGATGGTAGCGGCCACCGCGTCGATGACCTGTTTGCGCTTTTTGCCGCGGGTATCGGTCTCGTTAAGGAAGCCGATGGCGGTGACGGTGGTGCAGCGCTCGTCCCAAAGGACCACCGGGACATCCAGCTGGGCTTCCAACTTGTGGGCGAAGTCCTGGCATTTTTCGGCGCGGGGGCCGATGGTGCCGTTCATGTTCACTGGGTGGCCCACCACCACCAGTTGGGCTTCCAGTTCCCGGGCCTTTTGGGCCACCTTCTCCACGCAGGGGTCGAAGCGCTTTTCAAAGATGACCCCGGCGGGGCTGGCCAGCATCTCCTGGCGGTCGCAGACGGCAAGGCCGGTGCGGCTGTCGCCGAAATCGACGGATACAATAATCATAGGCGGTCTTTCCTTTCGGTCGTTGGGGGAAAAGGGATGGAAAAAGCCCCGGGAGGGCTCCCGGGGCGGGGAAAACGGATTACCAGGGTTTCACGGTGCCGACGATGTCGTTGATGTCGGAAATGTTGTTTTCGCTCAGCCAATTTCTCATGCCGTCGACGATCTTCACCGGGCACATGGGGTCCTGGAAGAGGGCTGCGCCCACCTGAACAGCGCGGGCACCGGCCATCATCATCTCGATAGCGTCCTGCCAGGTGGCGATACCGCCCATGCCCACCACCGGGACCTGGACCTGGTTTGCTACCTGCCATACCATCCGGACAGCCACCGGGAAGATAGCCGGGCCGGACAGGCCGCCCACGTTGTTTTTGAGGATGGGGCGGCGGGTGTTGATGTCGATGCGCATACCCAGCAGGGTATTGATCAGGGAGATGGCGTCGGCGCCCTCAGCCTCTACCGCTTTGGCGATGGAGACGATGTCGGTGACGTTGGGGGAAAGCTTGACCATCAGGGGTTTTTTGGCGTATTTGCGCACCTCACGGACGATGCCGGCTGCGCCCTGGCAGGTGGTGCCGAAGGCCACGCCGCCCTCTTTGACGTTGGGGCAGGAGATGTTCAGCTCCAGCATATGGACGGCGGAATCGGAAAGGCGCTCGGCGATGGCGCAGTAGTCCTCTACGGTAGCGCCGGCGATGTTGGCCACCAGGGTGGTGTCCTGCTGGGCCAGGTAGGGCAGGTCGTGCTCCAGGAAGTGCTCCACGCCGGGGTTCTGCAGGCCGACGCTGTTGAGCATACCGCTGGGGGTCTCGGCGATGCGGGGAGGCGGGTTGCCCAGGCGCTCGCGGATGGTCATACCCTTGAGGGAGACGCCGCCCAGGGCGCTCAGGGGATACAGGCACTCATAGTCCCGGCCAAATCCATAGCAGCCGGAAGCGGTGATCACCGGGTTTTTAAAGGAGACGCCGGCGACGTTTACCGAAAGATTGGGAGAATTAGTCATCGAATACCACCCTTTCTGCATCAAATACCGGGCCGTTCTTGCAAACGTGCAGGAAGGTCACCGAGCCGTCGTCCTGACGGATGGGGGTGGCGCAGCCCAGGCAGGCGCCGACGCCGCAGGCCATGCGCTCTTCCAGGGAGACCTGGCAGCGCACGCCGTACTGGGCGCAGAGCTGGGCGACGAATTTGAGCATGATCTTGGGGCCGCAAGCGTAGACGATATCGGGCTTTTTCTGCTCGATGCAGCGGCGCAGGGGCTCGGTGACCACACCGTGGAAGCCGGCGGAGCCGTCATCGGTGCAAAGTTCTACCGGGCAGCCGGCGTCGGCAAAGTCCTGAGTCAGGACGATCTTGTCGGCGCTGCGGAAGCCCAGGACCGCAGTGGCGTTGGGGCCGTAGTGCAGGGCAGTCTGGAGCATGGGGGGCACGCCGATGCCGCCGCCGACCACGATAGCGTGGCAGGAGGGGTCCAGCAGGGTGAAGCCGTTGCCAAGCGGGCCCATCAGGTCCAGCATGTCGCCCTCTTTGCAGTCGGCCAGCACGCGGGTGCCTTCGCCGCGGATATCAAAGAGGAAACGCAGGGTACCGGCGGCCTTGTCCACCTGAGCGATGGAGATGGGGCGGCGGAGGGAGAAGCCCGGGACCCGGATGTGTACGAACTGGCCGGCGTGGGCCAGGGCAGCCATCTCGGGGCAGAGGATGGTGAAATCCTTCATGGCGCCGGGACGGATGGTGAGGATGGGGTATTGTCCCTGTAAATATTCCAAAAGTCTAACCTCCATTGACCCGGGCGGGGCAGGCAGCCGGCGGCCCGGGGTTATTTTCTTAGCCATATTTTATACGAAATTTCTTTCCATTACAAGGCGCGAAGGGAAAAAGGCGGAGAAAATCGGGGATTTTTTCGAAGGATGGCGGCAAAAGGCTTGCATTTTTGGCGGGATTCCAGTATGATATTCCTGCTTTTTTGACCGAAGGGCTTTTTGCGCACTCCCGAAGGGTTCCGCCGGGCAGAGAGGCAGTCAGTCGCAAGTTCCTGACTATAAATAAATACTAGGGGCGCAAAGGCCGGGTCCCGGCTGCCCTACGAAAGGAAAATTGAATATATGAGAAACGAACGTGTCAAGAATATGGCGGTCTCCGCCATGATCGCGGCGCTTTATTTTGCGCTGAGTTTGCCGTTTATGACCTTTAACTTCGGTGCGGTGCAGCTTCGAGTGTCCGAAGCGCTGACCCTGCTGCCCATCTTTGCCCCCCAAAGCGCGGTGGGCCTGACGGTGGGCTGTGTGCTGGTGAACACCATGGGCGCCGCCACCGGGATGAACGTGCTGGGCCCGCTGGATATCATCATCGGCTCGGCGGCTACCGGCATCGCTGCCCTTATGACCTGGCAGCTGCGCCAGGTGCGCATCAAGGGGCTGCCCATTGCGGCGGCCATCCCGCCCATCCTGGTCAACGGCCTGGTAGTGGGTCTGGAACTGACCCTGGTACTGGGCGGCGGCTGGAACTGGGGCTTCTTCGCTGTGTGCTTTGCACAGGTAGCGGTAGGTGAGGCCATTGCCTGCCTGTGCCTGGGTGTGCCGCTGGTCACCGCGCTGGAACGCACCGGCGCTGCCGAGGCCATCTTTGGAAAACAGAAGGAACGCGCACGCGGTTAGCCGCAGGCGCCAAGAAAGAATCCATATAGATAGAATAGATGCTGCCGCCGGTTTGGAGTGCGGATGGGAGAAAAAGCGGCGGCAAAAAGGACGAACTTGCCAACCCGGTCTCGGTAACGAGACCGGGTTTTCTTCTGTGTTTTTTTGAAAAAACCAGGGGAAACGGGGGGAAACAAGAGGAAAAACGCGAGAAAATTCCAGGAAAAAACGGCGTAAGTATGCGGTTTTTCTGCAACCGGAAAAGAAAAGTCGAAAAAGTTTGAAAAAAGGTGTTGACAATCGGGGAAAGGCATGATATT